>CAZFJE010000040.1:0-21125 GCA_964519555.1 uncultured Thermoleophilia bacterium
GGCAACGACACCTACAGTCACGCCTGGATCGCGGTCGCCAACCAGCAGGGCGCCTGGAACGTCAAGTACACCGACTTCGTGTCGTCGATCAGCGGCGTCACAACGGGCGATTTCATCTACTACGACTGGACCGGTTTTAGCGTCTCGCAGGCTACAGAGCCGTAAACGACAGTCTCAGTTCTACGCTCGCTTAGATAGTCAGGCTGCCATATGAGGGCACTCAGACGGGGGCACCTAGAAGGAATCGGCGCGAGACCGGGCACCTGTTGCATTCGCGCGAAGAGTGTGATGTAGATAGCGAAGTCAGGTAGCGTTTTGAGGGGTGAGCGTGTCTCAGCTTCTTCCGTGTCGGAAGTCCGATGGCCATGCCGTATACTTTCGCCCGGCCGAGCCATGGACGCTGCCTGACAACACCGCCCCTCTGGCTCGGCCGCCCTTCCCCGCTCCTCATCGCCTGGGCACATCGGTTGGCTTTGGCGACTCCGCTCCCCGCCCGCGTCCTCTGCCAACGCGTGCCACACCTCAGACCGAGGCGGTGATCGACTGACCAAGCCCACGCGCTGCCGCGCTCATGGCGACCGCGCTTCCGGTGGGGAAACCGGAGGTCCCACCGGGTCCTGTCGACAAGACGAAAGGACTCGTGATGATCGAACTGCTTCAAGCACCGACTACGACCCGCCTTGCGCTGAGCCTCACGGAACACGCCCGGCATGGCGACCGGCGCATCTGGCTCGAACCCGGCAAGTGGAGGACCGGCCAGGTCAACTATCTGGTCATGGTCGTTCCGAGCGCGAGAGACGCTGACCACATCGCCAGTCTCGCCGTAGGCCTCCGTCTGCGGTTCGGCACACGGGCGCGCTACCGCCAGGAAATCGCAGCCGCCAAGGCCATCCACGGGGCCTTGGGTTGGACGCTCACGACCGACGAGCAGCGCCTCATGAAGGCGCTCGAGGACTACGCCGCCGCCTCACGCCAAGCGAACGCCGCCTAGCCGCCCCCCGAGTCTCCTCACCAGCACCGGCCCGTCGTTCCCCAGTGGAGCGGCGGGCCGGCAGCGTTCGTGTTCAGTAGCGGTCAGAAACCCGCTACGCGAGCAAGTCTGCCTTCAGTCGGGAGAACTCCTCCTCCGTCACCACGCCCCGGTCGCGCAGATCGGCAAGCTTGTGAAGCCGATCGATGACGTGGTCGCCGCCCCCGCTCATGCCCGGAGCAGCGGACTCAGCCTGGCGCAACTTGGTGAAGACAGGCGAGAGGGCGCGTCGCAGCGCCTCCGGAGGCACCTCGTCGTGGTGAAGGAACAACTCTGCATCGGGAGTCTGCAGATGAAGCACCGTGTCGATGCCGGTCTTCGTCGTGATGGAGTTCAGGGCCGACGCCGTCAACATTCCAACGGCAGCGCCGGCAAGACCGAAACCTCCGCCGATGAATCCGCCGCCACTGCGAATCGCGCCTGCCCCGCCGATCTCGAGGACAAGCCCGCTCCACGGCGCGACCACCTCGCGCAAGTCGCTGAGCCGCAGCAACGCGACTTCATCCTGCCTGAAGATCACCTCGCACGCCGCCCCGATGGGCAGGTCGTCGAACCCTGAGACTCCGATCACCTTGCACGACGGCACAACGGCCATCGCGCCCTTGCGCGGCCCATCTTGCTCTGGCTCAACGCCTCCATTGTCGGCTAGAACAACCGTTCTGCTAGCCACAGCGACAAGCCTCTCGCAGTCGTCCTTGAAGCCGCCAGTAGCTCCGTCGCGCACGGTCTCCGCCACCGCGAGGATGCCACGGGCTGCACTCGGGTTGAATCGCGCCTGTCCGATGACCTCCCACAACGAGCGCTCCGCTGCCTTGAGCTTGCCGGCCTCAGCTTGGCCGCGCGCCTTGGCAAGCGTGTCTTCGAGCGACGCCATAATCCCCCCCAACTCGACGAGACTCATGCTATCCCACGGGAGTGCGCGCGTCGGAGGAATCACGTTGTAGACTCAAAGCGTGTACTCCGGAGTCGGAGAGAGGTGGGGGGAAATGTCAAAGAACCTCGAGAAGGCCCAGCAGTGTGCTGCGGCCGGACAATACAAGAAGGCCGTCGAGAACCTTTGGCTCATGGAAAACGGAGCCCAGGCCGACCTAAACGAGGCCCGTGGCTTGCTCGAGCTGGCATCGTTGCTTCGCACAAAGACCGATGGTCGAGTCAGAGCCGAATGCGATGAGCTGATCGAGACGGCCAGAAGATTCATCGAACAACAGACCGCCACACCCATGTCCGTCATTACCGCCGACGCCCTGGCGGTCGTCTACGGATGCACGGTTCTGGGGGGCCACGGGCTGTCTGTTCAGACCGCCGCCTCCCTGACTCTCGTCTTCAGGAGCGATGCCCTTGTCCTGGTTTGCGGGGAGCCGGTCGCTGAGGTGCCGTACGCGGAGATTGCGGCGCTGGAAATCGGCGGCCCAGGGGCGCAGCGGCGCGGCGGCGGATTCATCGGCGGAGGTTTCGGGGCCGCTGGCGCAGCCGAGGGGATGCTCATAGGGGCCGCCCTCAACATGTTGACGACCCGCACCACGATCAGCACAGTGGTCTGCCTCAAGACCACGTCCGCCGAGCTCTTTCTCCACACGTCGGGTGAGACGCCTGACGTTCTGCGCATGCGCCTTTCGCCGGTGTTCACGATCTTGCGTCAACTCGAGGCCGGTCACAATGCCGCTCAAGCCGACGGCGGCGGGGACGCGGTCGATCGGCTCGCAAAGCTCGCTGAGCTGCTGGAGAAAGACCTCATCACGCGCGAGGAGTTCGACAGGCTGAAGGGCAATCTGCTGCGAGTCGTCTAAGGGGACCTCAACGTCAACCGCGCCAGGCGTCTGGGGCATTGCCGGCCTTCTAGCGCGACGCTACGCTGGCCGGCAGGGAGCTACGCTGCCGCGGACCCGCGGGGAGACAGTGACCAGGCTGGGCCCGAAACGGCCGCCCGTTCGGGACGGCCGTTTCGCCATTCGCCCTCCGAATGACCGCAAGTCGCAACTCGAGCGTCGACCTGCCTGGCCCGCGATAGGGCGCAGGCGTAGAATCCGCGGCATGTCTTCTGAACCGCACCCAGCAGCCAAACCGGCAGAGCGCCCCGAGAGGTGCGCATGACGGTAGACCGACCGCCGGAGCAGGTAATTGCTCTCGTTCAGGAGTGCCGGAAGCTGTCGTCAGAGTGCGAGTGGCTCGAGTTCAAAGAGAATGACGACCGTGAAGAGGAAATCGGCCAGAACATAAGCGCCCTGGCCAATTCGGCCGCACTCCTCGGGAAGGCCTTCGCTTACGTTGTCTGGGGAGTCAACGACTCGTCCCACGAGATCGTTGGCACAACTTTCAACCCGAGGACCGCCAAAGTCGGAAGCGAGGAACTCGAGAGTTGGCTTCTGAAGCTGTTAGATCCCAAGATCAGTTTCCGCTTCTTTAGTGTCGACGTGGATAACAAGCACGTTGTGGTCCTCGAGATAGGGAGGGCCTTCCGCAGCCCTGTTCGGTTCAAGCAGCGCAAGTACATTCGCGTGGGCTCTTATACCAAGGCGCTGGCTGGCTTGCCGGAAAAGGAACGAGAGCTCTGGCGAATCCTTGACGACACCCCCTTCGAGGATTGCTACGCGGCCGAGCGAATGACGAGCGACAGGGTCCTTGAGCTTCTCGACTACCCGGCGTTCTTCCACCTTCTCGGCCTTCCGCTACCTGAGGTCAAGTCGGGCATTCTAGAGGCCCTCGAGAGTGACGAGGTAATCAAACAGGAGCACAGCCGTTGGGCTGTTACAAACTTGGGCGCCGTCCTATTTGCCAGGAACTTGTCGAAGTTCGGGTCGGTCAAACGCAAGGCCGTTCGCGTTATCGTTTACGAGGGCAACAACAGGATGACGACAGTAAAGGAGCAGCCCGGGGGCAAAGGATACGCATCGGGCTTCGAGGGCCTTATCGAGTACGTCAATGAACTCCTGCCGTCCAATGAAGTCCTCGGGGCAGCGCTTCGCAGGACGCTTCCCGTTTATCCCGAGATAGCAATTCGTGAGCTCGTCGCCAACGCGCTAATTCATCAAGACTTGGCAGTGGGCGGTTCCGGTCCGATGGTCGAGGTCTTCGACGACAGGATGGAGATCACGAACCCGGGAAAACCCCTCGTCGAACCCCACCGATTCGTCGACCATGCGCCCAAGTCGAGGAACGAAGCTTTGGCCTCGCTGATGCGTCGAATGGGCGTTTGTGAGGAACGGGGCAGCGGGATCGACAAGGTCGTCTTTCAGACCGAACTCTACCAGCTCCCCGCTCCTCTTTTCGAGGCGGACGAAGACACGACTCGGGTGGTTCTCTTCGCTCCTCGGCCTCTTCAGAAGATGGGGAAACCCGACCGCGTGCGGGCCTGCTACCTTCACGCGTGCCTAAAGCAAGTGAGCCACGACTCACTGACGAATTCATCTATTCGCGAGCGATTTGGAATTGAGAAGAAGAACTCAGCCCTAGCGTCGCGCCTAATTAAGGAGGCAGTGGACGCCGGACAAATCACTCCGCGTGATCCGAACGCCGCTCCGAAGTACATGACGTATGCTCCATGGTGGGCTGGCGCCGCTGAGCCCGAACCGGTACTTGACAATTAGCGCCGCCCGGGCTTCAGCCTCCCTTCCAATCCCTCCTCGTCCCTCATAATCAGGCTCGAACCGCCCCCTCTGCCGCTCGTGAAGGGTACTTGATGGTCACTTGATGATTCGCCGACAGCACAGAAATCCAGCGAAGTCAAGATGTCGCCGTTTCCCAAGATGGAGGAGCTACGCTACCGTGGACGCGCGGGGAGACAGTGACCAGGCTGGGCCGGCGGAGGGCCGCTCGAGAGGCGGCCCTTTCGCGCTGACCGCGGGACAGAGTAGTCTTCACCTGACACAGGGGGCGTATTTGCGCAGAATTTTCGTCTTGCTAATCGCTGCGACCACGTTGCTTCTCGCGGGCTGCGCAGGGCTCCGCGACCCCACGTCGACCCCGAGTCCGACGCACCTTACGCAGAGCCGAGAGCTGACCCTCTATCTTCGCCACCTTAGCCCGTACGTGAAGCGCGAACGTGGCATCGCTGAGCAGATGGTAGTGGTCGCGGACCGTGGCTCGACGAAGAAGGACCGCTCAGCCCTGCAAGCGCAATACACCAACATCGCGCATGAGACACACAGCCTCAGCGTCGCGGTCGCAGTCATGGACGTGCCGAAGTGCGTCGCTGCCTCGCACCGCGTCTACGTGCGCTCGCTGAGCGCCATGTACCTCGTCGCGTCTGATATGTCGAGCTATGAAAGCGAGCTGGAAGGCACCGACGAGGTGGCACGAGTGGACTCCCTTGCGGGTGCCGTGAGATCGACCCGTGAGGTGCAGAGCGAGACTGCGACATGGTGGTTCCAGCTTCGAGCAGTTGCCGGGGCGCTGCATGCTCGCGTCCCATTCTCGAATCCATGGGCGTAGCCGCTAAGTGACCAGGCTAGCCGGCGAGGGTCGACCGGGAGGGCGGCCCCCACGCTGCCCCATTCGGCAGTAGAGTGGCCTTGGGCTAGCGATGAGAATACGACGCCGCGTGGACGGGGTCGCGCAAGCAGGAGGACGTGTGGCCGACGAGCTCGAGAATCTCCTGACCAAGGCCAGTCAGGACGCCGCGAGGGAATTCGATTCGCGTGTCTTCTGGCTCGCCGGGGGTGCCATCACCGTGACATTCGCACTGACGGAAAGCATAGCTCGATCTCACCCTCTCACTTGGCTGGTATTGCTCTCGGTAGGCATCGGGCTGTTCGTGGCCGGCCTGACGGTGACGATGGTCGGTCACCAGCTCACGATCAGGCAATGCAACCTGTGGGTCGAGTACCTCAGAATGAAGCCCGACAACCCGACCGGTGACAGCGACCAGATGCTCGAGAAGCGTGAGAAGGCAACCCGCCTGACGCGATGGCTGTACCCCTTGAACTACGTCGCGCTGGCCACAGTACTTGGTGGCATCGCGTGTGTGTCGGCGTTCGCTATCGAGAACCTATCGAAGGTGGTCGCGAAATGACGCAGCCCAAGCCGGCGCCTCAACCGAGGCCGGCGCCTCAGCCCAAGCCGGCGCCTCAACCGAGGCCGGCACCTCAGCCCAAACCGGCACCTCAACCCGACGTGCCGGCACGAAAAGGGTGGCCGTCACCGGATCCGTCGCCCCGGCCGGTACCGAAGGTCAAATAGAGTCGGGCCGCGATACCGTGTAGGTCGCGCCTATCCAAGGCGCCGTGAGCGGTCTCGTCCCCTTGCCGTTGTCCGCAGCAGCGAGCACATGGCTACGAGCGTTGCCGCGACTCACCCTTTATACACGGCCGACAATGCCCTGCGCGCGCCTCGAGCGGCTGGGGCGGCAGCCCGCTCGCGAAGCTCCCCCAGGGCCCGCCCCATCCCGCAGCACATCTGCGCCTGCATCTGCATCGCCATCTCATGCGCGTGTTGCCTGCCGCCGGCCGCTATCGTCCAAGCCGGCCGGTGCACCTGACAGATTCCGCGCCAGATCGGCTCGCACATCATCTCGTCGAAGAGACCCAAGGGCGTCCCCGGCACGAACAGTTCTCCCAATGCCGGAGCGGAGTCGTCTTCGCAGCTGTCGTCGGGCAGGTCGACCAGGCATGGCTTGCCGTAGCTCAAGCACAGCTCGAAGGCTCGCACTGCGAAGTCATCCCAGTCGAACGGCGGGGCTGTCGACTTCATCTCCAGCAGCGGACCGGGGTTGTAGAGGTCGACGAAATCGTGAGTGAGCCGGACGATCTCGAGCGACTGTTCAGGGTCGATGACAGGTGACAGGTTGAGAACGGTCGGGATGCCGCGACGATGCGCCTCTCGCAGCCCCTCCATGCGCTCTGCTGGTATGGCGGCCCGGGGTTCCCACTTGCGCGAGTCCGCTTCATCGAGGAACGACATGGTCGCACCGAAGGCGTCGTCGGGGTGGCTGCCGAGGTTCGGGCAGTCTTCGTCGTCTGACTCCTCACCCGGCGCCGGCTGAAAGTCACGGACTGCCCGCGTGCCGCTCTTGGTCAGGATGCGGACCCCGATGCGGTAGCTGTGAAGCATGGCGATCGCCTCGCGCGTCACGCCTGCGGTCTCCTCTTCTTTGGGGTACGGGTCGCACATGAAGCTCAGCAGGACGGGCGGGAAGATGCCGCCGCGCCAGCTGCCGGGAACGCTGTCGAGCTCGCTCAGGTTGAGCGGGTCACAGCGGCGAGGTTGGACCTCCTTCTCGCAAAGGCCCTCGGCGTCGGGCAGCTGCCCGACTCTCTTCGCCCAGCGCCTCGCGACTGGCAGGCAGTAGCGGCAGCCGAAGTCACATCCGGTCCACAGCTCGGCGCGGAGATACTGGTCGAAGCGCAGGACCAGCGCTGACGCGTCGGCCTCTGCCACTTCGCGTTCTGGGGTCTTGTCTGACGTGGTCAAGGCACTCCTCGTTTCTGTGCTGGACCCTGCGGGCGCCCGCCGGGAGTGGAGGACTCCACGCGACGAGGGGGAAGCCACCCCTCCCCGCGCTGGCGGGCGCCCGCAGGGTCCAGCAAACCGTGCGGGCATATCGGATCAGTCTCGGCTTCGGCGAGCGGGCGCCCAGACGCCGCACACGGTCGGCACCTCGTCGCGTCGGGACGCCCGCTCGCTGAAGCCGGCCTAGATCGGGCTGATTCCACCTGCCGCGTCGAACATTGCCCCGACGCGTTCTGTCTCGGCTCGCTCGTAACGCGCCTGCGTGAGCGCGCTGTAGTGCCGCTCGCCGAGCCAGCAGGCCAGGGCTAGAGCGAGCACAAGGTCGTCGTGCGAGCCCTCGCGCCACGCGCCCATCGTGACGTTGCCGGCGATGCTCACCTTGAACTCGAGTCCAAGTAACTCGCGGATGAGGTCCTCGACGGCCGCCAGCTTGCCGGGGAAGCGCATCCGGTGGTTCTGGAGGGCCACCTGTAACACAGCGATCAGGTCGCGCTTAGGCACGTGCCAGTGACGGCCCTCAATGCGAGGCGTCTCGCCGCCCGTGATCGTGATGGCGACAGGATCGAGGCCGCGCGCTACCAGCAAGTCGACGACTGGCCGTCCTACGCCCGTCGCGTCGACCACGAGCACGGCGCCGCCCGGCACCTTGCGCAGTCGCTCAGCCACGCCGTCGACGACCGTGGGGTACTCGGTTCCCAGCGCGAAGCGCTCGAGGTGGCGAACGTTGAAGGTCACGGGAAGGCCCTCGATCGGCATGGTGCGGTCGACCAGCAGGCCTGTCTCCTCGTCCTGGCCGACGTAGGGCAGCACGCCCAAGGTCGGGACCACCTCGACGCCGGCGAGGGCCGTGTAGTCGGAGGCTTGGCCGAGGTCGACGCCTAGGATGTTGAGCACGATGGGCCTCCTGCTGTGAGGGCGTAGGTGGGTTCTCCGTCGAACCACGGATCAAGGTCGTCATCGACTGCCGCGAGCACTGTCTCGTGCTTGAAGACCGACCCCTCGGCGTCCTCGAAGCTGCACTCGTACTCCTGACGGTACTGCCACTCGGAGAGCTGCTTGCGCTCGTTTTCGAGCCACTGAGGGTCGATACGGGGGCACTCTTCGGCGGTCACCTTGATGCGCTCCCACGACAGGCCGCCGAAGACCCAAACGCTGTGCAGGAACCCCCGCTTGCCCCAGGGCGTAGAGAGCAGGATGAGGCGCCCTCCCGTGACCGCCAGCATCGGCCGTACCGCCTGATAGAGGTCATCGCCTTCGATGTGTGCCGCCTCGTCGATGATGACGAGGTCGGCGGAGTACCCGCGCACGGTGCTGGCGTTGCCAGGGAGGCAGATGATGCGGGAGCCATTGCGCAGCTGAAGCTCGCCCACCGTCTCAGACTCGACCACCTCATCGCCGAGCTTGGCCTGAAAGCCCGTGATCTTCTTGTAGAGCTCGCTGGACTGGCGCTGCGAGGGCGCCAGTAGCAGTACGGTGAGTGGCGCCCGGCGAGCCCTGTGGAGCGCAAGTGCGGCCGTGATCGTGGACTTCCCACTTTGCCTGCTGCACAGCAAGATCAACTCACGCGACTCGCCGCCCAACATCGCGGCCTGCCACGGGTCAGGTTCAAGACCGACCTGCCGAGCGAAGACGACCGGGTCGAGAGCACACGCAAGGTCGAGGGCGAGACTCATCATTCGGCCGCCCCCACCTCCATGCACGCCGCGACCACGGCCGCGCGGGCATCGGGGTATGGCTCGAGCTTGGTCATAATCGCAGTGCGCAGCCGCACCCATTCGGGACTTGAGACGAGGTCGCCGGTGGTGGCGTGGCGTACGGCGCCCAGCTTTCGCGCCTCAGCGTCGAGCGCCGCTTCCATTTTCAAGGCCTGAAGCGCGAGACGAGGGTCTCCCGCTTCCATGGCTTGCTCGCGGATGAGTCGGGCTTCGGCGGCCCGCTGCTGATGGTCGGCGGTGCTGGCAGTAGTCGAGTCCGCGCTCGCGCCCTCTGTCGACACCTTCGGCATGTGGCCGTGGAAGTGCCTGTGCATCGACGCGGTCGACACGCCGAAGCGAACGCACAGCGACTGCCGCGACTCGACGCCTTCGATCAGGAGGGCGTTGATCTCGTCGAGCTCAGGGTGCTGACAGACCTTGCAGCGACGGGCCATCGACTACGCCCTAGCCCTCGCGAAGACGAGGCCGCCTTCGCCGGGGGACCGGTCGACGGCCTCAGGCTGCAACGCCACCCGCGAAGCCGCTTCGTCGATGACGCCACTTCCCCACACGAGACGGAGGGTCGCGATCGGCCGCCGACCGTGGCTGTGCTCGAGTGCCGCCGCACTGCGTCGGGTAGCCCACTCGCGGACGTTATCCAGTCGTGGAGCGATGACCATCGGGTCGGCAAGCATCGCGAGCAACGAGTCGACGTCTGGCGCATCGACAGTGCCTTGGCGCGCGACCGGCCGACCTTCGATGACAGCGGCCTGCATCGCCAGCTTGTCGGCTTCCTCGCGCTGGAGCTGACTCTTCGGCAGCGGGTAGATCGACTCGATCCCGGCGCGCATCATCGGCGGCGGCGCTGCCGGCGCGTTGAAGCGCACGCCCTCAAGGTCTTGCAGTTCCTGAAGCAGCGCCATGCTCTTGGTCCGTCGCTCGTCGGCCTCGACGCGGATGGTAGCCGCCTGTTCGCGTAGACCAGCGGCCTCGTGCCTGTAGACGGCGGGGATGGCCTGAGCCCGGCGCTCACGGCACAGGTCAACGGCAGCGTCCAAACGCTCGGCTTCTTCACGCAGCCGCGCCAGCGACTTGGCGGCCTGCGAGCTTGTGGTGCTGACGGTGCCGGCGAGCTGTGCCCGTAGGGTGGCCTCGGCGGCGGCAGGCTTGGCAGCCTCGATTTCGGCTCGGAGCTGGATCAGGCGGGTCGTCATCTCGCGCTCGGCCGCGTGAAGTCGTGCGACCTCGTCGCGGGGGTCGGTGGCCATGTTCGCCTCCAGTGTCGCGGACGCCATTACCGCCGCCCCTCGGTCGCGAGCTTGGCCTGGCGATCGCTCATGTGAAACAGGCCACTGAACGCGCCCTCAGAAAGCGCGGACGGCTCCGGTTCGCCACCGGCAGCGACACGCACGACCGGCACGCGCTCCGAGCGCTGTCCTGCCGCGATGGCGCCCTGTGCCTCGGTCATCCCGAACGTGCGCTTGAAGGACTCAGCGAGGCGCTTCTGTGCGGCGTTCGGGTCCTCGCAGGGCGTGATGAGGATGTGGCGGGGGTGGTATTTGGTCGCGTAGGCGCCCGCGTCCACCAGGTTCGCGGCCTCGATAGTGACGATGGTCTCGCGGTGGATGTCGCGGATTGAGTAGAAAGACACGGTGTTCTCCTTTGAAGTGGTGGGGGAACCGGCCGAAGCCGGGATTTCGTTTGGGTTTTGGGCATTTCGCCCGGTCGGAAGATATGGAAGGGTGCGGTCGCCGCCTCCGAAGAAACTCCGAACCGCGCCGTCGTGCCGGCCCTGCGGTCGCGACGGTGCGACCATACGAACAGCGTGAGCATCGGGCGGCTGTTGGAAGCGACGAGGCATGTCAGTCGTAATAGGACACGTTGAGCACGGCGCCCGCACTCGCCTGGATCACTTGCATGGTGGCGAGTCTGCCCTCGTACTTGAACGGCAGAGCGCCTACAGGGATCAGTTGCCCGCTCGTGGCAGTCGGCGCGGTCCCGTCGTCGCGCCACCGCACAGGCGCAACCTCAGCGGTCAGCAGAGCGCGCTTGGCGCTGGCAGGGATCGACGGCAGGCCGGCGGATACCGTCATGGTTGTCATCTGGACGTAACCTTGCGGGTTCAGGTTGTAGTGCTTAACGCGCTCGGGATCGACGATGCTCATGCGGGTCTCCTCAGCCTCGCTCGGATTGTCGAATTGGGCTCCGTGTTCTCGCGAGGGCACTTGACGAGTGACAGACAGGGCACTCCCACGGCTTGAACTAGTCGATTAGCAGCGTGTTTCCGCGATTGTCGCGGGTCACTTGCTGACGGATGACGCGAAAACGGGGGCACTTTCAGCGTCATAGGGCCTCTTCCCCGCCACCTGTGCCGACGCCGACCAACTGCTCCAGCGAGTCGCTGAAGCAGTCGATAAGCGCGTCGCCGGCCAGGTCGCAGTCGTCGTTCTGCCCCTGCCCGACGTCGTGCGGCGCCGGACTGCCCGTGTAGCCCGCGATCGCGGCCTCCGCGCGCTCAGCGGCCAGGGCGGTGCGGAAGGGAAGTAGCGGCGCGAGTGCGCTACAGTCGGCCAAGATCACGTCAGCGAGCAGCTCGCGCATGTTGACTGCTGGCAGGCGGCCACCGGAGAGGCGCGTCAGAGTGCCGTGGTCGTCGCCCAAGCGCACCGCGCGGTCGACGAGGCCCCCGAGCAGGGCGGCGGCCCTGCAAGCGCGCTGAGCGACGCCGAGCAGTTCGCGGTCGACGTCAGCGAGTGCGGCGGCAAGGCGCGGGCGGTCGACGATCGGCTCAGCCATGCCCCAGCCGCCGAGCCACATCGGCGAGTCGGTCGTCGAGGGCATTACAGAGCCAAAAGCGACGCCTACGCCGTTACTGTTCACCACGGGGTTAGCCTTGGGCACTTGTGACTCCTCTGTCGTCGTGTCGCTTTGTTTTCGCTGTAGGCGCAACGTGGACGGAGCGCTATCGCTCATGCGCCGCACCACCCCCACTCTGGGGACTCGAAGGCGGGGTCACTGGCACGAAGTGCTGGCAGCCTACGAAGATGCGCAAGCAGTTCCACGGCTTCCCGCCGGGTTTGCCCGCCGAGTGCGTCGACAGGGTCGCGTCGAGCATTTGCCAGCACGCCGCGCATGTAGGCGTCGGAGTCGTCAACCGCTTGCTTCTTGCGCCTGAGGTAGTTGTTGATCTTGAGCCCTTTGTGGCCGAGCGCGTCCCACACCGGGCACCAGCGATCGATTGCGGCGAACTCGCAGATTGCCCCACGGCTCTCGCGACGGGCTGTATCGCAGGCGAGTCGTGCGAGGCCGACGAAGGTCTGTTGGCTGGCCTCGGTTACGAGGTTCTCCGTGGCGCACTCTTCGTCGTCTCGGTTCCGACAGTAGAGAAGCTCGGTCAGCTCCCAGGGGCCACACTCTTCAAGCTTCTGTGGTCCGTGATTGGAGCCGTTCGCGAACCCCATCCCCTCGTCGCCGGGATTTGCCAAAATCCCAGTCTGCCTCTTTTCACGACGGGAGAAGGAAGACGGAGAAGAACAAGACGGAGGGGGCGACACGAGGTCGTCGTTGTCCTCGATTGTGAGCAGGGGTTTTGCGGGGTCATTCTCGACTGCGTCCGTCCGGCTCTCGTACACCGCGTCCGTCCCGTCCTCATACACGGGGCCGTCCGGCTCTCGTACACCGGAGTCGTGGTGGTTCGAGGACTCTTCGGCGAGTGACCCGACGACCTGGCGGCGATTCGCGCATAGGTTCCACGTGCCCCTGCTCTTGCCTGGCTCGACGGTGATCGTGTACTCGGGAAACGTCGCGCAGACGACCTTCGCCGCTTTGCGGATGGCTGCCACCACATCGCGCTTCTTCTTGCCTGGCATGTTGAGGCGAGCCGCGACCGACCGTCGACCGGCGCCCTTGCTCGTCTCGGCATCGGGGTCGGCGAAGACCTTCCACTTGAAGGGGAGCCGCTCGGTCACGAGCCACAGGTACAGCAACTCCGGTCCGTCAGAGCGCGGGCTGGCGAGCCGCAAACGGCGCACGGCCTCGCGTTCGACGTAGGTCCAGTGGTTCTCGAGGATGCTGCGCTGCATGGGCTCAGTCAGTTGCACAGCGGCGCGGCCGCCGTCCGCACTCGTCATGACGCCGCCCTGAGCTATCGTGAACCAGCGGTCGGTACGGGTGTCCTGCACCAGCCACTCCTCGGTGACGAGAGCGCCGCAGAGGTCTTGCAGCAAGTTGCGGATGCGCTCGTACTGCCAACCTCCGCGCTTGGTGCTCGGATAGAGCATGTCGGCGATCTCCGCGAGAGACAGCTCGACCCAGCCTTGGTTGGGATGGCCGGCGGCTGCGTTTTCGGCGTAACCCTTGGCCAGCAACATCGTGATTTCCTTGTGTGCCGGTTTGGCCGGCTTACCGACCACGGTGAGCGACACTGGCGAGCGAGCGATCGTGTTCTCTATGGCAACGAAGCCGTGTCGTCTGGCAAGCGCGCGTGTGCGAGTTGAGATGGCCGTCGGTGCGTCAGCGACGAAGGGGGCGAGGTCCATTAGCGCGTCGATCAGCTCATTACACGCGCGCTCGTGCTCTGCGCCGGCGGGCGTCTCGCGATGCCTGGCGGCGGCCTCTTCGACGGCCGCCCAAAGTGAATCGGCGTCGAGGTCCTGCGGGGCGATGACGGCGACGTCACTCATGAGTCCAGCCGCCTCAGTGCTCGTGCGACCACCAGATCACGATCGTGCCCGACGGTCGCACCGGGCAGGCATGCCGTGGCCACGACCGTGATCTCGGGGTCGGTGTTGCTGTGCTTGCCCGGCGCGTGCATGGTGCCCTAGACCAACGCCGAGCGCTTGATGCGCCAGGTCCGTCGCCCAAGCCGCTTGGCTGGCAGGAGTCCGGCCGCGCACCACCGGTAGACCGATTTCTCGCTGACCGCCAAAATGCGCGCCGCTTCCGCGACGCCGCAGTATTCGGACATCGTATTCGTCTCCTTCGGGTTCACGTGCTCACGTCCACGCTCGATAGGGTAAGCGCCTGACCGCAGGGGTGCGGAGCAGGGTGCAACCGTCCCCTTCGCGACCATTCTGGGGGAAGCGCGGAGGTGCTGCGGATCAGCTTTGAGAAACGCCAGCCGACTTTGCGCGACGCCTTGCCGGGTCCGTCGTACTCGCTGCACGACGCCTCCTCTGGACCGCGTTCGGGCCAGTCGACCCAAGCCTCGTGGCCGCACATGCCGCCGTTGAAGTAGAGGCAGGCACAGCAAACTCGCGCGGCCGTGTCGGTGGCAGGGGCGGTGGTGCTTGGGGTGATCCTCCGCTGAGTCGTGGTCGCGGTGGCCGTCACCGGCTGGCGCTGGCGGCCAGGTTGGCGGCGAACTGCTCGAGGTCGGCCGTGCGGTAGAGGTTGCGTCGGCAGCCGTCGGGCAGCGTCACCTTGTTGATCAGGCCGGCGGCCGCCCACAGTCGGAACGTGGGGCGCGACACACCACAAAGGCGGGCCGCTTCGTTCTCGTCGACCAAGATGGGCGGCCGGTCGGGGGCGGCGTTGTCGGACGCACCTGCGCGGAGTACGCTCACGTTTGCACCTTTCTCGGTGTGGGCGCTCCCGTGGTCCCGGTCAAGGTCAGGGAGCGCCCTTGTCTATGGCTTTGTAAGTGCTGAGAGGCAATTCTACGGAGTTCCGCCGCGAGGTGAAGCTAAGTTGGCGGCTTATCCCTGCAAAACACTGTCTTCAGGGATGCTGAAAGGTGATGTTTGCGTGCCTTGCCACGAGAGGAGTGGAACATGGCAAAGAGCCGACGGGCAGTAGCCCCCTTCGAGATTTCAATCGAGAAGACGGAGGGCGGAAAGACATTCAGGGGCCACTATTGGACGGAGAGGGACCAAGTGGTGGTTACACTCGGCGACGATCGGAAGTCGACGCAGATAGGCTCCGGTCCGGCTGAGACCGTCGCGAGCGTCATGTTCGGCGAGATGGTCATGAGAGCGCAGAAGAGGGCGGCGACTACCTGACCACGTGGTGCGTCGCCCGTCAGGCGCGACCCCACATGCCGGTCAATGCCTGTGCCGCTTCACGCCGCTGCTCAGCGCCGACGTGCCCGTAGACATCGGCCGTCGTCTTGATGCTCTTGTGGCGCATGAGCCGGCTGATCGTCAGGAGCGGCACGCCGTTGCGGTGAAGCACCGCCCCGTAGCAGTGGCGCAAGTCGTGGAAGCGTAGGTATCCGAGGCCAGCCTTTTCGGCGTAAGCACCGAATGCCTTGCGCAGTGACCCGGCCTGCCAAGCGCGCCCGGCCGGTGACCCGGCGAAGGTCGACAAGCACGGGAACACGAGATCGCCGTCAGCGTCGGTCCAGAACCGGGGACGCAGTGCCAGCTTTGTCTCTGCGACGGTCTTGCGATGCTCCTTCAGCCATTCGACCGTGTCGGGATCGAGCGGCACATCGTCCGTGGACTCGTCGGTCTTCGTGGTCTTGAACTCGAGCTCGAAGAAGCGACCACCGTTCGGCCCCGCCGGCACACGCGCCGCCGAGCGACACACGTGGACGTTGCCGGCCTTGAGGTCGACCGACGACCACTCCAACGCGATCAGCTCGCCCTCGCGCATCCCGGTGGCCAACGCCATGCGAGTGATTGGGTACGCGGAAGCCTTGGCAGCCCTCATCGCGTCCAGCATGGCCCGTAGCTCTTCGTCGCTCGGAACGTGGAGCTTCCGGCGCCCTGGCCTAGGCGGCATCTTCACGCCCACGAGCGGGTCGCGCGTCATGATGCCCACGGTGATCGCCTGCTTGATTACCTGACGCAGAAGGGCGACGACCTGAAAGCTGGTGCCAGGCGCGAGGCCGCTGTCGGAAAGAGCGTTGTTGAAGTCCTGGAGGTCTTCAGGAGTCAGCCCGCGTAGTCGCGCGCTGCCGATGTGGGGAGAGATGTAGAGGCGGTGGTAGTTCTCGTAGCGGGCGAGCGTCGAGCGCTCGAGGTCCCGTCGCTTGTACTTCTCAAGCCATATCGGAAACCACTCGTCAACCGTCTTCGGCGCCTTGGTCGCCTGCGGCATGATCTCGCGCTTGTCCCGTTGACCCTGGAGCTTCGTATGCTCGGCGCGGGCATCGGTCAGCGTGCCGTTCAGCACCTTGACAGCGCGCCGGCGGGGCTGCCCCTTCGCAGCCCTGCCAAGATTGACCACGACCCTCCAGTGGTGGGGATCGGCCGCGTCGCGGTAGATCCCCGGATACTTGCCCTGTGCCTGCCACTCCGCCATGTCCGCCCCTTTCGACTCTGCCTGACGCTCAGGACTCTATCGCAACAGGGCACTCGGCGCAACAATGCAGGGCACTTTTCGTGACAATACCGGCTGCATTGAGGCTATCTTCCGAAAAAGTCAGGGGTCACGACTGGACCGGCGACGGCACCTGGGACCACGTGGCCGAGCTCGTCGGCACCAACAGCGCCGGGCAGAAGGTCGTCGACGCCCACACCACCGACCACTACCACGTCTACTGGAAGCTGGGCAGCTCCTCGTGCCGCTACCGCTACGCCCACACGCGCGCCACGGTCGTCATCTGATCGTCCGCTCCACGATCTTCGCCTGAACGTCCGCGCCGCGACCGCCGCCCGTGTCATGGTCGCGAGGCGGGCGGGCGGGCGGGCGGCGGGCCGGTCCCCGGCCCGCCGCCCGCCCGCCTCGTTCGCCGCGCCGTCACGTACAACCCGCTCCCGGCCCACGCACCCGCCCGACAGGCTCTCGGCGGGGCGCCGCCCTGCACCGCCGCCACACGCCTTGTTTCCAGCGAGAACGGGTACGCAGTCTCTGCGGTGTCAGGAGGCAGCGACAGATGAGCGGCGAACAGGTGGAATCGAGCAACGACAAGGTGGTCAGGTTTCCGCGCAGGCGGACCGTGACCGGCGACAGCGAGCGCGAAAGCGCCGCGCTGGCAGCGGGCGCCCTTAAGTCCGGCTGGCTCACCCAGGGAGCCGCGGCGGTACGCCTGCAACAGGCCGCCGAGGCATATCTCGAGCGGCGCGTCGTGCCGGTCGCCGGAGGTTCGGCCGCCCTGCATCTCGCCTTGCTCGCGATCGACGTGGACGACGGCGGCGAGGTCATCATGCCGGCCGTCTCGTCGTCGTCGATCGCCAATCTCGTCATCCTCGCCGGCGGCCGGCCCATCTTCGCCGACATCGAAGCTCCCCACCGGCCGTTCCTCGACGCCGCCGACGCCAACCGTCTCGTCGGGCCCCGCACGCGGGCCCTGCTCACCGTCCACGAAGCCGGATACCCCTCCCCCACCGAAGGTCTACGGCGCGTCGCCGGCGACCGCGGCATCGCCCTGATCGAAGACTGCCGGGCGGCGCTCGGCGCCACGGCCGAAGGCCACGCGGTCGGCTCGACCGGCAAGCTCGCGACCTTCGCCTTGGGCGGCTCGCCGTCGGCGGGCGGTCTCATCTCGACCGCGGCCGATAGCCTCGAGCGCCACCTGATCGCGCTGCGCTCGACCATCATCGCCACCGACGACGGGTGCTTCGCCCACGATTGTGCCGACGGCATGGTCAACGGCTACCGCATCGACGAGGCCGCGGCGTCGGCCGGAGCACGAGTGCTCGCCGGGCTGACCGAGGCCGTCGCCCGTCGCCGCGAGCTGGCGGCGACGGTGAGCCAACGGCTGCACGCCGCCGGACTGGCCGTGCTCGACGTGGGCGACGCTGCCCAGCCCAACTGGCAGTGGCTGATCGCCTTGGCGCCGTCGCGCGAGCGCCGCGACGAGGTCGTGTCGGCCTGCCGGGCCGCCGGTGTCGAGGTCGTCATGCCGGTGGCGGCGTTCGCGCAGCCTGCCCAGCTGCACCGGCGCGCCCTGCCCAACACCAGGGCCTTCTGCGACCTCGCCCTCAAGTTCGCCGTCGTGCCCAGCCTCGACGCGCAGCTCGCCGCAGCCCTCTAGCCCGGCGCGCTCGAGCGGCTCGTTGCCGCGCGGGGAGCGACGTCGGCCGACACCAGTCCCTCGAGGCCCTCGGCAAGGCGGATCGGACGGGCTTCGCCGCGCTCCGCGGCGTAGGCGGCGGCCGTAGGGCGGGCGTTGTACGGGGTCATGAGCTCGAGCGTGTAGGCGCCGGCGTCGAAGAACGCGACGACGTCGCCGGGGGCGCTGGCGGCCGGAAAGCGTCGGTAGGGCGTGTCGTCGTCGCCGGCGAACACGTCGCCGCCGTCGCACAGCGGCCCCGCCAGGCGAAACGGCGTGTCGGCGGCCTCGTCGGCGCGGCTGGCCACCACGGCGCGGTAATACCAGTGGTAGTTGGTGTGCTCGAGCAGGGTGTTGAAGCCGGCGTCGACCGTGAGCCAGTGCTCGTCGCCCACCCGCAGCCCCGCGGCGTCGCGCAGGCCCTTGACCTTGGTGTTCTCGATGGTCGTCACGAGCAGCGCCGTGTTGCCGGCGATGAAGCGACCCGGTTCGAGCAGCAGCTTGAGCTGAGGGGCGCGCCGTTCGAGCGGCTCGCAGATGGCTTCGGCGTAGTCGTCGATCGTGAGCGGCGCACAGAAGTAGTCGAACGGCTCGCAGACGGCCTGGTCACGATAGGGGATGGCAAAGCCGCCGCCCGCGTTCAGGCGCTCCAGGCGGATGCCGTCGGCGGCCAGCTCGTCGATCAGGTCGAGCGCCTTGCCGAGGGCCGCCCGGTACGGCTCGGCGCCGGTGATCTGCGAGCCCACGTGCACGTGCAGGCCGCGAGGGTCGAGCGCCTTGTGGGCGGCCGCATAGGCAAAGGCGGCCGGCGCGTCGTCTACGTCGATGCCGAACTTGCCGCCGTGGGCGGTCACCAAGCCGGGGTGGGTGAGCGTCGGCACGTTCAAGTCGATGCGCAGGTCGACCGGCGCGCGGCAGTCGAGCGCGGCGGCCACCTCGCCGATGCGCTCGAGCTCGTAGAGCGAGTCGACGGTAAGACCGGCGACGCCGGCGACGAGCGCGGCGTCGATCTCGTCGCGCGTCTTGGCGACGCCGTTGAAGATGACCTGCCGCGGGGAAAATCCGGCGCGACGCGCCTTCCAGAGCTCGCCCCCCGAGTTGACCTCGACGTTGATGCCGGTGCGGCGCACCTCGCCCAAGAACCACAGGTTTGAGCAGGCCTTGCTGGCAAAGAAGATCTCGGTGTCGAGGTGGCGGCGGGTGAAGGCGTTCACCAGGCTGCTCACGTTCCAACGGATGCGCCGCGGCGAGTAGACGAAGAACGGCGTCGGTGCTCGCCCGGCGAGCTCGACGAGGTCGACCCCGTCGAAGGCCAGGTGGCCGTCGCGCACCGTGATGTCGCCGCCGAGATCGCCCATGCCTGCCTCACCGTCCGTGCCTCAGTTGGCGCAGCCCTGCCGCCCGATTATACTGTCCCCGCCCGGCCACTGACCGAGCGTTCGACTTTTGCGTAGGGCACCCGACACTCATCTCGCGCAACCCTGCGTCGCCAGCTTCGGCGGCACGTTTCACGACTACTAGAAGCAGGTGAGTCCCCCTGCCGTCCGGGCAGGCCAACGTCGACACGACAGGTCGCCATGCAGCCCCAGCTCACCCTCGATCTCGACGCCATCGACCGCGCCACGCGCACGCTTGCCGAACGGCTGCTGCTCGCCGGCATCGAGCTCGTCGGGGTGACCAAGGCCATCGACGGCGAGCCCGCGGTCGGGCGCGCCATGCTCGAGGCCGGCGCAGCCGGCCTCGCCGACTCCCGCCTGCCCGCCCTGGTGCGGCTCGCGGCCCACGCCCTGGCGCCGCTCACGCTGCTGCGCGCGCCCGAAGCGCGCGACATCCCGGCGGCGGCCCAGGTCGCCGACCGCGTTCTGCTCTGCGACCCGCCCACCGCCGCCGCCCTGGGCGCCCGCGCGCCCGGCCTGCCCATCGAACTGCTGCTCACGGTCGATCTGGGCGACCGCCGCGAAGGCGTGCTGCCCGGGCTTGCCGGCGAAGCGGCCCGCCGCCTTGCCGGCCTGCCCGGCACCGTACTCTCAGGCATCTCGGTCAACTTCGCCTGCCTGTCGGGCCAGCTTCCCAGCCTGGCGCTGTTCCGGCGCGCCGAACGCGTCCTGGCCGCCGTCGCCGACGCGGCCGCCATCGACACGCCCGTGCTCTCGCTGGGCGGCTCGTGCTGCCTGCAGCATCTCGAGGGCTTCAAGCCGCGCTTTCGCACCGAGATCCGCACTGGCGGCGGGCCGCTGTATGGCTACGATTTCGTGTCGAACTCGCCGCTCGAAGGGCTCGACCGCGTCGATCCCGTGCTTAGCGCGACCGTGCTCGAATCGATCTTCAAGCCGCCGGCGCCGCCCGGGGCCGCCGGACTCGACGCCTTCGGCCACGTGCCTGACACGGCCCTGCCCGACGAGCCCGCCTGGCACACCCTGGTGGCGCTCGGACGCCGCGACTGCGAGCCGCAAGGCCTGCGCCCCCTGATCGACGGCGCCTGGCTGGCCGGCATGACGAGCGACGTCGGCGTGCTCATCACGCCGCGCGAGCTGCGCCCGGGCGCCATCGTCGAGTTCGCCTGCGACTACGACGCGCTCGTGCGGGCGGTCACCTCGCCCTACGTCACGCAACGCTTCACGGCCGCCGGCGAGTCCGCGGCGTCCGCCGCCACCGACTAGAGAGGAGGCCCCGTGATCCACGCCGACACCCGCCGCGTCGGCCAGCGCCGGCCCCTGCAGATCGTCTCGCCCGACGAAGTGCGCCGCATCCACGAGACCTCGCTCGACATCTTGAGCGAGGTGGGCTGCGTCTACTACTCCCGGCACGCCCTCGACGTGCTCGCCGAAGCCGGCGCGCAGGTCGACTACGAGACGACTGTGGCCAAACTGCCGCCCGAGCTCGTCGAGCGCGCCCTCGCCACGCTGCCCCACGGCTTCACGCTGGGCGGGCGCACGCCCGCCTACGACCTGCCGCTCGACGGGCAGCACGCCTACATCACCTCCGACGGCTGCGCCACCTTCGTGCGCGAGCACGACGG
>CAZFJE010000041.1:0-20823 GCA_964519555.1 uncultured Thermoleophilia bacterium
TCGACGGCGATCCCGACGTCGAGATCGGATCGCTCGCGTGCAACACCCGCGACGTCGTCGCCGGCTCCCTCTTTTTCTGCATCCCCGGACTGAAGGCCGACGGACACGACTTCGCCCCCGAGGCGGTCGTCGCCGGCGCCGCGGCCCTCGTGTGCGAACGGCCCTTGCCGCTGCCCGTCACCCAGCTTCTCGTGCCCGGCGCGCGGCGCGCCATGGCCCTCATGTCGGCGCGCTTCTACGGCGAGCCCACACGCGAGCTGCGGGTCGCGGCCGTGACCGGCACCAACGGTAAGACGACGACCGCTCATCTGCTGGCGGCCATCCTCGCCGCCGCCGGCCTGCGGCCGGCGCTGCTGGGTACCGTGGTCAACCGCATCGCCGGCGTCGAGCGGCCCACCAGGCTCACCACCCCCGAATCGATGGAGCTCCAGCGCCTGTTTCGCGAGATGGTCGACGGCGGCGACCTGTCGTGCGTCATGGAAGCCTCGTCGCACGCCCTCGCCCTGGAGCGCACCGCCGGCATCGACTTCGCCTCGGTGATCTTCACCAACCTGTCGCGCGACCACCTCGACTTTCACCCCACGCTCGACCACTACTTCGCCGCCAAGCGCTCGCTCTTTCTGCCCGACGAGGGGCGCCGGCCGGGGGCGACTGCGGTCGTCAACTCAGGCGACGAGCATGGCCGCCTGCTGATCGACGACTGCCGTGTGCCCTACGGCGCCGACCTCTGGACCTTCGCGCTTTCCGGCGACGAGCTCGACGGTGCCGGCGACGTCGACTGTCTGGCGGTCGACCTCGAGCTCTCCGCCGAGCGCTCCTGCTTCACGCTGGTCTCGCCCCGCCTCGGCCTGCGCGAGCGCTTGAGCATAGGCGTCCCGGCACGCTTCAACGTGGCCAACGCCATGGCCGCCGCCACGGCGGCGCTGGCCATGGGCCTGCCGGTCGCGGCGGTGCGCGCCGGACTCGCCGGCTCGCCCGGCGTGCCGGGGCGCGTCGAGCCCGTGCGCGCCGGTCAGCCATTCGGCGTGCTGGTCGACTACTCCCACACACCCGACTCGCTGGCCAACGTGCTGCGCGCGGTGCGCGCGGTCACCGGTGGGCGACTGCTTGCCGTGTTCGGCTGCGGCGGCGACCGCGATCGCGGCAAACGCCCGCTCATGGGGGCGGTCGCCGCCGAGCTGGCCGATTTCGCCGTGCTCACCTCCGACAACCCGCGCAGCGAAGATCCCCTGGCGATCATCGCCGAGGTGGTCGCCGGCATCCCGCCCGGGCAGCGCGATCGCGTCGCGGTCGAGCCCGACCGGCGCGCCGCCATCCGTCTGGCGCTGCACGCGGCGCGCCCCGGCGATGGCCTGGTGATCGCCGGCAAGGGTCACGAGCCCTACCAGATCCTGGGCTCCGAGACGATCCACTTCGACGACCGCGAGGTCGCCGCCGACGAGCTCGCCCGGCTCGGCTTCGTCGCTCCCGCGAGCGACGCCTCGTGATCCCCCTCACCCTCGAAGCCGTCACGGCCGCCTGCCGCGGCGTGCTCGAAGCCGGCGACTCGCAGGCGCTGGCGACCGGCGTGACCATCGACAGCCGTCAGGTCAAGCCCGGCGATCTGTTCGTGGCGCTGCGCGGCGAGGCCTTCGACGGCGGCGATTTCGCCGCCGAGGCACTGAGCGCCGGAGCAGTCGCCGTGGTGGTCACGGCGCGCACGGCGGCGACCCTGCGCGCGGGCGCGCCGCGCATCGTGGTCGACGACGGCCAGCGGGCGCTCGGCGACCTGGCCGCGGCGGTGCGGCGCAGGTCCGGCGCCGCGGTCGTGGCTGTGACCGGCAGCGTCGGCAAGACCTCTACCAAAGACGTGCTCGCCGCCCTGCTTTCGCCGGTGGCGCGCGTGGTGGCGACCAGCGGCAACCACAACAACGAGATCGGCGTGCCGCTCACCGTGTTCGAGCTTGAGCCGAGCACCGAGGTGCTCGTCTGCGAGCTCGCCATGCGCGGCTCCGGCCAGATCGGCAAGCTCGCCGCCATCGTGCGGCCCGATGTGGGTGTCATCACCAACATCGCTCCGGTGCACCTTGAGCACGTGGGCAGCATCGAGGGGGTGGCCGCGGCCAAGGCCGAGATCATCGCCGAGGTGGGCAAGGGCGCCCTCGTGGTGCCCGCCGGCGAAGCGCTGCTCGAGCCTCACCTGCGCTACCACACGGGCCGCCTCGTGACCTTCGGCGGCGAGGGCGCCAACGTCTGCGTGGCCGAAGCCCGGCCGCGCGGCTTCGGCACTCACGCGCTGATCGACGCCTTCGGCCGGCGTGCGGCGTTCGAGTTTCCCTTCAGCGGAGGCCACTACCTGCAGGACGCACTCGCGGCCATCGCCGCCTTCATCGCGCTGGGCTACACCCTCGAAGAGGCCAAGCCGGGCGCTGCCGCCGTGGTGTTCTCGGCCCTGCGCGGCAAGCTCGAAGAGCTGCCCCTGGGCGGCCTGCTGTTGAACGACACCTACAACGCCAACCCACTCTCCATGAAGGCCGCGATCGACCACCTGTGCGCGGTGGCCGGCGAGCGCCCCCGCGTGGCCGTGCTCGGCGACATGTTCGAGCTCGGCGCTGGCGCTTCCGGCTTTCACCGCGAGGTGGGCCGCTACGCCGCCGCCAAGGGCGTGCGCGTGCTGGCGGTCGGCGTGCTCTCGCGCGACTACCTCACCGCTCCGGGCGGCACATGGTACCCCACGGTCGAGGAGTGTCTCGCGGCGCTGCCGCAGGCGATCGCCCCCGGCAGCGCCATCCTCGTCAAGGCGTCGCGCGCCATGCGCCTCGAACGGGTCGCCGAGGCGATCCTGGCGCCGCCGGCCCCGGGCGGCTCGACTGCAGCTTCTGCAGGCGACTCCGCGCCGCCGGCTCCCGGCACGCCGGACAAGTCGGGCGCGGCCACGCCGAACGACGGCGAGCGCTGATGTTCACCGCCCTTGCCGCCGGCATCACCTCGATGGTGGTCATCCTCATAGTCGGACCCTGGTTCATAGAGTGGCTGCGCCGCAACGAGTTCGGCCAGACGATCCGCGAAGAAGGTCCCGAGGGCCACAAAACCAAAGCCGGCACGCCGACCATGGGCGGCGTGCTCATCTGGCTGGCCGTGCTGGTGCCGTTCTTCATCTTCAGCCAGCTCTCGGTGGCCTCGTTCTCGGTGCTCGTGATCGCCCTGGGCTGCGCCCTGATCGGCTTCGCCGACGACTGGATGAAGATCATCAAGGGCCGCTCGCTGGGGCTCTCGGCGCGCTGGAAGATGCTGCTGCAGCTCGCCTTGGGGCTGCTGGCCGGCTTTATCGCGCTGCACTTCGCCGGGCTTACGACGAGCGTCTCGATCCCCTTCTCGCACGCCCAGTGGCACCTGGGCACGATCGGCTTCTACGTGCTGGTCTTTCTGGTGATCTCGGGGGCCAGCAACACCGTGAACCTGACCGACGGGCTCGACGGGTTGGCCGCGGGCAGCGTGGCCATCGTGCTCGTGGCCTACGCCGGCATTGCCTTCATCATCGGCCGCCACCTGCCCGACCCAGGGCTGCTCGACCTTTCGGTGCTCTCCACGTGCATCGTCGGCGCCTGTCTCGGCTTTTTGTGGTTCAACACGTTCCCCGCCGACGTGATGATGGGCGACACCGGTTCGCTGGGCCTGGGCGGCGCCATCGCCGGCATGGCCATCCTCACGCGCACCGAGCTGCTGCTCATCGTGATCGGCGGGCTCTTCGTGCTTGAGGGGCTCTCGGTCATCCTGCAGGTTGCGTCGTTCAAGCTGACAGGCAAGCGCATCTTCCTGATGGCCCCGCTTCACCACCATTTCGAGCTGCTCAACTGGTCTGAGACCAAGGTGATCGTGCGCTTCTGGATCGTGGCCGCGATCTTCGCGGGTCTGGGCTTCGCGATCTATTACGCGACCTTCTAACGACCCTCACCTTCGCCTCGAACGTACGCGTGGCGCGACCCTTTTGCCTGCACGCGGCGCAGGGATGAGCTCCGCCGCCGCCGGGTTCGAGTGGCGCTTCAGGGCGACCCTCAAGGAAGAGTAGAGGGTGGCTCAGGGAGAGGTCGAGACCTAACGGTGCAGGGTTCGGCGTCGCGCGCCGGAACCCCCCTCTAACAAGGCTGCGACGTGCGGCAGGCGCAGGCGTGGCCGCGCAGCCGTCGCCGACCGAGGCGCAGGCCGGTGGAGACCGACCGGACAATGCGACGGCACGAGCCGCCGCAGGAAGGAAGGAACGTGACCGTACCCATCGCCGATCTGCGCTCGCTGGCCGTCGTCGGCCTCGGCCGGTCCGGCCGTGCAGCCGGGTTGCTCGCCCGGCGCATGCTGCCGAACGCCGTCGTCGTGGCGATCGACGAGAAGGCCGAGGCCGAGCTGGGGCCGACGCCGGCCGAGCTGCGTGCCGCCGGCGCCGCGCTGCTGCTCGGTGATCGCGCCGACCTGCCCGCCGGCGTCGAACTCCTCGTCAAGAGCCCCGGCGTGCCCACGAGCTCGCGAGTAGTGGCGGCCGCGCTCGAGCGCGGCGTGCCCATCTGGAGCGAGGTCGAGTTCGCGGCGCGCTTTCTCACGAACCGCTGGATCGCGATTACCGGCACCAACGGCAAGACCACGACGACCGAGCTCACCGGGCAGATCCTGCGCGACGCGGGGCGTCCCGTCGAGGTGGCCGGCAACGTCGGCAGAGCTCTCGCCGGCCTGCCCGGCATGATCGCCCCAGATGCGGTCGTGGTGGCCGAGCTCTCGAGCTTTCAGCTGGAGCACATCGAGCGCTTCCGGCCCGACGTCGCGGTGCTGCTCAACCTGACCGAGGACCACATCGACCGCCACGGCAGCTACGCGGGCTACATCGACGCCAAGCTGCGCGTCTTCGAAAACCAGACGTCGGCCGATCTCGCCCTAGTGAACCTCGACGACCCCGATACCGCCGGCATCGCCGCGGGCCTGCCGGGACACGGCCGGCGCGGCGGCTTCTCGCTGGGCGCGCCGGTCGTGCCGGCGGCCCTCGTGAGTGGCGCAGACGGATCGGTGGCGCAGCGGCCAGAGCCCGCAGCTGCGCGCGCCGCGAGCGGCGCGGCCTTCGCGGTGCTCGCCGGTGTCGCTGCCGGCACGCTGTGGCTGCAGACCGGCGAGGGGCGCACCGGATTGTGTCCGGTCGCCGCGCTGGCCCTGAAGGGCGACCACAACGTGGCCAACTCGCTGGCGGCGGCCGCCGCGGCGGCCGCGCTCGGCGTGCCCGCCGCGAGCATCGCCACCACGCTGCAGACCTTTCCCGGCGTCGCCCATCGCCTGCAGGTCGTGGGCGAGGTCGGCGGCGTCATCTGGGTGAACGACTCCAAGGCGACCAACGTCGACGCCGCCGTCAAGGCGCTCACCGCCTACTTCGGCCCGGTCCACATGATCATCGGCGGGTCGCTCAAGGGGGCCTCGTTCGACCCGCTGGCCGCGGCCACCGAGGGGCGCGTCAAAGAGGCCATCCTGATCGGCGCCGCGGCGGCTCCGCTGCGCGAAGCCTTCGAGCGCCGCCGCGCAGCGGTGGGGGAGAGGGCGACGCCCTTCGTGGTGCTGCCTGACCTCGCTGCCGCCGTCGCGCACGCCGCCGCCGCCTCTGCGCCGGGCGACGTCGTGCTGCTCAGCCCGGCCTGCGCGAGCTTCGACCACTACCGCAACTTCGAGCACCGCGGCGAGCACTTCACGGAGCTCGTCGAAGCCCTCCGCGAGCGCTCCGCCACATGACCGCGCGCGTGTCCGGGACAAGCAAAGATCCCCAGAGCCCGCACTGGCTCGAACCGGCGCCCGAGCGCCGCCGCGCCGCCTCGCGTGAGCAGTCCGGCGAGCGCCGCCACGCCGCCACCGAGTCGCCACCCGAGCGCCGCCGCGCCGCTGAGCGCCGCAGTACCCCGGCCGAGACGCCGGCTGAGAGCCGCGCCACCGGCGAGCGGCGCAGCGCAGCTCGCCGCCGCGCCGCCGCTCCGGGCGCCACCGACCGCGCCGTGCTGCTCACCACGACCTGCCTGCTGCTGCTCTACGGCCTCGTGATGGCCTACAGCGCATCGACGGCCACGGCTTTCTTCTCGTACGGCTCGAGCTGGTATCTGATCGAACGCCAGGCGTTCTTTGCCGTCGTGGGCGTGATCGTCATGATCGTGCTCGCGCGCGTCGACTACGCGGTCTGGCGGCGCGTCGCGACTCCGCTGTGGATCTTCGCCCTGCTCAGCCTGCTCGTCGTGCTCGTGCCGGGCATCGGCACCTCGGTCAACGGCGCGCGCCGCTGGATCATCGTGGCGGGCTTTTCGTACTCGCCGAGCGAGCTCGCCAAGCTCGCCAGCGTCATGCTCGTCGCCGGTCTCGTCATCAAACGTCCGGGCGACGTGCTCACCGCCGGCGGCTTCGTGCGCATCCTCGCCCTGGGCATAGGACCGGCAGCGGTGCTGATCATGGCCGAACCCGACATGGGCACGACCATCATCCTCGTGCTGGCCGTGGTCGCCGTCGTCGTGGCGGCCGGGGCTCGCGTGCGCCATCTGGTCACGGCCGGCTCGCTGGCGGCGGCCGCGGTCGCCCTCGCCATCGTGGTCGAGCCCTACCGCATGGCGCGCCTGACCTCGTTCGTGAACCCCTGGAAGGACCCGCGCGGCGCCGGCATGCAGACCGTGCAGTCGCTCATCTCGGTAGCCTCGGGCCACCTGTTCGGCGTGGGTCTCGGCAACTCCATCCAGAAGTTCGGCTTTCTGCCCGAACAGACCACCGACTCCATCACGGGTATCATCGGCGAGGAGCTCGGCCTGATCGGGCTGCTCGTGCTGATCGCCCTCTATGTGGCGCTCGTGTGGACGATCTTCCGCATAGCGCTGCGCAGCCAGGAGCCGTACGGCAAGCTGCTCGCCGCCGGCATCGGCAGCGCCATCGGCGTGCAGGCCGCCGTCAACATCGGCGCCGCGCTCGGCGTGCTGCCGCTCACCGGCGTGCCTCTGCCGCTCGTCTCGTTCGGCGGCACCAGTCTCGTCGTGGTCCTGGCCGGGGTCGGCATCGTGGCCAACATCGCAAGCAACCGCAGGAGCTACATCGTTGCCAGCACTGAACGACATTCGCGTCCTCGTGGCGGCGGGAGGGACGGGGGGGCATCTCACCCCGGCTCTCGCGGTCGCTGACGAGCTCACCGCGCGGGGTGCCCTCGTCACGTTTGTCACCACCCCGTCGCAGCTCGAGCGCGTCGCCGAGCGGTTCCCCGCCTACGCGCTCGAGATGCGCGGCTTCGAGCGGCGCCTGCTGGCCCGCGAGAACGCCGTCACGCTATGGCGTCTGGCGGCCGCCGCGCCGCGTTCGTGGGGCATCGTCTCGGCGGCGCGGCCGCAGGTCGCGGTGGGCGGCGGCGGCTACCTGAGCGGGCCCGTGGTGGCGGCGGCGGCGCTGCGCCGCGTGCCGGCCCTGGCCATCGAGAGCGACGCCCACCTGGGCGTCACGAACCGCCTGCTCTCGGCGCTCGTGTCGCGCGTCTGCCTGAGCTTTCCGATCGAGGGTCGCGAGCCGCCCCGGTTCGTGCTCACCGGGCGGCCCCTGTCGGCCGCGCAGCTCGACGCCGACGCCGCCACGGGCCGCGCCGCCTTCGGCCTGAGCAAAGCGCAGCCGGTGCTGCTCGTGTTCGGTGGCAGCCAGGGCGCGCAGAGCCTGAATCGCGCCTGCCTCGATGCCTTCGGCACGGGGCCGCTCGCGCTGCAGGTGCTGCACGTCTGCGGGCCGCGTCACTTCGACGAGATGACGGCGGCGCTCGCCGCGCGCGGCGCCGACGTTGAGCGCTACCGGTTGCTGCCCTACACTGACGACTTGGCACACGCCATGGCCGCGGCCGACCTCGTCGTCGGTCGTGCCGGCGGTTCGGTCGCCGAGATCGCGGCTCTGGGCCGTCCGGCCGTCCTGGTCCCCTATCCATTCGCCACCGCCGATCACCAGAGCAAGAACGCGGCCTTCATGGCTGCCGCGGGGGCCGCCGTGGTGGTCGCCGACGCCGACCTGAGCGGCGCGCTGCTGGGCCGTCTGGTCGGTGAGCTTCTGGGCGACGCCACGCGCCTCGCCCGCATGGCGGCCGCCAGCCGGGCAGCCGGCCGGCCCGACGCCACACAGCGCGTCGCCGACCAGGTCGAGGCGCTGCTGGCCGGCCGCGAGCAAACGAGGAGTCGAGCGTGAAGCACGAGACAGGCATTCCCCAGCCGGTCCACCTGATCGGTGTCGGAGGGGCCGGCATGAGCGGCATCGCCGTCGTGCTCTCCAAGCTCGGGGTCGCCGTCACCGGCTCCGACCTCAAGGTCTCGCGCTACACTCGTCACTTGGCCGAGGCCGGCGTGCCGGTGTGCATAGGGCACGACGCCGCCCAGGTCGGCGGCGCGGCGCTCGTGGTGATCTCATCGGCCATCCCGCCGGGCAACCCCGAGCTGCAAGAGGCGCGCCGCCGCGGCCTGCCCGTGCTGCAGCGCGCCGAGATGCTGGCCCGCATCATGGCCACGCGTCGCGGTGTGGCGGTGGCCGGCACCCACGGCAAGACGACGACCTCGTCGATGATCACCCACGCCATGCTGCGCTGCGGCCGCAAACCCACATTTTTGGTGGGCGGCGACCTGAACGATGTCGGTTCCAACGCCGACGTGGGCGACGGTGAGTGGCTTGTGGCCGAGGCCGACGAGAGCGACGGCAGCCTCCTGTTCCTGCGCCCCGAGGTCGGCGTGGTCACCAACGTCGAGCTCGACCACCACGCCAACTATCGCTGCCTGGCCGACGTGCGCGACGTGTTTCGGCGCTTCGTGGCCCTGCTGCCGCCCAGCGGTCGCCTGGTCGTGGCGCGCGACGCGAGCACCGCGTTCCTCGAAGGCGAGACCGAAGCCCGCGTCGTGCGGTACGGACTGGCCGGCGAGGCGGGCGAGGCGACGTCCGCCGGCGCGCGCGGCGCCGGCCGCATGCCCGGCCTGCGTCCGGCGGTGGGTCGCGACGACGACGGATCCGACCTCACCGCGCTGATCGAACGCGTCGACGACTGCGGCAGCGTGTTCGAGGTGCGCGAGGGCGGTGAGCGTCTGGGTCGCGTCGAGCTGCGCGTGCCCGGCGAGCACAACGTGTTGAACGCCCTCGGCGCCCTCGGCGCGCTCGCCCACGCCGGCGTGGGCTTCGACGAGGCGGCGCCGCAGCTGGCCACCTTCAGCGGCGCCGCGCGCCGCTTCCAGGAGGTCGGGCGCCGCGACGGCATCGTGGTGATCGACGACTACGCCCATCACCCCACCGAGGTCGCCGCCACGCTCAAGGCGGCGCGCAGCGGCTCGTACCGGCGGGTCATCGCCGTGTTTCAGCCCCACCTGTTCTCACGCACGCGCTACCTGCAGCGCGAGTTTGGCCGCGCGCTGACCATGGCCGACGAGGCCATCGTCACCGACATCTTCCCGGCGCGCGAAGAACCCGAGCCCGGCGTGACGGGCAAGCTCGTCGTCGACGCCTACCTCATGGAGCGTCCCGGCGGGCCGGTCTTCTACCTGCCGCGCCTCTCCGACGCGGTGCGCCATCTCCAGGCGCGGGTACGCCCTGGCGACCTCGTCCTCACGATCGGCGCCGGCGACGTGGTGCACGTCGGCGAGCGGCTGCTGGCGAGCCTCGCCGGCGCGCCGCCCGGAGACGCCGGCGCCAGCCGATGAGCGAGAACGGCTCACGCCGGCGGCGGCACCCCTTCCTGACCGCCGTGCTGGTCGTGCTCATCGTCGCCGTGCCGCTGGGCGTCTTTGCCTGGGGGCGTACGTCGGGCACGTTCCGCGTGCGCCACATCGTCTTGAGCGGCGCGCGCGCCGCGCACGAGAAGGCCCTGAGCGGGGTCCTGCGACGGCGCTTCCTGGGCTCCAACCTCTTCCTGATCACCACGGGGCGCGTGCGCGCGGCGCTCTCCGGGTTTCCTTTTGTGGCCAAGGTGTCGGTCAATCGAGACTTCCCGGGCACGCTGCGGGTGCGCATGAGCGAGTACGTGCCGGCCGCTCTGCTGTCGAGCGGCGGCGAGTGGTATGTCGTCTCCAAAGAGGGCAGGGTGCTGGCCGCGGCCGTCGTCAAGCAGCCCGCGGGCACGGCCTCGCCGGGCAGCGGCGCCTCGCCGACCACGAGCCCCCAGCCCGTAACGAGCGCGAGCACGCAGCCCACGGCGGGCGACTCGCCCACGACGAGCGCCTCGCCCGGCGCGGGCGCGACCGACCCGAACGCCACGTCATCGCCCACGCCGTCGTCGACCAGCATCCCGCGCCCGGCCGCCGACGTGAAGCTGCCGGGCGGCACGCGGCGCCTGCCGGCGATCGTCTCAGCGACGCCGCTCACCGTGGGCGCCACGGTCGCCGACCCGCACGTGCGCGCCGCGCTGGTCGTGCTCGGCGTCTTGCCGGCGGTCATGCGGCGCGAGGTCCTGGGGGCGGCCGCGACCGACACCAGCATCCGCATCTACACGACCGGCGGCCTCACCGTCGAGTTCGGCGGCACCGCACGCCTCGCCGCCAAGGTGATCGCCCTGAAGGCTGTGCTCGGCCGCTACCGCGCGCGTGGGGTGACGTGTACCTTCGTCGATGTCTCGGTACCCGACCGGCCGCTGGCCGCGCCCGTGCTGTCGAGCGGCGCGACGCAGTCCGTCGGCACGGCGACGGCGACGCCCGGCGCGCCGACGACCACGCCGTCGACCAGTCCGACCAGTATCCCCTGAGAGAGGCTCCGAAGTGTTTGACACCCCGCGCAAGCGGCCCATATGCTACGAAGGTGGCTCGGTCTCAGTTTGGCGTTCAGGGTTTGTGAGCAAGCAAAATCCCAGCAAACGAGGCGTTTCTTGAGCTATGCTCCACACGTTTTCAACAAGTCTCAGGGGCCGCTCCATGGTGGTCGCCGGCAACACATAAGCCTCGACTTCAACAGGAGGGTTAGGGCCACATGATCGAGTCTTCAGGCAACTACCTCGCGGTCATCAAGGTCGTCGGCGTGGGCGGCGGAGGCACGAACGCGGTCAATCGCATGGTCGACGCAGGCCTGCGCGGCGTCGAGTTCATCGCGGTGAACACCGATGCCCAGGCCCTGCAGATGTGCGACGCCGACGTCAAGATCCACATCGGCAGCAAGATCACGAGGGGCCTGGGGGCGGGCGCCAACCCCGACATCGGCTATCAGGCGGCCATCGAGAGCAAAGACGAGCTGCGCGACGCCATCAAGGGCGCCGACATGGTCTTCGTCACCGCGGGCAAGGGCGGTGGCACCGGCACGGGCGCGGCGCCGGTCATCTCCGAGCTCGCCAAAGAGCTCGGCGCACTCACTGTCGGCGTGGTCACGCGGCCCTTCGTGTTCGAAGGCAAGCGGCGCGCCCGTCAAGCCGAAGACGGCATCCGCGAGCTGCGCGAGAAGGTCGACACCCTGATCGTCATTCCCAACGACCGGCTCCTCCAGGTGGTCGAGCGCCGTACCTCGATCATCGACGCCTTCAAAGTCGCCGACGACGTGCTGCGCCAGGGCGTGCAGGGCATCACCGACTTGATCACCGTACCCGGCCTCATCAACCTGGACTTCGCCGACGTGCGCACCGTCATGAAAGACGCCGGCTCGGCTCTCATGGGCATCGGTGTGGCCGGCGGCGAGAACCGCGCCGTCGAAGCCGCCAAGGCTGCCATCAGCTCGCCGCTGCTCGAAGCCAGCGTCGAGGGCGCCATGGGCATCCTGCTCAACATCACCGGCGGCGCCGACCTGGGCCTGTTCGAGGTCAACGAGGCCGCCGAGATCATCTCGAGCGCCGCCGACGCCGACTGCAACATCATCTTCGGCGCCGTCGTCGACCCCGCGCTGGGCGACGAGGTGCGCGTGACTGTCATCGCCACCGGCTTCGACGGTCCGCGCAGCGCCGAGTCACGGCCCATGCAGAAGGCGCAGGCGCCTGCGCCCGCGCCCGGCGTGTTCGGAGCCGAGCCGCGGCCGTCGTTCGAGATCAGCGACGACGTGCTCGACATTCCCAGCTTCCTCAAGGACCACTGACGCGGGCGCGCCGGGTCACGGCCGGTCGCGGTTCCCACAGTGCAACAAAAGCTATGGTTTGCAGGTAAACTGCCGATATGGTCCGCTGCGGGCTCGATTGCAATCACCATGCCCTTTCTCTATGCTGTAGCGCTTGACGGGCCCGCCTTGGGCTCGATCGATCGGATCCCATGAAGAATCGCAAGCAACGAAATATCCTCATCATGCTCGTCGTCGCGGCTCTGGTCGTGGTGTCGGGCTTCTACATCTTTCCGTTCGGTAAAAAGACGCACCTCGGGCTCGACCTCCAGGGCGGCCTCGAGATCGTCTACAAGGCGGCGCTGCTCAACGGCGCCAAGCCCTCGCGCGCCCAGCTCGACCAGACGATCAGCATCATCAACCGCCGCGTCAACGGGCTCGGCGTGAGCGAAGCGGCCGTGCAGGTGCAGGGTTCCGACCAGATCTCCGTGGCGCTGCCCGGCCTGAAGAACGTCGACCAGGCGGTGCGCACCGTCGGCCAGACCGCCCAGCTGCAGTTCTTCAACGACGGCAAGCAGCGCGTGGCCGGTCCCGCCGACACCGTGGCCGCGGCCGTCAAGACGGCCATGACCTCGCCACTGGTGCCGCAGCCCAAGGGCGCCAACGCCGAGCTCGCCAAGCTCGCCGCGGGTCAGACGTCCACCAAGTACCTGGCAGTGGTCGCGCCGCCCGGCATGTACGGCACCAACAAGACGCCGCTCTACTTCATCTACAGCCTGCCGCCGGCCATGACCGGCAGCGCCATCCACAACTCGTTGCAGAGCTACGACCAGCAGAACCGCCCCGACGTGAACATCAACTTCACGGGCGCGGGCGGCAAGCAGTTCGGCAACGTCACGCGCGAGCTGGCCACCACCGGTCAGATCACGGGCGTCAACCAGAGTTTCGCCATCGTGCTCGACAACCAGATGGAGTCCGACCCCATCGTCGACTACAAACAGAACCCGGACGGCATCCAGGGCACGAGCGCCGAGATCACCGGCAGCTTCACCGTGTCGCAGGCCAAAGACCTCGCCCTGGTGATCAACACCGGCGCCCTGCCGGTCACGCTCAACCAGATCGAGAGCCAGGAAGTCTCGGCCACCCTCGGCAAGGACTCGCTGCACGAGGCGCTCATCGCCGGCATCGTCGGCCTTGGCCTCATCCTGCTCTACATGCTCGTCTACTACCGCTTCCTGGGCCTGGTCGCCGACATCGCGCTCATCATCTACGGCATCCTGCTGCTCGGCCTGTTCAACGCCGTGCACGTCACGCTTACGCTGCCGGGCATCGCCGGCATGATCCTCACGATCGGCGTGGCCGCCGACGCCAACGTGGTCATCTTCGAACGCATCAAAGAAGAGGTGCGCCATGGCCGCACAGTACGCTCGGCGGTCAACTCGGGCTACGCCCGCGGCTTTCGCACCATCCTCGACGCCAACGTCCTGACCCTGCTCACGGCGGCGGTGATCTTCGAGTTCGCGACGGCGCAGCCCAAGGGATTCGCCTTCACCCTGATGCTCGGTGTGCTGGTCAGCATGTTCACCGCCGTGGTCGCCACGCGTGCCATGCTGGGCCTGCTGTCCGACTTCACCTTCTTCAACCGCGCCGAGTTCATGGGTGTGCACGCCTCCGACATCGAGGCCGCCGTCGACGACGGCGGCACCGGGCGCCGCTCGCGGCCGCGAGCGGCCACGGGTGACGGCCGTACCGGCGCCGTGCTGCGCGCCAGCGACCCGGCCGGCATTTCGGCCGCGGGCAGCACGCCGAACCGTCCCGCCAAGCGCCGCCCGTCGACTGCCCGAAAGAAGAAGAAATAGCCATGGCCTGGTTTCGCAAGATCTACTCGTTCGACTACATGGGTCACAAGTACCTGTGGTTCGCGCTTTCGGGCACGGTCATCGGCCTTGGCCTGCTCAGCATGTTCATCCGCGGCGGCGGCAACCCCATCAAGGGCTTCAACTATGGGCTCGAGTTCAAGTCGGGCACGCGCGTCGCGGTGACCTTCGTCAAGCCGGCGACCACCTCGCAGGTGCGCGGCATCGTCGACGCCCAGGGCTACACCGACGCCGTCATCCAGCAGATCCAGTCCAAGAACGGCTCGAGCTTTCAGATCTCGACGGCCACGCTGTCGGCCGACCAGCAGCTCGCTCTCAAGAGCGCGCTCGACAAGAGCTTCACGATCGCGCCGACCGCCAACGGGGGCACCGACTGGAACATCAACACGGTGGGCGCCTCGTTCAGCCGCGAGGTCATCACCTCGTCGTACAAGGCCATCGGCATAGCGCTCGTCCTCATTCTGATCTACATCTCCATCCGCTTCTCGTGGAAGTTCGCCGTGGGCGCCATCGCCGCCGAGTTCCACGACCTGCTGGTCGTGATCGGTATCTACTCGCTCACCGGGCGGGTGGTGACCACCGACACCATCGCGGCGGTGCTCACCATCCTCGGCTATTCGCTCTACGACACGGTCATCGTCTTCGACCGCGTGCGCGAGAACGCGCCCAAGATGTCGCGCGTGCCGTACGGCGACATGGTCAACCGCTCCATCTGGGAGACACTCACCCGGTCGATCAACACCACTCTGATGACCCTCATCCCGGTGGTCTGCCTGCTGCTGTTCGGCGGCTCCACTCTCAAGGACTTCGCCTTTGCGCTGCTGGTCGGCGTGGCCTCGGGCGCCTACTCGTCTATCTTCGTGGCCAGCCCTGTGCTCACGCTGCTCAAGGAGCGCGAGCCCCTGTACCGCAAGCTCGCGCTCAAGGCCGGCGAGATCACCTGACGGCCGTCAACGACCGGGGCCACGGCGTCTGTCGGCGTCCGCCCCGGGAAGTGCCGGCGCCTGACCGGCGCCTGCGGGCCTCAAGTCGCCTCAGTCTTTGCCGGCCGTCGAGGTCGAGCCTGTGAGGGCGTCGCTTCAGCCTCGTGCAGAGGATGAGGCCCCGCGTGTAGGGAACGGCAATCCGCGCCTTTACAACGCCTTCCGGCCACCATACGCTCGGTGCCGACAACGTGATCGACCGGCGGTCGCCTGACTCGCCGGTAGCGGGCGATCGCCGTACTACCAGACGATCCATTTTCGTCTTCGCCGTAGCCGAGCCGTCGGGCGTGACGACCGGACCAGTGATCGCAGGGGGGACTACGTGAGCGCTCAAACCAAAGGCCGCGCCGACCCTGCCGGCCGTGCGGTCACGCTCAGCGGGGGCGGGGGAGGCTTGCGACTGAGCTTCGCGGGCCCCGGCGAGGTGCCGGTCCTGGCTCTGAGCGGCGAGTTCGATCTGGACAACGTGCCCGAGATCGAACGCTTTCTGCGGCGCCACCTGGGGCCGTTCTTCTTCAGGAGCCGCGACCTGGTGCTCGACCTGGCCCTGGTCGAGATGGTCGACTCGGCCTTCGTGGGGCTGGTGGTGTCGCTCGTCGTGCGGCTGCACGAGCACCGCAGAGAGCTGCTCATCACGCGGCCGGCGGGCTACGTGCGGCGCACCATCGCGCTGGTGGGACTGCCCAACGTGGTGCCCGTCTACGAGACGCTCGACGCCGCCATAGGCGCGCTCGCCGTGGGCACGCCGCTGATACCGCCGCGCTTCGACCTGGCGCCGAGTACGCTGGTCATGCGCCCGCAGCGGGCAGCCTCGCGCTCGTAGCGCGCAAACGCGACGGCGGGGCAGTCGGGCCCCTGCGTTGCGCGACCCTGCGCGGGAGCGTCCTTAGCTTGCCCTGCGGGCCAGTGTTTCGCTGAGCTCGGTCTGACGAGCCGCCACCGCCCGGGCCTGGAAGGCCTTCATGCGGCAGGCGTCGCTGCAGTACTTCTTGGCGGGGTTGCTCGTGACGAACTCGCGGCTGCACGGCTCGAAGCTGCAATACCGCGTCATCTCTTCGCGCGGACGCTGCTTGCGGCTGGGCCGCTTGAGCTCGTCTTTCCAACCGCCGCTGTGCAGGGCACAGATGTTGGACGGGTTGTAGGTAGACAGGCGTGTCTCGCAGCCAGACACGGAGCAGACGCGCCCGCCGCCGTATTGTTTGCTCTTGCCCATGTCGTCGACCTGCACGGAAAGTCGGCGTCCCCTGAGGCCTCTGCTAGTGCGATACTCCATGGCCGAACACCCCTTGTCTCGAGCCGGCCTGACCGCCGGCGCCGGCTTGCTAGACGGTCGCGCTTTCCAGGGCCTTTTCCCGAGTGGGATAGATGCCGAAGATCCGGTCGAGTCCCGTGATCTCGAAGATCCGCGTGATGTTCTCGTCGCGGCAGACGATGTCGAGGGTGCCGTTCTGTGGCCGCACGCGCTTGGCGCCGCTCACCAGCACGCCCAGCGCCGTGGAGTCGATGAACGTGACGCCGGCCAAGTCGACGACGATGTGTTTGGCGCCTTCGTCGATGCTCTGGATCATGACCTCTTTGAACTGGGGCGCCGAGTAGATGTCGACTTCGCCCTGAAGTGCGACCACGGCTACGTCATCGCCAACGCGTACCAGTTCGACGCCGAATTGTGGCCTGTCGTCCATTCACTCCCCTTTTCGCCCCCGGTGTGTCTGCCTCGGCGGGAGGGCTCCCCGCCGGGCACTGCCCGGCACACCCGCCGATGTGAGGGTTATGGCCACGGGATTTCCCTCCTAAACGCCTATACGGCAGGAATCGACGAAGGAATCGTCGCCATGAGCGCCCGACAAGCCCGTGCGGCGGACCGTCCGCCGCACCGCGCGCCGCACGGCCGCGTGGCGCGTACCTAAACGGAACCTGCGTTGCCCACCGCGGGCGGGCGGGCTAGAGTGGCCCGGCGGCGCGCGTTCGCGAGAGGCGTCCGGCGGCACTGTCACGACAGTCCGGGGGGAACAGGTGGGTTTGGCAGCGATCGTGTCGGCGCTCACGACCAAGGCGCCCGCCGGAGCGATGCTGGCGCTGGCGCTCACCGTGGTGGCCGCCGTCATGTTCACCGTGGGCTGGCGTCTGGCCGTCGCTCATCGCTACACCGCGCATCGCCGCGTGCAGATCGCGGCGGTCGTGCTCAGCACCGCCGTCATCGCCGCCTGGATGGTCAGGTCGTTCGTGCTCTACGTCGCCCCCCAGATCCCCGCCAGGCTCAGCCAGCGCGCCTATGCGGTGGCCACCGTGCACGCCGTCGTGGGCGTGATCGCCCTCGTGCTGGGCATCTACGTCGTGCTCACCGCTCTCAAGCTGTTGCCGCCCCGGCTGCGCTTCACGCACTTCAAGCCCTTCATGCGCAGCTCGTACGCTCTCTACCTGCTCGGCACGCTCACCGGCGTGCTGCTGTACGCCGTGGCCTACGCCGGCCTGGGCTAGCCGCGGCGATCCGCGGTCGGGCGATGGATGGGCTCGTCGCAGGGCGCCGTTACGACCGGCGCCTGCTGGCGCTCAGCGTCGCGCTCCAGCTCGCGCTCGGCCTGGTGCTCGGCCACTCCTACGACACGCGCCTGTTCATGGCGACCGGCTTTCTCGCGGGCACCGGCCGCGACCCGTATGTGGCGCTCAACCTGGTGCGCGTGTTCCACCACGTCGGCTTTAGCCGCATCACCTCGGTGGGGTACCCGCCCCCCTGGCCGCTGCTCGCCGGCCTGATCTACCGCGTCACCTACGCGCCGACGCACGACCTGCTGCTCTACAACCTGGCCCTCAAGGCGCCGGTGATCGCCGCCAACGTCGGTCTTGCCTACCTGGTGGGGGCCATCCTGCGCGAGCGCGGCGCTTCGCCGGCCGTTGCCCGGCGCGCCTGGGCGCTGGTGCTCCTGAATCCCTTCCTGATGTACGTAGGGGCGGCCTGGGGCGAGATCGACCCGATCGTCGCCCTGCTCGCCCTGGCGGCCCTGTGGCTGCTCTACCGGCGTCGTGGCGAGCTGTCGGCCGTGCTGCTGGCTCTGGCCTTCTGCGTGAAGCCCATCGCGCTGCCGCTGCTGCCCGCCGCCCTGCTCTATCTGGCGTCGCGATCGCTGCCCAGAGCGCTGCGCTACGCCGGGGTGTGGCTCGGCGCCGCGCTGCTGTTCTACGTCGCGCCGTTCTTTGCCCTTGGCTGGGGCCGGGCGCCGTTCAGCCAGCGCCTGAACGCCCACTTCGTGCCCCAGGGGGCGCTCTCGCTCATGACGGTCGTCAGGCTCTTCCGCGATCCCTTGCTCATGCAGGGCAGGTGGTGGCTGCTAGGCCTGGTCTGGGCGCCGGCCCTGGCGCTCGGCATCGCCCTCCTGTGGGCGCGACGCGGCGACGCGGCGACGCCGCCGGCGGGCGGTGCGATGCGCGTCGGGCCGCCGGCGCGCTGCGGCCCCGGCGCCACGGCGCCGGCGCGCGACGACGACTTCGACGACCTGCTCAAGATGGCCACGGCGCTCACCCTGCTCGTCTATCTGACGCGCACCTGGGTCGCCGAGCCGAACGTCGCGCTGCTCGTCCCCCTGGTCGCTCTGCTGACCGCGACGGGCGCCCTCGACCGTCGCGCCCTGACGGCGGTCTGGGCACTGCCCCTGGTCTTCACGGTGTTCAACGCCTCGCCGCTGCAGCTGCTGTGGGTCTCGGCGCCGGGGCTCATGGCGCGGCTGCTGGCCGACGTCGGCCGCTACGGTCAGGCGACCCTTCTGGCGCGCGCCGCCCTGGTGGTCGCCTGGCAGGTCGCGGGCTGGTGGATCGTTGTCGTCTGCCTGCGCGGGCGCGCCCTGGGTGCGGCCCAGCACCCGGCCCGGTTCGGCGAGCGGCCGGTCGCGGACGTGGGGTCGTGAAGGTCGAGGTCGCGCTGCGAGAGGGGCTTGCCCTCACGATCGCCGACGGCGGCGCTGCCGTGCCCGCCGCCGCGTCCGCCGACCGCGCCCGCGTCGGTGCCGGCCGCGTCGCGTCCGCCTACCCGACGCAGCGCCTGCAGAGGGGGCTGCTGCTCAGCGTCGACGGCACGGAGCTCGCCGAAGAAGGCGTGGGGTTCGGCGTGCCCATCCTCAAGCGGGGCATCACCACTGTCTTTCCGGGCGCCGTCGCGCTGGCCGAGCGCCCGCTCGCCGACGGCCGCGAGGTGACGGCCGTCTTTGCCATGGACCTGGTCGAGCGGCTCTCCACGGCCGACGGCGGCGCCGTCGGATCCAAGGCGCTGTACGCCGCCAAGAACTCGCTGGCGGCGCTCCATCGCCGCGCTCCCGCGCTGCGCGGCCCGTTGACCACCGCCTCGAGCGCCCTGCGTCGCTCACTGGGCTGGGAGACGACCTTCGCGGCCGAAGTCTCGACCATGACCCTCAAGGCGACCTATACGATCCTTGAGGGTTCCGAGGGCGCACACGTCGCCGTCGCCGTCGAGCTCTCCGGCCTGCCCGACGACATCACCGAGGTGGTGCTCATGAACGAACTGGGCGCGCGGCGCTTCGACCGCTACATCGATGCCGCCGGCGCCGACCTGCGGGGGCCCGCCATCGGCACGTGGGACCTGGTGAGCGCCGCCCGGGCGTCGTTTGTCTGCGACTCGCACCGCGCGGCCTTCTCGCTCGCGCAGGTCGCCGGCGCTACGCTGCACCGGGGCCGCGAGCTGATCGGCACGCGCCTGGCGTGGTCGGGCTTCGGCTACTCGCTGCCGCCCTCGCTGGGTGGCTTCGCCTACGACCTCACGATCGCGCGGACCTCGTGACGACGGTGCTGCTCATCTACCCGTTCTTTCTGGGGCGCCGCGACCGCTCGCGCTTTCGCTTTCCGCCGCTCGGGCCGGCGTACGTGGCCGCCGCTCTGCGGCGCGCCGGCCACGACGTCGACCTGCTCGATTGCACCTTTCTTGCCCGCGACGAGGCGCTCGACCGGGCGCAGGCCTCGGGGGCGCGGGTCGTGGGCATCTACGCCATGGCCACGCTGGCCCCCGAGTGCCGGTGGTTCGCCGAGCGCCTGCGCGACCGCTGCGATCTGCTGGTGGCGGGCGGTCCGCTGCCGACCTGCGAACCCGAGGCGTTCCTGGGGAGCTTCGACGCCGTCGTGCGCGGCGAGGGCGAGCAGGCCATGTGCGACGTGGTGGCGGCCTACGAGGCGGGCGCCGACATCGGCGCGGTCGCCGGCGTCGTCACCCGCGGAGCGGACGGCGCCGCGGCGGACCCGGCGGCAGGCGTTGCGGCAAGCCCAGCGTCAGGCGTTGCGGCGAGCCCAGCGGCAGGCGTTGCCCCGCCGGCCGCCCTGGCGCCGTGCCGGCCCTTCGTGACCGACCTGGACGCGCTCGCTTTTCCGGCGCGCGACCTGCTGCCCAACGAGGCTTACATCGCCCACGGCAAGAAGAAGGACGGCCGGGCCGTCACCACGGTGATGAGCACGCGCGGCTGTCCGTTTGCCTGCGAGTTCTGCAGCAACGTGGTGTTCGGCCACTCCTACCGCGAGCGCTCGCCGGGCAACGTGGTCGACGAGATCGAAGAGGCGCTCGCCCTGGGCTACGACCGCATCTCGTTCGCCGACGACGTCTTCACCCTCGACCGCCGCCGGGTGGCCGCCGTGTGCGAGGAGATCGCGCGGCGCGGCCTGCGCTTCTCGTGGGAGTGCCTGGGGCGCGTCGACACGCTCGACTTCGAGACCGCGCGGCGCATGCGGCAGGCCGGTTGCGACACGATCTTCTTCGGCATCGAGTCGGGCAACGACGCCGTACTGCGCCTCATGAACAAGCAGATCACGATCGCCCAGGCGCGCGCCGCCGTGGAGTCCGCGCACGGGGCCGGCCTGCGGGTCGGCGCCTTCTTCATCGTCTACTACCCCGGCGAGAGCGACGACACGGTGCTCGACACGCTGCGCTTCGCCGGCTCGCTGCCGCTCGACTACCTGGGCCTGACGATGCCCTACCCGCTGCCCGGCACGGCGCT
>CAZFJE010000042.1:0-20397 GCA_964519555.1 uncultured Thermoleophilia bacterium
GGTAGTCGCCGAGATCGATGTCGTAGCGGTCGTCTGTCGTCACGGTGGCCTCCGTCTGCGGGGACTCGGGGGCGGCGTTCGTGCCCGCCCCTTGTCGCGGGTGGCTCATGCCCCGCTGAGCGCCTGACGTATGGCGGGCGCCTGTTTGTGCAGGGCAATCATACATGCGGCCACGCGCTCGATGTCGGCGGCCGTCAGGCGTCCGTAGGCGGGCAGGGTGAGCACCTCGTCGGCCAGCGCCGCGGTCTCGGGCAGACGCTCCTCGAACGCCGCTCCCACGGCGGCAAAGGCCTGCGTGCGATGCACCGGCGGCACGTAGTAGGCGCGCGTGTCGATGCCCTCGGCGGCCAGTGCCGTCGAGACCTGGTCGCGCGTGAGGCCGAACTCGGCGGCGCGGATGCGCACCGAGAAGTCCTTGAACGACGAGCGGTCGCGCGGGCCGATGCGCTGGAATCCGATGCCGTCGAGTTCGCCGAGCAGGCCGCGGTAGATCGCCGCGAGTGCGTTGCGCCGCTCGGCCTCGCGGTCGAGCAGGGCGAGGCCCTTGAGGCCCAGCAGCGCGCTGGCTTCGGGCAGCCGCGCGTTGAACCCGACGAAGAGCGGGTCGTAGGTACCGGGATTGCCGTACTCGCGCCCCACGACGACGCGCTCGGCGAGCTCGTCGTCGTTTGTCGCGACGACTCCGCCTTCGCCGGTGATGAGCAGCTTGGTCGGCGACGTGCTGAACACCTGGGCGAGGCCCTCGCGGCCGACCGGCGCGCCGTCACGCAGGGCGCCGAAGCCATGGGCTGCGTCGTAGACGACGGCCACGCCGCGGCGCGCGGCCAGGGCATCGAAGGCCACGGTGTCGGCAGGGTCGCCGAAGAGGTGCACGGGCGTCACGACGGCGGTCGCCTGAGTGAGCGCGGCCTCGGCGGCCGCGGGGCTCAGGCACCAGGTGTCGGGGTCGATGTCGGCGAAGATCGGCGTGAGGCCGGCCCACACCGCGGCCATGGCGGTCGCCATGAAGGTGAAGCTCGGCAGGACGATGTCGGCGCCCCGATAGCGGTCGAAGACGAGCATGAGGCCGGCCGTGCACGATGACACCCCGAGGGCGTGGCGCACGCCGAGATGGTCGGCCAGGGCGCGCTCGTAGTCTCTGAGGATCGGGCCTTTGGTGATCGTGCCGGAGGCATACGATTCGCGCAGCCGCTCTTCGAGGTCGGAAAACGGCGGCAGCGTGGGGCGCAGCAGGTGCAGGTGGTCGGGGAAGGCGGCTGGGCCCCCGAGAATGGCCGGAGTTGGCGCGATCATCGGGGCATCCTACCGCACCTCGGCGCCGGGCGCGAGCGTCGCGGCGCCGAGGTGCGAGCGTCGCGGTGCCGGCTACGCGACGGGCGCCGGGCCGACGTCTTCGACGAACGCCCGCGGCGCGTCGTTGCTCGAACCGCGGCGCAGCAGCACAGTCGGGACGGTGCGCAGGAAGATCATGAGGTCGGTGAGCGGGCCGAGCGTCGCGACGTAGCGCTCGTCCCAGTCGAGCATCTCCGACCGCCGCAACCGGTTACGCCCATTGACGGCCACGAGGCAGGTCAGTCCGGGCTTGACCTTGAGCACGCGCTCGAACCGGTCGCGGTAGCGCTCGACGACGAACTCCACGTTGGGCCGCGGGCCGACGATGCTCATGTCGCCCTTGAGCACGTTCAGGAGCTGGGGCAGCTCGTCGAGACTGAAGGCGCGCAGCCAGCGGCCGGCCCAGGTGATGCGGTCGTCGTTGTGCTCGACGTAGAGGCCGGCGCCGTGCTCGGTGGCGTCGGGGATCATGGAGCGGAACTTGTACATGCCGAAGACGGTGCCGTCGCGGCCCACACGGTCCTGTATGAAAAGCACCGGCCGGCCGCTGGTGGCATACACCGTGGCGGCAAGGCCGGCGAGCAGTGGTGCGGCCACCACGCAGCCCACGCCGGCGACGGTGAGATCGACGAGGCGCTTGCCCAGGCGCTCGTAGAAGCCGTAGGGGTCGGGCGTGGCCGCGTCGGCGTGCGCCGCGAGCTCTTCGAGCGACGCGCAGAGGCGCGCGGCCACCTCGTCGCGGTCGAACTCGCGCTCGGCGAGGCGGCGGGCGTTGGCGCCCATGCGGCGTGAGAGCTCGGGTTCGCGGGCGAGCGCCACAAGCGCCGCCGCGAGCGCCGGGGGGTCGTCGGCCGGCACGTAGAGCCCGGCGTTGTTCTGTTCGACCAGACGCCGCAGCCAGCCTCCGACGTTCACGACGACCGGTTTGCCGGCGGCCAAGCCGTCGAAGAACTTGTTCGGCGACGCGGTCTCGAAGGCCGGGTAGTCGGCCAGCAGTTCGAGCGCCGCGTCGGCCGCTCCCACGAGCCCGGCGACCCGCTCCTTTGGCATGGGCGGCAGGAACACCAGGTTGTCGAGGCCGAGCTCGCGGGCGCGGGCTTCGAGGCGCGGCCGTTCGCTGCCGTCGCCGACCGCGACGGCGGCGATGTCGTGCTCGCCCGCGTCGCGCAGCGCGGCCATCGCGTCGATCAGCTGGTCGACGCCGTTGGCCACACCCATCGCCCCGGCGTAGACGGCGACGAACTTGCCCTCGAGCCCATGGGCGGCGCGCACGTCGTGGTCGACGTGGTCGGGCCCGAACAGGTCGAGGTCGGACGAGTTGGGCGCGAAGAGCAGCTTGTCTCTGGGCACGCCCTGGGCGGCGAGCGTGTCGACGGCCGATTCGCTCAGCACGACGACGCGGTCGGCGTGGGCGTAGAGGGTGCGTTCGAGCCACTGGGCGGCGGCGATCAGAGAAGGCCGGCGCAGCACCCCCATGGCGATCGGGTACTCGGGCCACAGGTCGCGCACCTCGAAGACGAAGGGTACGCCCTTGGCGCGCGCGGCGAGCAGGCCGGGAAGGCCGATCGTGAGCGGCGGCGAGGTGGCGTAGACCACGTCGGGGCGTCCCAGCAGCACGCCGGCCACGCTCGCCCCCGCCGTGAACGCGGCAAAGGCGGCCAGGCGCAGCGGGTACGAGAAGTAGTTCGAGTACGGCACGCCAAGCAGCAGAAGGTCGATGCCTTCGAGCCTGTCGCGAACGAGCGGAGGCACGCGGCCGGCGCTTTGGTCTTCGTGGCGCGGCAACTGGGCGGCGCTGCTCACGATGGTGACGTCGTGACCGCGAGCGACGAACCTGCGGGCAAGCTCGAACGAGCGCGTTCCCGTGGCGCTGCGACGGGTGGCGAAGTACTGGTGGAAGTAGAGGATCTTCATCGGTCTGGCACGCTCCCGGGCCGTCGACCCCGCGAGCCCGCGGAGCAGAGTCGAGCATAAAAGTCGAGGAAGCGCTCTTCAACCGCCTCCCAGCAGTAGCGCTCGCGCACGGCGGCGCGGGCACGTTGGCCCATGGCGCGCACCGCCTCGCGGTCGGCGGTGAGCCGGCGGATGCCGCCGAGGTGGCCTTCGACGTCGGGCGCGACGTTGATGCCGATGCCTTCGTCGGCCACGATCTCCCTGCCGGGCAGGTCGCTGGCCAGGACGGCCAGGCCCATAGCCGCCCCCTCGAAGACCTTGGTGGCTACCGTGGGCCGCGAGAACTGGGCGCTCGGCCGGCTGGGCGTCCAGAGCACATCGGCCGAGGCCAGGTAGCGCGGCACGTCGTCGCGGGCTACGCGGCCGAGGAACCTCACGCGGTCGGCCAGGGCGGGCAGTCGGGCCTCGACTTCGGCCGCGAAGGCTCGCGACGAGAAGATGCCGCCCAGCAGCAGCTCGGCCTCACCGGGCTCAAGGCGGGCCATGACGTCGAGCATGAGCGGTACGCCGCGGCTCTGCGAGAGGCCGCCGATGTAGACGAGGCGCAGGCGGGGGTCGGCCACGATCTCAGGGATCGGCGTAGCGCCGTCGAAGTGCGCGAGGCGCGGGTAGTTGGGAGCGACGAAGCGCAGCGCCGGCCGTGCCCCCAGGTCGTTCAAGATATCGTCGGTGGCCACGACGACGCCGTCGGCCCAGCGCGCCAGGCCGCGTTGCGCCATGTCGCTGGCGGCCGCCACCAGCGGCCGCCAGCGGGCGGGGATGTACTCTTTGGTGAGCACCGCTTCGGGCAGGAATTCGTGGAAGTCGTGGACGAGGTGGGGCACGAACGGCCGCAGCGCGGGAAACAGGGTGAGCAGCTCGGGGTCGTGGGTGTGCACCACGTGGGGGCGCAGCCCCCGCAGGGCGACCACGATGTCGCGCATGGTGAGCCAGCGCCGGGAGCGCGGCCGCAGCGGCAGCGCCGCGCGGCGCACGCCGTGGGCGTCGCGCCCCGGGGTCGCGCCGGGCACGAGGTACGTCACGTCGTAGCCGGCGGCGGCCAGGGTGCGGCACTGGCGCTCGTAGATACGTGGGTCGTCGGGCCGGTGGACCACGGACAGGTGGACGACTCTCAGGGGATCGGTCACGAGCGCCGCATCTCAGGCGTCCCAGAAGACCTGGTCGTAGTAGCGCACGGTGCGCCGCGATGGGCGCACGCGCGCCTGGGCGGCGCGCAGCGCGTCGGCGTCGAGCTCGCCAAGGGCGTACTTGATGCCGAGGTACGGCAGGCTGAAGTCGTCCTGGTAGACGAAGGTCGAGACCCGTGGATTGACCTCGAGCAGGTGGTCGCCCTTGAAGCTGACGTTCACGAACCAGTCGAGCGCCAGACGCCGGCAGACGTGCCGCGCGGCCTCGACCAGGTCGGGCCGGTCGACGGTGCGAAACGACATCGCAAGGCCGGTGTCGATGGCCTCGCGGGTCTTGGCCTGGGCGAGCACGATCTCACCGTGGTCGGCCAGCGCGTCGACCGTGTATTCCGTGCCCTCGACGTACTCCATGAGCATGAGCGCGGGAAAGGGCTCGACGCCGATGAACAGCGCGACGAACTCGTCGAGGGCCATGTAGAGGCTGTTGGGGCGCTCGTGGAGCAACAGGTGCCGCCTGTCGACGGCCGTCGAGAGAACGCGGAAGCCGCGCGAGCCCTTGCTCACCGGAGGCTTGAAACAGACCGGCACGTCGGGGTAGCCCAAAGCGCGCGCGCCCGCCACGAACTCGTCGAGGTCGGCGGGCAGGAGCAGCTTCGGCTGGCGCACCGCGAGCCCGGCGACGGCGGCGTGCATGGCGGCCTTGTCGTTGCACAGATCGACGGCGTCGGGTCCGGCCACCAGAGCCTTGGCGCCGAGCTCCTCGAACGCGTGCCGGTGACGCGCGACCTGACCGACTTCGTTGCTCGACTGCACGAACAGCACATCGGGGCGTTCGCGCTCGACCAGGGCGAGCAGGGCGGGGATGTACTCGCGCGCGCCTCCGGACGGCACGGTGGCAAAGCCGTCGCACAGGAAGCGCCCGACCGCGTCGGGCCGCGTGTCGACGCCGAAGATCTCAATCGGGCGTTCGCCGTTGGCCTTAAGGCGGCCGATCAGCGTCGCGGCGCCGGGGCAGCCGGCCGCGGTGAGCACGAGCTTCAGGGACGGCAGCGACATGCGACGGCTCAGACGATCCAGCGGTAGACCTCGAAGACCTCGGCGTACTCACAGCCGACGTCGATGGCGCGTGTGAGCGCGACGTTGCGGATGTAGTCCTCGCGCACGTAGTTGCGGTGTTTCTGCGAGCGGTAGCAGGCCAGGGCGTCGACCTTCTTCTGCACGTGGCGCTCCTCGAGGCGCACGTAGGCCTGGTGCGAGAAGTTGAGGTTGTTCCAGGGGATCTCGTAGGCCATCACGGTCGTGCGCTTGAAGGCGCGCAGTCCCTCTTCGGCGACGGTCTTGTGATCCTGGTGCAGATCGACCAGGGCCGGCATGAAGACGCAATCGGGGTCGAGCTCCTGCTGCAGGACGATCATCTCCTCGAGGATGTCCTGGCGCACGGTGGGGAACGTACGTACCTCGAAGTCGTAGACGCGCAGGTGCGCCTCGTCGATGCCGATGATGCTGGTGGCCTGGCGCACCTCGGTGCGCAGGATGTCGCGCGGGAACCCCTCCGGCACCGACTTGGCCGCCGTGCTGAAAGCGACGTAGGTGACCTCGACACCCGACTCGATGAGCCGGGCCATGGTGCCGCCGCAGCCGAACTCGCCGTCGTCGGTGTGCGGCGCGAGCACCAGCGCGGTGCGAAACTTCTCGATCATGGACTTCCCCCTCCAGGGTCGGCGTCGCCGCCGTCGAGGGCCGGCCAGCGCGCCGGGTCGTGGTCGGGCGCGGCGTCCTGCGGGTCAGCCCAGAAGTCTAGCAAATCCGGGGCGCCGCGGGGGCCGGCGGTGCGGGCAGGCCGCCGCCGGGCGTGTCGCGGCTCGCGGCGACCTCGCGGTCGTGGCGGCGCGCGCGGATGACGATCGCCAGCGCCAAGCCGAAGACGATCGCCATGGGCGGGAATTTGATCGGCGTGCTCGGCCCGATGATGGCCACGGTAAAGCCGGCCAGCGCGATCGCCATCGCGGCGCCGAGATAGCGCAGGTCGGTGCCCTGGGCGTAGCGCGCCACGCGCACCATCGACACGACGAGCATCAGGTAGATCGTGAGGAACGCCAGCAGGGCCGGCAAGCCGCCGTCGACGAACACCTCGAGGTACCAGTCGTGCAGGTTGAGGATGGTGAAGCTGGGGTTCTGCTGGCCCACGACGGGCTCGGCGTTGCCCGGCCCGTCGCCCAGGAACCAGCGCACGCTGGCGGCGCGCAGGCCGGCGATCTGCAGCTCGGAGCGCACGCCGCCGCTGCCGCTGCCGCTGTGGATCTGCGACATCACCTGGGTGATCTTGAACGACTTGCCATAGCGGCCGCCGTGGCCGGTCAGCAGCAGCCCGGCGCCGAGGAGCGCCACCACCAGGAGCAGACCGACGGCGATGCGGGCGCGCCGGCCGGCCCGCAGGGTGAGCAGGGCCGCGACGATCACGACCTCGAGGCCCAGCGCCAGCAGGCTGGCGCGCGAGCCCGTCGAGAGGATCACGAGGAGGGTGGCGAGCACCGCCGCGGCGGAGAGCGCGATCGTGCGCGCGCTTCGGTAGAAGTAGGGCAGCAGGAGCGCGAACGGCCAGCAGAGCGTGAGGTACGTGGCGAAGTCGTTGGTGTTGTAGAAGAAGGCGGCCGGCGTGGGGTGGTGCGCGTAGTGCGGCGAGGCCGTGGGCAGGTGACGGTGGACGGCGATCTCAGCCAGGCCGATCAGCAGCGACAGTCCGTAGACGCCGGCCAGCGTGAGCAGCACGAACCTGAGTCGCCGCCGGCTCACCCCCGCGCTCGCCGCAGCGACGGCGACCGCCCCGAGCGTCGCGAACAGGAACAGGTACTTCGGGCCCACGTTCGGGTAGGGCGCCCATGCCAGGGTGATCACCAGCCAGCAGAACCAGGCCCCGAAGAGGAACACGTAGGTCGCCGCCTCGAAGCGCCAGCGCGGCCGCGCGAGGATCAGCCAGAGCAGTCCGCCGACGCCGGCCAGGGCCAGCGCCACGCGCAGCGCGAAGAGGTTGCGCAGGTGCGGCACGGCGGCGACGGGGCCGAGCACGGCGAGCGCCGGCAGCAGGAGCACGACGACTGCGAGCGGCACGCGCAGCCGCACGCGCAAGAGCCGGCGGCGCGCGACGACGAGCAAGACGATCGCGCCGACGAAGAGCGGCAGGCCGACGGCGGCCACCAGGTGCTTGGTCGAGAGGTGGTGGCCGCGCAGGGCGAAGTCGGTGAGCCCGGCGGTGAGCACGACGGCCGCCGCGAGCAGCGCCGCCGTGACGGCGGCGCTCGGCTGCCGGCCCGCGGTCGGGGTGGTCGGCTCAGCCACGTCGCCGCCGCGCCGCGCCGTCGAGTGCCTGTGCGTACACGCGATCGACCGCGAGCGCATTGCGCTCCCAGGTGAGCTCGCGTGCGACCGAGCGGCCGGCTTCACCGACGGCCGCGGCGCCGCCGGGGTCGTCGAGCGCCCGCGCGATGACGCCGGCCAGGGCGTCCGCGTCGCGGGCCGGCACGAGGTAGCCGCTCACCTCGTCCTCGATGAAATCCTGGGGTCCCTCGCCCCGACAGGCGATCACCGGCGTGCCCTGCGCCATCGCCTCGGTGTACACGAGGCCGAAGGCTTCGTTCCAGCTCGGCAGGGCGAACAGCTGCGCTCGCCCCATGAGCGCCAGCACGCGCTCGTGGGGCAGCTGGCCGAGGAAGTGCACCCGGTCGGCGACGCCCTGGGCCGCCGCCTGGGCAGCGAGCGTGGCGCACAGGCGGCCCTCGCCGACGATCGCGAGGTGCACGAGGCGGCCCGCGTCGCGCAGCCGGGCGACGGCGTCGATCAGGAAGCTCGTGGCCTTGCGTTCGATCAGATAGCCGACGGTCAGCACGAGCGGCTCGCCGGGCAGGTAGTCGTCGGCCGGTTCGACGGCGCGGTCGAGGCCGGTGGTGCCGTTCAGCACGACGCTGAGGCGGGGCGCTGCGACGATGCCGGCCAGTAGCCCCGCGACGGCGCTCGAGTTGGCCATGACCGCGGCGGCGCCGCCGAGCACGCCGGCGGCGCGTCGCGCGACGGCGCCGCCGAGCGGCAGGCTCTGGTAGACGTCGGCACCGTGGACGGTCACCACGTAGGGCACGCCCAGGTCCGCGGCGAGGCGTTGCGCCAGGGCGCCGTCGGGCAGCGCCTGGTGAGCGTGCACCAGGTCGAACCCGCCCGCCCGCACCGAAGCCAGGCGGCGGACGCGCGCGTACGCGATGTCGCCGAGGCGGTCGAACAGCCACCTGTGCGGCGGCTGCAGCACGCGGGGGTAGTCGATGGCCACGCCGTCGAGCAGCGCGCGGCGCGGTTTGCGGCCGCGCATCCGCTGGCGTGGGTCACGCCACAGGATGCGCGGTGCGTACGGCGTGGGTGAGACGACGGTCGGCTGCACGCCGAGCGCGCGCAGGGCCAGCACCTGGTCGTGCACGAACAGGTGGCGCCGCTCGGCCGGCCACGGGTAGAGATGCGAGACGACGAGGACCCTCACGAGCTCGTCCCTCCGCGGCCCGCCAGCCCATCGAGCACCTCGGCCAGCCGTGCGGTCAGCTGGGTGAGCTCGTAGCGCTCGAGGGCGGCGGGTGCGGGGACCGGCGCGCGGCCTTCGCGTGCCGCCGCCACGAACGCCGCGAGCGGCTCTGCCATGGGGTCGTCGGGCAGCGCGCAGGTGCCGCCGCCGACCTCGGCGAAGAGCGTGCGCGCGGCGGACCGCGCTGGAGAGACGGCGAAGATCGGCCGGCCGGTCGCCAGGTACTCGAACACCTTGCTCGACATCGACTCGGGCCGGCGCCCGTTGATGAGCAGCAGGGCGTCGGCCGCGCGCTGAAAGCCGAGCGCGCGCTCGTGCGGCACGAACGGCTCGACGCGCACCCGCGCCGCTATGCCCAGCGGTCCGGCGATGGCGCCGATCTGGCCCGCGTCCATGCCGACGAACAGCAGCTTCACGTCGGGGGGCAGCGTCGCAAAGGCGGCAAGGAAGGCGCGCAGCTGCTGGTCGCGGCCGTACAGCCTGCCGGTATGGACGATCCAGAAGCCGGGGTCGAGGCTCAGTCCGTCGGCTTCTTCGGTGCGGTCGAAGCCGTTGGGCAGCACGTGGGTGCGGCCCTCGAGCCAGGCGTGACGCGCCACGAGGTCGTCGACGATCGGCTGGTTCACGGCGCTCACGGCGGCGGCGTGACGCAGCGCCCACGCTTCGAGCCAGGCGTCGGCGGCCCGGTGCGCCGCGGTCGGGTAGGTGTGGAACTGGTAGGTCGACCAGGGGTCGCGGTAGTCGGCCAGCCAGGGCAGGCCACTGTGCTGCGCAAGCAGGGCGGCGACCAGGTGCACGCTGGGTCGCGGCGAGCTCGAGAAGACGGCGCTGAAGGGCTGATCGCGCAGCAGGCGGCGGCCCAGGTAGACGGCCGGCGGCACCCACGTGAAGTAGGGGTCGGGCACGCTGATCCAGGCGTTGACGGCGTTCCGCCGCCGGCCGCCACCGAGCAGTTGCCTGGGCATCGCCACCGGCCCGCGCACGACACGCACGCCGGGCGGCACCGGCACGGGCCCCGAGGCTTTGACGGTGAGGACGGTCGGCTCCCAGCCGTTGGCCGGCAGGTGCCTGAGAAAGCGCACGACCCGGGTGGTGCCCGCGCTGGCCACCGGCGGGTAGGGATTGGCGACCACGAGCAGCCTGGCGGCGGCCCTCACGGCGCCGCCCGTTCCGGCGGTGCGCCGGCAGGACCGCCGCCGGCGGCAGCGAAGAGGCTGTCGTCGGCGACTCGGGCGAGGGCTCTCATGATGGCCACCGGCGCATGGCACCTATCTTACCTGCTGCCGGCACTGTGGCCGGCAGCAGCTTCTGCCGATACAAACGTCGGGTGTGTTGCGGCGTCACGGCAGCGCACGCATAATCAGACCGACCCGGGAGCGGCCCGGGTCGGGTACACCGCGCGGGCGAAGGGAGCGGCAGGGTGAGTACAGCGGCATCGGTCGGAGTCACTCGGCCGCTGCGTGGGCGAACGGCTGTCTGCGCCCTGCTCATCGCGCTCGCCGCCCTCACCCTGGCGCTGGGTGTCGCCGCCCTGCATCCGGCGCGCGCCGTCGCCGCCACCACCACCACTACCACCGGCCAGGCCCCTGTGAGTGCCGCGTCGTTGGCCACGCTCACCCCGCCCGCCACTATCAAGGTCGCGCGGCGCTTTCCGGCAAACGACCCCAATGGCGTGATCGTCGGGGTCGACACGGTCGACTTTCGCACCTACTGCGTGCGCGTCCTCTCACACGAGTGGGCGCCGGCGGCGGCGTTCTCCGACGAAGCGCTGCGCGCGGGCGCGCTGGCCGTCAAAGACTACGGCTGGTACTGGGCCACTCACCCGACCAAGCTGCCCGACGTCGCCGCCTGGGGCGCCGACGTCGATGACACCACCAACTACCAGGAATACATGGACTGGGACAACGGACAGCGCTACTGGGACGCTGTCAACGCCACCTGGGGCACGACCATGACCCGCAACGGCCAGGTCTTCGAGGCCTCTTACTACGCCGGCGACTACTCGGGCGCGGCGACCGACGGCCAGCACATGACGCAGTGGGGCTCGCAGTATTGGGCCGCTCAGGGCAAGACCTACCCGTGGATCGTGGGCTACTACTACGGGGCCGTGCAGCTCGTGGGCGCCGAGAGCGGCGCCGTCGTGACGAGCCCGTCGTCGGCGGCCTGGACCGGACCTCACGCCCCCAAGGGCGCCGCCAAGCTCGACGTGGTCGGGCCGGTGCAGCTCACGCCCGGGCCCTACCGGCGCGGCGCCACGCTCAAGGCCCAGTTCACGTTGCGCAACGACGGCGCCCAGACCGGCACCTGGGCCGTCGTCACGCTGGTGGCCCGTGGCCCCGGCGACCAGAAGCGCGACCTCGGCTCGGTCGCCGACGTCACCCTCAAGCCCGGCGCCTACCGGCTGTTCACCGGCCACGTCAAGCTCGACCTCGAGGGCCGCTGGCACGGCTGGCTGATCGTCGGCGACGGCAGCAAGCTGGTGCTGCTCGACGGCGGCGCCCCGTTCCAGTTCGTCGTCGGCGCGCCCGCCTCGCGCAACCCGTAGAGCCCGCGGCGCCCTCGGCGTCCCGCGCTCACGTCTCGTCGCCGGGCGGCTCGCTCTCGAGGAACCTGTCGATGCGCTCCACCAGGCCGGTCGTGTCGAGCTCGAGCGTCGCGGCGCTGGGCACGCTCATCTCGTGGAACGAGTCGATGCCCGTGCCCTCGACAAAGCCACGCACCAGCCGCAGCGAGCCGCCGTGGCTCACCAGGAGCGTGACGTGCTGCGCGGCGATCGCGTCGCGCAGCGCCGCGAGCACACGCCGTTGCTGCTCGGCGAGGCTCTCGCCGTGCGGAAAGCGAAACGTCGCGGGGTGCTCGCGGTAGGCGGTCCACTCGGTGGGGGAGCCCCGCTTGATCGCGGCGAAGCTGTGGCCCTGCCAGTCACCGCGGTCGGTCTCGGCGAGGCGCGGGTCGATGTCCAGAGCGACGTCGGGGCCCAGCACGGCGTGCACCTCGTCGGCGGTCTGGCGGGCGCGCAACAGGTTGCTCGAGACGATCGCCTCGATGCCGGCGCCCGCCAGGCGTTCTCCGAGCTCGTGCGCCTGGCGTCGTCCGGTCTTGTTCAGCGGCACCTCGGCCCAGCCCTGGCAGCGGGCCGGCTTCACGTTCCAGTCGGTCTGGCCGTGGCGCGCCAGGTAGAGGATGGCGGCGCGCTCGCTCAATGGAAATCGAGCAGCGTGTCGCTGCGAATGCCAAGGCGGATCGTCTCGCACGAGACGACCTCGTCGGGCGGGATGTTGCCGAGATTCACGTTGCTGCCGAACTTCTTGACGAACCACACCTGCTGCTCTTTGACCGGCGCCTCGAAGAGCAGCCTGTCGGCGCTGACCGCGCTCACGATCTCCTCGATCAGGCCCTCTTTGATGTCGCCCGAAGAGTGGTAGACGCCCACGGTGCCCGACTCGCGCCCCTCAGCGATCACCTTCCAGGCGCCCGCGTCGAGCTCGCGCTTGATGGCGTCGACCCACCGGTACGGCGCGATCACCTTGTCGGTGTCCTTGCTGCCCACTTCGGAGAGCACCGTGAACTCGCGCGCCAGGCGGCGCAGCAGGGCCAGCTTGTCGTCGACCGCCATGGACACCGTGCCGTCGGAGACCTCGACGTGCGTGATGCCGAGCTCGCGCAGCCAGGCGACATAGTCGTCGACCCGGTTCTGGCGTACGACCACTTCGAGCAACGTGCCGCCGAAGCACACCGTCACGTCGTGGCGCTGATAGGCCTCGACCTTGCGGGCCAGGTCGGCGGTGATGTACGAGGTGCCCCAGCCGAGTTTGACGATGTCGATGAACGGCGCGGCGCTGGCCATGAGGTCGTCGACCTGCGCGGGGCCGAGACCCTTGTCGAGAACGTGAGTCAGCCCGCGGTCGCGCGGCTTGGCGCTGCGCTCAGGGAGCGTGAGAAAGTCGAGCACCGCGGCCTCCTGTCGGGCGGTCGGTTCGCGTGTCGGCGGCGCCCGGCCATCTTAGCAGACGGCCCTGTCCGGCCGGCCGGTGCGCGCCCCGCGCCGTTACGCGAGCTCCTCGCCGGCCTTGGGACCCGGCCCCATGTCCCAGACCGACTCGACCTCGATCTTGACCACATATTTGACCGGCGGCAGGCTGAGCTTGTCGGAGAGCTTGGCCAGGCGCTGGCCGACCTGGTCGAAGGCCTCGCCGTGGTCGATGAGCTCGGCGCGACCCTTGACCTGCATGGCGATCTTGCGCTCGGGGTCGTGGATGCCGACGGCCACGCGGGGGTCGTGCTGCAGGTTCTCGCGCGTCTTGTGCGAGAACATGTCGGCGAAGTACAGGTGGCCGTCGTCGAGCAGGGCGCCGGAGCCCTTGATCGAGACGTTGGGCGTGCCGTCGGGCGCGATGGTCGCGACCCAGATGTTGTGGCCGCCCCAGAGCAGGTCGAGGAGCTGGTCGGGAAGCTTCTTCATCGCTTGCCCTCCGTGTGAGTCGTGGCGTGGGCGCCCCGGACGATGGGCGCTGGAGTGAGCTCGTCCTACCCGGGCGCGCGGCCGGTCACACGTGCTCGAGCACCATCACCTCGGGGTCACGCTCCTCCCACAGGTCGAAGTCGTCGTGCTCGACGGCCGCCCGGGCGCGCCCGATGCCGGCCTCCCAGTCGGCGCGCGAGGCCCAGGTCGTGAGGCCGACGAGCCGCGAGGAGCGCTCGTCTTTCAAGGTCGCCGCGCTGAGCAGCCCGGGCGCTCCGGCGAGGGCGGTGCCGAAACGGTGCATCGAGGCGACCAGGTCGGCCTCGCCCTCGGGTCGCGGGTAATGGATCGACAGGTGCACGAACATGGCGCTCCTCCTTCTCGGGGCGTGACGAGTCCGGTCAGCTGGGCGCTGCGGCGCACCTTCCCGCGCCCGGCGCTACTGGGCCGGGCACACGATCCGCGTCCGCCGCTCTACAGAAGGTCGTACTGGGCTTCGAGGAAGTGCAGGAACGCGGCCATCGCCTTCGACACGGCGCGCGTTCGCGAGCGCACGATCGAAAAATCGCGCAGGATCTGGAAGTCGGTGACTCGCACCACGGCCAGTGTGCCGTTGCGCAGGTCAGTGCGCACCGCGAACTTGCTCAGGTAGGTGACGCCGGCCCCGGCCATGACGGCGTGCTTGACCGACTCGTTCAGACCGAGCTCGAGGAACACGTTGAGCTGGGCCGGGTTCACGCCGCGCTCGCGCAGGGCGGCGTCGACCACGGCGCGCACGCCGGCGCCGGGCTGCTGCAGGACCACCGGCTCGCTCAGGAGCTCGTCGAAGGCGACCTCGCCGGCGCCTGCCCAGCGGTGCGTCGGGGCGCACACCACGACGATCTCGTCGCGGGCAAAGGGCGCTACGGCAAGCTCGGAGCGCCCGGAGACGGCGCCCACGACCCCGAGCTCGAGCTCGCGGCCGAGCACGAGGTCGATGACCTCGCGGCTGTCGGTCACGCGCAGGCTCAGGTCGATGCCGGGGTGGGCGCGCTTGAACTCGGTGATGAGGCCCGGCAGTAAGTGCTCGCCCGGGCCCGTCGACGCGCCGATCGTCACCCGTCCGCCGGCGAGCTCGCCGAGATTCATGATCTCGACCCGGGCTTCGTCGTCTAAGTCGATGATCTGCCGGGCGTGGCGGTAGAGGACCTCGCCGGCGTCGGTCGGGGTGACGTCGCGTCCGGAGCGGTCGAGCAGCTGCACGCCGAGCTCGCGTTCGAGCGAGCGCACCCGCAGGCTCGCGGCTGGCTGAGTGATGTGCATGTACTCGGCCGCCAGCGAGAAGCTGCGCTGGTCGACGATCTCGCAGAAGAGCCGCAGGTGGCGGAGGTCCATGACAGCCATCCTATGCGACCCGCCGGCGTTTCGCGACGGCGGGTCGCGCTCGCGGGGCTCGCAGCCTAGCTCAGCTGTCAGTCACGGCCGGAAGCCACGTCGGCGCCCGAAACGGCGGGCTCGAGGCTCGTTGTCGGGCCGCCGCCCGGCAAGCCGGAGACGGCGACGCGCGTGATCGCAGCCGACGCCAGCGCCATGAACACCCACATGTAGGGGTCTTCGAAGAAGGCGTTGTAGGTGAGGCTGTGCACGAAGATGGACAGGACGCAGGCCACGAACGCCGCTTGCCACAGGTAGAGTCGCCGATCGGCGCCGAAGCGGCGCTTACGCAGCACAGTCGCAAAGAACGTCGCGAGCAGTCCTGCGAAGGCGACCAGGCCGATCACGCCCTGCTCGGCGGCCACGGTCACCACCGTGGTGTGGCTGTCGCTGAGCGAGAGGACCTCCGCGTGATTGATGCGAAAGTGAGGGAAGGCCGCCGGGAAGGCCCCCAACCCGACGCCGTCGAGCGGATAGCGCCTGAACATGCGCAACCCGGACTCGATCAGATAGACGCGTCCGCCGGTGAGCTTGTTCAGGCCCTTGGTCGTCTCGAGCTTGGTGCCCACATTGTGCGGGTGGCGCAGTGCCGTGACGCCCACGAGCCCCACGAGCAGGACGAGCACCGTGGCGAGCATCGCCATGCCGCCTTTGCGGCGGCCGAGCCAGGCCCCCTCGATGACGATGGCGCCCACCAGCAGGCCGGCGATGCTCGAGCGTGAGAGGGTGGCAAGAAAGGCGATGCCGGCGAGCACGATGGTCGCACCTGTCAACCAGAGCGCGCGCCGCCGGGCCTCGCCCGGCTCGCGCAGGCGAGTGGTCAGGTACAGCGCGGCGCCGACCAGCATGACGAGCGCCAGGAAGCGGCCGAAGATGTTGGGGTCGTAGAAGAGCGCGTTTGCGCGAAACGGCTGGTGGAGTACGTGGGCGCGGGCAGCGCCGGCCCGGTTCACGATGGTGAAGTGGGTGGGGTACTGCAAGATGCCGACGAGGGCCAGAACCGCGCCGGCGCCGACGAACGTGACCAGCAGGCGTGAGAGCCGGCGCACATCGCTCACGTAGCGGTAGAGCAGGAAGTAGAGCGCCCCGAACGGCAGGTAGAAGGCAAACAGCTTGATGAGCGCGTCGGCGAACGCCTTGTCGTGCGGGGCGTAGTGCCGGCCGGCCCAGAGCGCCGAGACGCCGATGACGGCGATCATGACGGCGAGTGCTATGCGCACCGGGTCGGGGCGCCAGTCCTTGGGCAGCGCCAGCCGGTCGCGCACCACCATCTCGGCGATCGCGATGGCGAGCAGCACCAGGTAGAGCGGGATGAGCAGGTTGCTGCTGCTCGAGCCGAGCGGCAGCTCGATGCGGAGCGGGGCGAGCACGAGCAGGACAGGCATGGCCCAGTCGGGGTAGCGCCAGGCGAGCCACGCGGCCGCGGCCAGGAACACGGCCAGGGCGAGACCCGCGGCCCCGAGCAGCGGCAGGTGGTGCGTAAGGCGGCCGGCTGTGCCGCCCGTCGAGCGCAAGGCGTCGATCGAGAACGCCGCGAGCAGGGCGGTGAACACGATGAGCGCGCCCATGATGATGCGCCGCGCCACCGCGCCGCGCGGCAGCCCAACGAACAGGGAGAGGAAGGTGGCGAGGACGCCGAGCAGGCTCAGTTTGGCCAGGATGAGCGTGGTCAGGGCGAGCCTACCGTGACGCCGGCGTCGCGGGTGACGACGATGCGGCGGTCGTGGATGAAGTGGTCGGCGCCCGGCCGGCGGTGGCCGGCTGGTCCTTCGCCGCGGCGCCTGCCGGCGGAACCGGCGTCGCCGAAGCGCTTGCCGACGGGTCGTCGGCGGCCGGCGCCGCGGCGGGCGCGGCGCCTTCGCCGCCGCGCGGCTCACCGGCCGGCGCCGCGAGGCGCACGACGTCGCCGGCAAGGTGCAGAGCCTGGTCGATGTCGCCGGCGTCGAGCGCCTCGCGGATGCGGGTGAGCTCCTGCCGCAGCAGGGCGCGGGGCAGCGGCCGGCGCACCGCCATGGCGATCTTCGGATGCGTGGTGCCGACGACCTGCTCGCCGGCGTTGAAGAGCTTCTCGTCGAGCTTCTCGTTGCCGCGGTTGCCGGTGAAGACGATCTCGATGTCGCGATCGACTTCGAGCCCCGACAGGCGGATCATCTCGCGCGCGAGGTCGACGATGCGCACGGGGTCGCCCATGTCGAGCACGAAGATCTCGCCGCCGTTGCCCATGGCGCCGGTCTGAATGACGAGACGGACGGCCTCGGGGATCGTCATGAAGAAGCGCGTCATGCGTTCGTCGGTCACCGTGACCGGGCCGCCGGCGGCTATCTGGCGCTTGAACAGCGGCACGACGCTGCCGCTCGAGCCGAGCACGTTGCCGAAGCGCACCGTCATGAGCCTCGTGTCGGCGGCCTCGCGGGCCATGGTCTCGACGATGCGTTCGGAGAGCGCCTTCGAGAGCCCCATGATGGTCTCGGGCTCGACCGCCTTGTCGGTCGAGATGAACACCACGCGGCCGGTGGCGAAGCGCATCGCGTTCTCGATCAGCGACATGGTCGCGAAGCTGTTGTTGTCGAAGGCCTCGGCGGGGTTGTGCTGCATCATGGGTACGTGCTTGTAGGCTGCGGCGTGAAAGACGATGTCGGGACGCTGCGTCTCGAAGAGCGCGCGCAGCTTGACCTTGTCGCGGATGTCGAGCAGGCAGGCCTTGAGGTCGGTGAAGTGGCGCTCGGCCTGCAGTTCGTGCTCGATGGTGAAGAGGTTGCCCTCGGAGTGGTCGACGAGCAGGAGCAGGCGCGGGCTCATGGTGGCGAGCTGGCGGGAGAGCTCGCTGCCGATCGAGCCGCCGGCGCCGGTCACCATGACCACCTTGTCGGTGACGTATCCGATGCTGGTGTAGTCGACCGAGACCTCGCGGCGGCCGAGGATGTCTTCGACCCGGATCTCACGCAGCTGCTCGATGATCACCGTGCCCTTGATGAGCTCGTAGACGCCGGGCAGGGTCTTGACCGGCACGTTGGCGCGCTTGCAGCTCAGGGCGATGTCTTCGATCAGCCGGCCGCCGACCGACGGCATGGCGACGATGACCTCGTCGACCGAGTACTCCTTGAGCAGCGAGGTCAGGTTGCGGGTCGTGCCGATCACGCGCACGTTGTGGATGCGCAGGTTCTTCTTCTTCGGGTCGTCGTCGACGAAGCCCACCGGCCGGTAGCGGATGCGCCGGGTGCGCAGCATCTCGCGCACCACGAGCTCGCCGGCGTCGCCGGCGCCCACCACGAGGACCTTCTTGCCCTCGCGGCCACGCTCGCCGTGCCAGGGACGCTCGGCGGCCACCCGCGAAAGCAGCCGGGCTCCGCTCAGCAGGCCGAACAGCAGCACCCAGTCGAGCACGATCACCGACCACGGCATGCGGGTCGCCGTGACGAGGTTGTGCCAGTGACCGTAGATGGGCGACTGCAGCTTGAAGGCCACGAGCTCGCCGACGACCATGGAGACGGCCACGGCGGCCAGCGTGCCCCAGAAGAGACTGGCGAGGTCGCGCACGCCCGAGTAGCGCCACCACTTGTTGTACATGCCGAGCGCGAGGAACACCGCGATCTGCACGACGACGACCGGCGCGATCACCCAGCCGAGCTGGTGCCAGAACGCTTTGGGCACGTCGAAGTCGAAGCGCAGCAGGTACGCCCCGGCCAGCGCGACCGAGGCGAGCGCGGCGTCGATGACGATCTGCCAGATGCGGTGGCGGCTCACGTAGAGGCGATCTCTCACGGGGTCTCCCGGCCTCGGTGACCCTGGCGCCGAGCCGGCGGTGCGGCGCCTTGCGGCGCGGCCGGCACGACGATCATAGCACCGGCTCCGGGGGGCGCCGCATGCGCCGGTGAGCGACGCTCAGGATCTCGTCGACGAACAGCTGCGGGTCGCGGCGCTCCGACGACACCGTATGGCGACTCTTCTTTTTGACGACCACGTCGTCGGCCGACGCGGCGCGGCCCAGGCGGCCCTCGGCGATGAGGCGCTCGTCGACCGCGCCCAGGCGGCCCGCGAACATGGTGTAGGCGGGCGTGCCCAAGGCGACCGCCTCGCGGTTCATGGTGCCGCCGGCGCCGATCACGAAGTCGGCGGCGGCGATCAGGCTGAGGCCGTCGATCGCCTTCTCGGGCACGACCACGTTGCCCAGGCCGAGCGTGGAGTAGTGCTCGCGCTGCTCGTCGGTGCGCGGAATGACGACCAAGGTGACGTTGCGCCGGGCGGCGAGGCCCTCGAGCACCTGGTCGAACAGCGGGTTCTCGTGGCGATGGTAGAGCGTCACGTTGGGCGCCGGACGCAGCACGCCGATCACGCGCCGGGTGTCGAGACCGAGCTGCTCGAGCACGGTCGCATCGGGCTGGAAGTCATACAGGTAGTACTCCTCTTTGAGCCCCGGATAGCGAAACACCTTCTCTGGTCTTGCCCCATACGGCGCAAGACGCGCCAGGGGGATCGCTTCGGGCACGACGATCTCGTCGACCAGGCGCACGTTCAGGTGGTGCGAGACGGTCGCGTACTCGTAGTCGAACATGGTGAGCTGCGGGATGCCGAGGGTCCAGGCCGCCACCGCGAGGTCGTTGGAGTTGTGCCCCACGGCGACGTGGAACCCGGCCGACCGCGCCTGCGCGATAAGGTGCGCCGAGCGGTTGAACAGGCCCACCGCCTTGGCCGGCAGGCTCTTGCCGGCGTGCTGCCCCGTGATGACCGCGGCCAGGCCGTAGCGCGACAGGAGCTGCTCGGTCTGGGCGTACTTGCGAGCGGTCAGGGTGACCGTGTGCCCCTGCGCTTCGAGCCGTCGGATGATGGGCGCGAAGAACAGTACGTGCGGCGAGTTCGTGATGTCGATCCAGACGCGCACGCCGCTCGTCAGGCACTCACCCCGGCAAGCGCGTGGGCGACTTCGGCGACCTGCTCCTGCGTGAGGTGAGGGTGCATGGGCAGAGCGAGGTTGGTCGCCGCGGCCTCTTCGGTCGCGGGGAAGTCGCCGGGCTTGTGACCGAGGAACGCAAGCGCCGGCTGCAGGTGCAGCGGCGTCGTGTAGTAGGTGGCGCAGGCGACGCCGGCGCCCTTGAGGGCGGCGGCGACTTCGTCGCGCCGCTCGCTGCGCGCCACGTAGAGGTGGTAGACGTGCGTGAGCCCGGCGGGCACCGCAGGCCGGCGGATGTCGGCGGGCAGCACCGCGTCGTACCAGGCCGCGACCTGGGCGCGGCGCGCGTTCCACTCGTCGATGCGCTTGAGACCGATGCGCAACACGGCGGCCTGGATCTCGTCGAGGCGCGAGTTGAAGCCGATGTAGTCGAAGTCCTTCTTGTCGCGGCTGCCGTGGAAGCGCAGCATGCGGGCCATCTCGACGAACTCGGCGATGCGGCCCGTGACGAGGCCGCCGTCGCCGTAGCCGCCCAGGTTCTTGGTGGGGAAGAAGCTGAAGACGGCGAGGTCGCCGAGGCTGCCGGCGCGGCGCCCCTTGTAGTTCGCCCCGAACGCCTGGCAGGCGTCTTCGACGACCACCAGGCCGTGCTCGCTGGCGACCG
>CAZFJE010000043.1:0-20306 GCA_964519555.1 uncultured Thermoleophilia bacterium
TGTCGCGGTTGATGTAGTCGACGAAGTCGCGCACGCCGCCGGCGTACTGAAAGACGGTGGTCTCGCCCTCGGCGCGCTCGTCGATGAGCTCGATGCGCAGGTTCTTGGTGAGGAAGGCGGTCTCGCGCAGGCGCTGGGCCAGCACGCGGTAGTCGTAGACCACGCCCTCTTCGAAGACGTCGGAGTCGGGCATGAAGGCCACGATGTTGGCCGTAGGGGCGTCTTTGGCGAGCTTTTCGAGCTTTTCGAGCGGCGCCATGGGGACGCCGCGCTCGAAGCGCTGATGCCAGTGGTAGCCGTCGCGGTAGATGTCGAGCTCGAGCCACGCCGACAGCGCGTTGACGACCGAGACGCCGACGCCGTGCAGGCCGCCGGAGACCTTGTAGCCCTGACCGCCGAACTTCCCGCCCGCGTGCAGCACGGTGAGCACGACTTCGGCGGCCGACTTGTTGTACTGGGGCATGATGCCCACCGGGATGCCGCGACCGTCGTCGGCCACGACCACTGAGTTGTCGGGCTGGATGGTGACCGTGATGCCGGTGCAATAGCCGGCGAGGGCTTCGTCGACCGAGTTGTCGACGACCTCGTAGACCAGATGGTGGAGGCCCCGCGTCCCCGTAGAGCCGATGTACATGCCGGGACGCTCGCGGACCGGGTCGAGGCCCTCGAGGACTGTGATGTCTTGTTCGTCGTAGCGTTGCTTGCTACTCACTGCACCTCACCTGAGGCAGGGTGAACCGGCGACACTACTCTGTGGGTGAGAAGGCCGGGGGTCGGGACACTTCGAATTATACCATCCGTCGACCTCGACGTGAAGGTGAATGGCCCTATTAATAGCCGCAAATTACGCTTTTTGCGAGCGCCGAGGGTGACGTTTCGGGGGCCGGCTCCACGACCGCCCGCGAAGGGGCGGCGGCGGCGGCGATCCGGGCTGCGACAGGACGTAGGCGAGCCTCCTTGGGGCGCGCTTGCGGTGCGCCCGCAGGCGCACCGACCACGCTCCTCTACTTCGCCGCCCGACCTCGGAGTCCTGTCGCCGCAGCGCCCCGACAGGCGGTGGGCGTCACTCGTCGTCGGGCTCCGGGTCGCGGTGCGGCCGACCCACGACGAAGCGCAGGCTCTGCACCGGCGTGGCGGGATCGTCGGAGCGCAGCCGCTCGAGGATGACCGGGGTCAGGTAAGTGAGCTCGTTGGCCCAGGTCGACGACTCGCACTCCACGGTGAGCAGGCCGCGCGCCAGACGCCGCGGCCGGGTGACAGCCACCACGTCGGCGCCCGCCGCTCGCGCCCAGCCCTGGTAGGCGCGACCCTCGTCGCTGCCGGCCACGCGACTGAGCGCGGCGTTCAGGATGTCGCCCAGGCGGGAGAACTCAGCCATCGCGTCGCGCATCGCCGGGGTCAGCGCTGGTCGGGGCGGCAGCGTCATCGGCGCCGGTCGGGGCCGCGTCGTCGATCGCAGGCCCTTCGGGGCCGATGTCGATCACCCGGGCGCGGGCGAGCTCGTCGGCGGCGAAGTAGAGCCGGTTGGTCGTCGTGATGATCGCCTGGCCGCCCGCCGAGAGGGTAGAGACGAGCAGCCGGCGGCGGGCGTCGTCGAGCTCGCTCATGACATCATCGAGCAGCAAGGCGCCCAGGTCGCCGGTCGCTTCGGCGGCCACGGCGCGCTCGGCCAGCAGCAGAGCCAGCACCGCGGCGCGCTGTTCGCCCTGTGACCCGAAGAGCCGCAAGTCGCGGGGCGCGCCGCCCTCGCCGCCCTCGCCAGTCGCGGCCGCCGCGTCTTCGGCGAACCGCAGGTCGTCGCGATGGGGACCAAAGCCTGAGACCGCCCGCGAGATCTCGCCCGGGCGGCGCGCCCGCAAAGCGGCCATGAACGCCCGTTCGAGGGAGTCGGCCAACGGCGTGCCGCCGACCGTTGGAGCGCTGGCCGCCTTGGGCTCACGGGGGGAGCCGGGATCGGCGTCCACGGCCGGACCGGCGGCACTCGGGCCCAGCCCCGCGCCGCTCTCAGGCGGGCCGGCGGCGAGCTCGTCGAGCTGCGAGACGAGGCCCAGCGAGAACAGGCCGCCGTCGGGAGCCAGGGCGGCGGCGAAGTCACGGTAGCTCGCCGACAGGCGGGCCACGATGGCGCGGCGGCGCTCCTCGAAGCCGAGCGCCACCCGGGCGAGCTGGCGGTCCCAGGCGTCGAGCGAGTCGCCCGGGGCGCCTTCGCGCACCCGCCACAGGTGGGCGTTGCGCTGCTTGAGCACCACGTTCAGGTCGCGCAGGCCGGCTTCGTAGGCGGGGTCGATGGCGACCGCGAAGGCGTCGAGGTGCGCCCGGCGCCGCGCCGGGCTGCCCTTGACCAGCAAGAGGCTCTCGGGCACGAAGATGAAGACCGAGCCCTGGCGGCGCAGGTCGTCGAGCGAGGTGGCTTCGACGCCGTCGACGCGCACCTGTTTAGCCTGGCCGGGTGCGTAGGCGACGATGAAGCTGTGGGCCTCGGCGCCGGCCTGGCGGTGGACCGTGGCCTCGGCGCGCGCGAAGCCCGCGCCCCAGCGCACCGCCTTGTCGTCTTTGGTGGTGCGCGGCGAACTCGCGCGCAATGCGAAAAAGGCGCCTTCGAGGAGATTCGTCTTGCCGCTCGCGTTGCGCCCTACGATGATGTTGAGCCCCGGGGCGAACTCGACCGTGGCGTCGTGGTAGCTACGGAAGTTGACGAGCCTCAGTCGGGCGACGAACACACGCGATACTCCGTTTCGCCTATCGCGACGACGTCGGGCGGCGCGACGTTGTGCCCGCGGCGGAGCTCGACGGCTCCGTTCACGCGCACCTCGCCGTTTTGAATGAATAGCTTGGCCTCGCCGCCGGTCGACACCGCGCCGGCCAGCTTGAGGAACGCCCCCAGCGCCAGGGGCCCTTTGACGGCGATGTCGATCAGCTGCTCAGGCGGATCGGCATGATGAGGTAGACGAACGATTCGTCGGCGCCCGTCACCAGCCCAGGCCGCAGCGGATTGATGAACTTGAGCGTGGCCGTGTCGCCGCCGACGCCCTCGAGACCGTCGATCAGGAACAGTGGGTTGAAGCCGATCTCGAAGGCCTCGCCGCTGAACGGCGCGTCGAGCTCTTCTTCGGCCTGACCGACGTCCTGGGTGACCGCCCGGATGGTGAGCTTGCCCTCGCTGAACTGCAGGCGCAGCGGCGTGTTCTTCTGGGCCAGCAGGCTGACGCGCCTGGTGACCGCAAGAAGCGCGGCGCGATCGAGCTCGATGGCGTGGTCGAAGCTGTCGGGCAGCAGTTGCCGGTAGTTGGGGAACTGCCCGTCGATCAGGCGGGTGGCGATCCACACGTCGCCGACCGCGAACAGCGCCTGGTTTTCGGTGATGACGAGGCGCAGCTCTCCGCCGTCGACGGCCGACACCAGGCGCTGCACCTCGGAGAGCGCCTTGACCGGCACGATGGCCTGGATCTCGTCGGTGGGACCACCCTCGAGCGGAGTCTCTTTGACGCTCAGCCGGTAGCTGTCGGTGGCCACCATCTTGAGCTTGCCGGCGCCGATCGTGACGAGCACGCCGGTGAGGATGGGCCGGGTCTCGTCGCGCGATGCGGCGCGGCCCACTTTGTCGAGCGTCTCGACGAAGGGCGCGATGCCGACCGTGAAGGCTTCGCTCATGTCGAACGATGAGGTGGGCGGAAAGTCGCTCGCCACCCAGGAGTTGAGGCTGAAGGTCGCCTTGCCGGCGAAGATCTTGACCACGCCGTCGCCGGCTTCGACGCGTACCTCGCCGGCGGCCATGTTCTTGACCACGTCGGTGAACAGGCGCGCCGGCACTACGGCCTCGCCTTCGGTCTCGACGTTGGTGGCGATGGTCGCCTTGATCGAGAGCTCCATGTCGGTGGAATACAGCTCGAGCCGACCGTCGCGGGCCTGCAGCAGGATGCCCGAGAGCACCGGCAGTGCGCTGCGCGTGGAGACGCCGCGGGCCAGGATGCTGAGCTTCTCGACGAGCGTCGTGCGATCACAGGCGAATCTCATTCCGGCTCCTTACTGTCTCTCTTTAGTTAAGAGATAGCTTCGTGTTCGTCATAAGTGGTGTGGACAGTGTGGGAAACCGACTGTCTACCTGCACCTGCGGTGAAGCGGGGCTTGTGGCGGCGGCGTGGAGAGCGTGTGGATAACGCCTCCGTTGTCACCACAGGCGGCTCCGCAGGCGGCAAGCATACCGGGTTTGCCTATGATTCGCGACATTCTCCACCGGCTTGCGAACCGTTCGTCAACAGCCCTTCAGCAAGCGTTGCGTACGGCGCCGGTAAAGCGCCGCAAACGGGCGGGTCAGCGGCTCTGCAGGCGGGTGGTGATGACTTGGATCAAGTCGTGGAGCTGGCGGTCGTGGCTGTCCTGCATGAGGCGGTCGATCTTGTTGACGGCGTAGACGACCGTGCTGTGGTCGCGGCCGCCGAAGCGGGTGCCGATCAGCGGCAGCGAGGCTTCGGTGAGCTCGCGACAGAGGTACATGGCGATGTGCCGCGGGTAGGCGACGTCGGCGGTGCGTTTGTCGCCGCGCAGGTCGCTGACGTGGCAGCCGAACTGGCGGGCGACCTCGCTCTGTACTGCCTCGATCGTGATGGGCTGGGAGTAGCTCGGCGGCAGGATGTCTTTGAGCGCCTCGCGGGCGACCTCGACCGTGACCTCGCTGCGCGTGATCGAGGCGTAGCTCACGACGCGCCGCAGGGCGCCGACCAGCTCGCGGATGTTGGTCGAGACGCGGCTCGCGATGTAGTCGAGCACCTCGGGCTCGCCAATCTTGAAGGCGTCGACCTTGACCTGGCGGCGCAGGATGGCGATGCGCGTCTCGACGTCGGGCCGGCCGATGTCGACGACGACGCCCTGGCCGAAGCGCGAGCGCAGACGGTCGTCGAGCTCTTCGAGCTCGCGCGGCTGGCGGTCGGAGGTCAGCACGATCTGGCGGTCGGCTTCGTAGAGGGCGTTGAACGTGTGGAAGAACTCGACCTGCGTGCCCTGCTTGCCAGCCAGGAACTGCACGTCGTCGATGAGCAGGACGTCGTTGGTGCGATACTGCTGCTTGAACCCCTCGATACGGCCCTTTTCGCTGACGCCGCTGATGAAGTCGTCGATAAAGCGCTCGCAGGTGACATATTTCACGCGCCGCCCGGGATCGGTGACCAGCACCTGGTGGGCGATCGCCTGGATGAGATGGGTCTTGCCCAAGCCGGTGTCGGCGTAGATGAAGACGGGGTTGTAGGCCGAGCCGGGCGCTTCGGCGACGCTACGCGCGACCGCGGTGGCGTATTCGTTGTGCGGCCCCACGACCCACTGCTCGAACTCGTAGCGCGGGTTGAGGCCCACGGCGTCGGCCGTGGCGCCGTCGGCGTCGCCCGCCGAGCCCGCCGAGCCTGTGCCCACCGCCGTAGTGTCGACCGCTGTAGCGTCGGCGCTGCCGTCGCGCTCGTCGGCGCCCGTCGCCAGCTCGGCGGCGCGCTCGTCGACCACCAGGCGTACCTCGATGTCGGCCGCCATGACGGCGCGCAGGGCCTCGCGCAGCAAGTCGCCGAAACGCGACTCGACCCAGTCGCGGGCGAACTCGTTGGGCAGGCCCACGACGAAGGTGCCCTCGTCTAAGCCCACCGGTACGGTGCGCTCGAACCACAGGCGGAAGGTGGCGTCGTTGACGCGCCCGCGGATCTGGTCGCGCGCCTCGTTCCAGATGAGTGTCAGTTGCTCGTCGATGCTGCCTCACGCCTTACGCCGTCGGACGCGCGCCCTCGCGTCGCGCCCCGTGGGAGGAATGCGACGACTCCTCTCAAGCTACGGGCAGCCGGAGGTCAGAAGAGCGATTCGAGGAGGCCCATGCCTTCCACGGTGAGGGAGCGTTTGCCGTCGCCGCGCGAGTGTACCAAGCCCATCTCCTCCAGTAAATGGAGCTCCCGATAGGCGGTCGCGGGGGCCACGGCGAGCTCTTTGGCGAGGGCGCTGGGCCCTGCCACGTTGAGCTCCATGAGCAGCACGAGGATCTTCTTCTGGCGGGTGGTGAGCTTGGGCGCTGCGGGCGCCGCGGGCGAAGCTGTGGCCTCGAGGGCGGGCTGCTGGGGCATGTTGATGGTGACGACCGCGCCGCCGCCCAGGTTGTCTTCGACGGTGATGGCGCCGCGCAGGAAGCCGAGTGACTCGCGGGCGATCGGCAGGCCCGACCCGACGCCGCGGATGAAGCGCCGCTGCTCGGTGGTCGCTGTCGTGAAGCCGGGCAGGAAGGCGCGCTCCTTGTCGTCGACGCCGGGGCCGTGGTCGGAGATGCGCACGACCCGGCCGCCGTCGAGGATGGTGATGACGACGTCGCGGAAGTAGGCGTGGATGAGGTTCTCGATGAGCTCGTTGATCACCGTGAAGGGCACGTTGCCGCCCTGCTCGCGGCAGGAGTGGTAGGTCTTCTCGGCGAGCGCGGCGATCAGGCCGGGGACGTCGCGCTCCTCGACGCTCACGACGCGCGGTGGGCTCGTGAGGGTGTCGTAGATGGCGATCCGCGGCGCGCCCGGCCCCAGGGGGGCGCTCGGCGGCGGCGCGCTCGGCGTCGGCGTCGTCGCGGTCGGCTGCAGCGCGCCGGCGGGCGTCACGCTTGCGGGCAGCGCGCCTGCAGGCGCCTCGCTCGAGTCTGGCTTGGCCGCCTCGGCGAGCTCCGTCTGGGCCACGACCGGCGCGGCGCCCGAAGGCGGCGGATCGTGAGCGAGCAGCCTGTCGAGGAATGACTCCATGGGGGGAGCGAGTATACCAGAGAGCCCAGCCTCCGGCGGGCCGCTCTGAAAAGCCCATTTGCAGCCAAGAGGCGACTGTTGTCCACAGGGTTTTCGACAACTGTGGAATGTCTGCGGTGGCAGTGCCGCCGACGAGCGCAAATTCGAGCATTTGTGGAAAAGGTGCTTTCAGGGACGCTTGTCGCTGGCCCGTGCTTCGTCACCCTCGCGGCCCGTCGGCACGTCGTGCCCCCTTCCCCGTGGCCAACGACGACTGCGGGAAGAGTCCCAGCAAAACGCCCATTATGTCCATCGAATAGCTGCCCGGCCGGTTGTCAAGGGAACTCGTTGCCGCCAAGGGCTTGTGCACCCCCGTTCGAGGCTGTGAGCGCGATAAAAGGAAGTTATCCACATGTTCCACAGGGCGCTCTCATGGTCGGCCCGGGGCGCTGAAACGCATGACGGTCTCGATCTGCGGCCTCGGCGACGTGGCCGGAGTCCCACCGGGGTATGATGAACGAGTCCTGCGGAGCTCCCGGACGAGGGGCTGAGAGGGTGCTTCCTGGTGCCGACGCGCAGAACCTGACCACCCGACCGAGGGTGGCGGCGTCCAGTCAAGACGCCGCTGGGTAACGCCAGCGAAGGGAGAGCACTCGTGTCGAGACAGGCACAGACCCCACCCCGCCGTTCTGGGGCTGGCGACGTGCGCGGGCCGCAGAGCGCCGCCGGCGCCACGCTCGCGCGCCGCGCCAACGCCAACCCGGCCCACTGGAGCACGGCTGCCATCTCCGAGATGGCGATCGCCGTGGCGCTGGCTGCCGCGCTCGGCCTGGTCAAGCTCTTCGTCATGCCGCAGGGCGGCTCGGTGAGCCTCGAGATGCTGCCGATCCTCTTCATCGCCGTACGCCGCGGCCTGGTGCCCGCCCTCACCGTGGGCGTCGTCTACGGCTGCCTGCAGCTGCTGCTGCCCGGCGCGTTCCTGGTGCAGCCCGTCCAGGTGTTGCTCGACTATCCGCTGGCCTTCGGCGCGCTCGGCCTCGCCGGTCTGGCGCCGGTGCCGGCGCTGCCCGTGCACCTGTCCTGGGCTGAGGTCCGCCGGGCGCCGGCGCGGGTGGTGCCCTTCGCCGCCGCCCTCACCGGCGCGGTCGCCCTGGGCGTGAGCGCGCGCCTCGTGTGCCACTTCCTGTCGGGCATCATCTTCTTCAGCTCGTACGCGCCCGCCGGTCAGGCGGCCTGGGTGTACTCGCTGACCTACAACCTGCTCTATCTGGCGCCCGAGGCGCTCATCACGGTCGTCCTGCTGGCGTTTCTCGTCGTCGCCTACGACGAGGCCGGCGCCGCCCGCGGCGGGCGCAGTCTGCCGTGACCACCGTCATCTGCCTGAACGGCGAGTACGAAGACGACGCCTGGTACCTGCGCCAGGTCGATGCGGCGCAGGCGGTCGTGGCCGCCGACGGCGGCCACGCGTTCCTGCGCCGCCACGGCCGCTGGCCGGCCTTGCTGATCGGCGATTTCGACTCGCTCGACGCGCGCCTCGTGACCGAGGCGCGCGTCGCGGGGGTCGAGGTCGTGACTCACCCCACTCACAAGGACGAGACCGACGCCGAGCTCGCCGTCGCCCAGGCCGAGGAGCGTTTCGCCGGCGAGGTCGTTCTGCTCGGCGCCCTCGGCGGCGCCCTCGACCACGTGCTCGGGCACCTCGCCATCTTGCGCGGCGCGGCCGCGCGCGGCCGCGCCGCGCGCATCGCCGCGCCCGGCCTGTCGGCGACCGTGCTGCAGGGGCCCGTCACGGCGCGCCTGTGCGCGCCGGTGGGCGCCCGGGTCTCGGTCGTCGCCCTCTCGCCCGACGTCGTGCTCACCCTGCGCGGCCTCGAGTACGAGCTCACCGACGCGCCGTTGCCGGCGAGCGTCTGCCGCGGCCTCAGCAACCGGGTGGCCGCGCCCGGCGCGCGTATCGTCTTGGCGAGCGGCCAGCTGCTGGCGCTCGTCTTCGATGGCGAGGAGACGTTCGCCACCGAGCCGCCCCCCGCCGGCGACACGCCCCCTGCGGGCGACACGCCCCCCGCCGGAGCGCCGGCCGCGAGCAGCGACGGCGCGTGATGTCGGTCCCTGAGCCCGGCACAGCCGAGCGCGGCGCGCCGGGAAGCGCCGCCGCGGCTGTGCCGTAAGGCTGCCGTCACGAGCGGTCCATCCCCTATCGCTCGTGCGATCCGCGCGACTTCGCCGTCGACATGCTCGGCGTGGCCTGCGCTTGTGCGGTAGTGTGGCGGCTGCGCCGTCGCGCCGCCGCAGGCGGGAGCGGCATGCGCGTTGAACGATCGTGAGACTGAAGAGATCGACGACCACACCTGACGAGGAGGCGCACACGGTGATCACCCTAAGCGAAGCCGTCGACCTGGTGCTCGCCGCCGTGAGGCCGCTCCCCGCCGAGCGCGTGCCGCTGCTCGAGGCGCTGGGGCGCGCCGCCGCCGCCGACGTCGTCTCGCCCGAAGCGGTGCCCTCGTTCGCCAACTCCGCCATGGACGGCTTCGCCCTGCGCGGCGCCGACCTGGACGAGGCCCAGGGAGCGGGCCTTGCCATCGTCGCCGAGATCCCCGCGGGCAGCGTGGCCGGCGTGTCGCTGCGGGCGGGTGAGGCGGCTCGTATCATGACCGGGGCGCCCCTGCCGGACGGCGCCGACACGGTCGTCCAGGTCGAGCACGTCGAGGAGCGCGACGGCAAGGTCTTCGTGCGCGAGGCGCCGCCTGTGGGCCGCAACGTGCGCTCTGCGGGCGAAGACGTGCGCGTCGGCGACGTGGTGCTGTCGCAGGGCGCGCCGCTCGGACCCGCCGAGCTCGGGCTGCTCGCCTCGATCGGCGTCGAGGAGCTCTCGGTCGCGCGCCGCCCGCGGGTCGCCGTGCTGGCCACCGGCAGCGAGCTCGTGTCGCTCGGCCGGCCACTGGGACCCGGCCAGATCCGCAACTCCAACTCGTTCGCCGCCTGGGGCCAGGTGCTCGCGGCGGGCGGCGAGCCGGTACTGCTGGGCATCGCCGTCGACGACCCCGCCGAGACTCGCCGGCTGGTCACGCGGGCCCTCGACGAAGACGTCGTCATCACCTCGGGTGGCGTCTCGGTCGGTGACTACGACTTCGTCAAGCAGGTCGAAGCCGAGCTCGGCGTCGAGAGCCGTTTCTGGGGAGTAGCCGTCAAGCCGGGCAAGCCGGCCGCCTTTGGGGTGCGCGAGGGCCGCCTCGTGTTCGGCGCGCCGGGCAACCCGGTGGCCGCCATGGTCACGTTCGAGCTCTACATCCGTCCGGCGCTGCTGGCCCTGCAGGGCCGCCGCGACATCTGGCGGCCGTGGCTCACGGCCGTCGCGGCCGAACCCGTGAAGGCCACCAGGGACCGGGTCGAGGTGCGACGCTGTCTGCTGCAGCGCGACGAGGCCGGCGCCTGGCACTTCACGACCACCGGGCCGCAGGGCTCGGGGATCCTGCGTTCGATGGTGCAGGCCGACGGCCTGGTCTTCGTGCCGTCGGGCCACGCCGGCGGCCGGGTGGGCGACCCCTACACCGTCATGGTGCTCGAAGGCTCGCGGCCGGAGCGCCCGCCGTTTCCGTCGTAAAGCGCTCGTCGTGGCACGGCGAGCGTGGCCAGCGCGGGACGGCCGCACGGAGCCGACCTCGCCTGCCGCACCCGGCGCGGCGCACCCGGCCAGGGACTGTCGTCGACTAGGCGCGCGACGAAGTCACGCATGCCTGAGCGACGACGACGCAGTCGATCGCCGGCCTAGTTGAGCGTGAAGCCGGTGGCGCTCGCCCAGACCACGAGCCGGTGGCTCGCGCTGTAGGGCGGCGTGCAGGTGGTGAGCACCAGGGCGTAGCCGCGGTCGTAGAGCACGCCCACGTCCGACGGCAGCACGGTCGTGATCTTGGCGACCGCGTACCTGAAGCGACCGTAGGGCGTGGCGACCACGATGCGGTCGCCCCTGCGCAGCACGTTCAGGCTGTAGAACGGGGCGCTGTAGGTGGTGCGATGGCCGGCCACGGCGAACGGCTCGCCGGCGCCCGGCAGCGGCGTGATGCCGTAGTGCACCGGACCGCCGCGCAGGTACGACGCGTCGCTGGCCGGCCAGAGGCTGTGCGAGCCGGTGCTGCCCTGCACCACGATGCGGTTGAACGAAAGGCGCGGGATGATGAGGTGGCCGATCGGCTCGCCCGGCTTGAGGCCGCGCGCGAACAGGGCGGCGAGGCGGCGGGCCTTCAGGGCCGGCGTGAGCGGGGTCGCCAGGGTCGAGCGGCGCTGCGCGCCCGCCGCGAACGCCGCGCTGGCGCGCCGGTAGTCGGCGCTCAGGGATCGCTGCTGGTAGTGCGTGTAGGCCGCCGACCAGAACGGGAACGCGATGGTCAGCCCGCCGACGATCAGCAACAAGTTGGCCGCGCGCCGGCCCAGGCGCTGCCGTTTCGAGCGCTCATGCATGCCCTCATCGTAGGCAGGAGCGCCCTGCGCGGCAACAGTCGGCCCCGGCCGCTGTGGTACAGTGAGCGGGCCGCCCAAGGGGGACGCATGAAGTCCTGTAGCGACGTCCACAACTATCTTCTCGAGCAGGGCGTGGCGCACGAGATCATCCATCTGCCCGCCCTGTCGGGCACCGCGCGCCGTGCCGCCGGGCTGCTCGGCGTCTCGCGGCGCGAGGTCGTCACGTCCCAGGTGTTCGAGACCGAGAGCGGTCCGGTAGTGTGCCTCGTACGCGGCGATGCCCGCGTCGACGACGCCCGGCTCACCGCCGCGCTGGGCTGCCACGACGCGGCTCCAGCCCCGCCGGCCCAGGTCGTGGCGCTCACCGGGTACCGCCCCGGGGCCCTGCCGCCGTGCGGCCTGGCGGCCGACCTGCCGATCGTCGCCGATCCGGGCATCCTCGAGCTGCCCGTGGTCTACTGCGGGGGCGGCACGACGACCACCATGCTCAAGATCCGCAGCGCCGACCTGCTCGCCGTGCTCGGCGCCAGGGTTGCAGCCATCGCCGTCTGAAAGCGACAATGGGGCGATCCTCGCCCGCCGGCCAGCGCCCGGCCGCCACCCCGCTGCAAGCGGCAGCAGACCGACACCGGTACCAGCAAAAGTCGACCGAGAGAGGTACGCGAGTGCGACAGCCGACCCCCCAGGCGACGGGACGTCTCGAAGTCCTTTCCGCCAGCGACCTTGAGCGTCTGGACGAAGCGGCCCTTCACGTACTGGCGACCATCGGCATCGCCGTGCCCTCGCTCGCCGCCCGGGCGGCGCTGGTCGCCGCCGGCGCGCACGCCGACGGCCAGGTCGTGCGCATCCCCGCCGACGTCGTGCGCCACCTCGTCGCCCTTGCGCCGGGACGCCTGACGCTGGGCGCGCGCGCCAATCGCACGCTTGTGACCGGCGACGGCTCGCTGCTCACCACCGACGGCTGCCCCACCGACATCTACGACCTCGACAGCGGCCTGAAGCGGCCCACGGTGGCCGCCGACGCGGTCGCCATCACGCGCATCGTCGATGCCCTCGACGAGGTCGACTTCTGCTGGACGACCGTGAGCGCGCAGGACCGGCCTGTCGAGCGTCGTGGCCTTTACGAGATCTACGACGTGCTGGCCAATACCGGCAAGCACGTGCAGACGGTGACGATCGTCGACAAGACGCAGGCCCGCGTGGCCGTCGAGATGGCGCGCGCCATCGCCGGCGGCGACGTAGCCGTGCGGCGCGCGCCGCCGATCTCGGCGTTGCTCGGTACGATCACGCCGCTGGGCCACGACGAGGGCACGCTCGACGCCGGCCTGGCCTTTGCCGAGGCCGGCGTGCCGATCGGCTTCGTGACCATGCCGCAGGGCGGCTCGACCACGCCGCTCACCATGGCCGGCTCGCTGACCGTGGGCATCGCCGAGGCGCTCTCGGGCGTCTGCGCCATCCAGGCCGCGATCCCCGGCGCCCCCGTGTTCATCTGCTTCATCCCGAGCGTCATGGACCTGCGCACCGGCGACTTTTCGGGGGGCGCCCCCGAGGACACCCTCATGGGCGCGGCCGTGGGCAACGTCGGGGCTTTCTACGGACTGCCCACGCAATGCGGCGTCAACGCTTCGGCGGCCAAGCAGTCGGATTGGCAGGCGGTGATCGACGACGTCACCACGACCTACCTGTCCATGCTCGCCGGCGTCGACATGATCACCGGCGTAGGGATGGTCGCCGGCGGGCGCATCTTCTCGTTCGAAGAGCTCATGCTGGGGACCGAGGTGACGGCCGCGGCGCGGGCGGCCGCCCGCGCCGCGGCCACGACCGGCGCCGGCCCCGGCGACGCGGCGCGCCGCGTCGCCGAACGGCTCTGCGGCGCCGACGGCAGCTCGAGCGACGCGCGCCAGGCGGCGCGCCAGGCGGCGCGCGAGACGCTGGCGCGACACGTGCCGCCCGCGCTCGCCCCCGACCTCGACGCCGAGCTGCGACGCCTGGTGGCCGGCTGAGATGACCACGCGCCGGCCCCGCCGCGCCGCCGCGGTCGCGACGATCTTCGTGCTGGTTGCCGCCGCGGGCCTGCTTGCCGCCTGCGGCCACAAGCGCGCCGCGTCGACGCAGACCGCGACCCAGCGTTTCGCCGCCATCCTCGGCCATCGACCCACGGGTCTCGCCGCCACGATCGCCGCTCGCGGCACGCTGGTGGTCGGCGAAGACCCCGAGTTCGCGCCGCAGAGCACGGTCGACAGCGGCGGCACCTGGAGCGGCTTCGACGTCGATGTGGCGCGCGCGGTCGCTTCGATCATGGGTCTCAAGACGGTCGAGATCCGCGAGCTCGACTGGGCGCGCGTGCCGGCGGCCCTCAAGGCGGGCAGCTACGACGTGGCCATCAGCTCCATGACGACCGACCCCAAGCCGTCGCGCAAGCTCGCCTTCGCCGCGCCCTACGCCTACTCGATCGCCCAGGTCGCGGTGCCCGCCGGCGGGCCGACCGTCACGTCGCTCGCCGAGCTCAGCGGCAAGACGATCGGCGCCAGCGCCTCGACGACCTTTCAGCGCTTTCTCGAAGCGGCGAGCGGCGTGAGCGTCACGCTGTACGGCAGCGACGCCGACGCGCTGGCCGACGTCGGCAGCGGCCGCCTCGCCGGCGACCTCACGGCCGACACGACGATCAAGAGCGAGCAGGCAGGCGGCGCCCACATAGCGGTCTCGAACACCGGCTTCTTCTACCAGCCTCAGGCCTTCGCCACCCGCCAGGGCGAGAGCGACCTGGTCGCTGTGCTGAGCGCCGCCGTCAAGACGATGCGCGCCAACGGCTCGCTCGCCGCCCTGTCGCGCAAGTGGTACGACGGCCTGAATGTGAGCGCGGCGCCGGCCGCCGCGGTGCCGTCGTTCAGCGCGGCGCTCGCCATGGTGAAGGCCGGCACCTACCCGGCGCAGTAAGCGCCCCGGGCGAGCCTTGCCGACGAGGATCGACCCCATCAGTCCGATGCGCCGCTGGGACGTGCTGGCGCCCGGCGAGCTCGACAGCCTGCGCGAAGCCGTCTTTGCCGTGCTCGCCGAGACCGGCGTGCGGTTCCCTCTGCCCGCGGCGCTCGACATCCTGGCGGCCCACGGCGCCGCCGTCGACCGGCCGCGCAAGATCGCCCGTCTGCCGCGGCAGCTGGTCGAGGCGGCCCTGGCGGCGGCGCCGTCCAGCTTCGCCCTCTGCGGGCGCGACCCGGCCTGCGACCTGCCTCTGGATGGGCGCCACAGCTACCTGTCGAACGACGCGAGCGGCGTCTTTGTGATCGACCCGGTGAGCGGCGAGCGCCGCGCGTCGACCCTCGCCGACGTGGCCGCCTCGGCGCGCTTCTGCGACGCGCTGCCCCAGGTCGCCTTCGCCTGGGGGCCGATCGTCGCCGCCGGCGACGCGCCGTCCGGCTCGCGTCCCCTGCACGAGGCCGCCGCCGTGTTCGCCAACACCACCAAGCACTTCCAGGCCGTCACCTGCGTCGGCGAGCGCCCCACGCGCCTGCTCGTCGAGATGGCGGCCGCCCTGTGCGGCGGCGCCGACCAGCTGCGCCGCCGGCCCCTCCTCAGCCTGATCGCCTGTCCGGTCGATCCGCTCGGCAACGACGCGGTGAGCCTCGAGGCCGGCCTCGTCTGCGCGGCGGCCGGCGTGCCCTGCGGCTTTTTGTCGCTCACCCTGGGCTGCGGCACGGCGCCCGCTTCGCTGGCCGGCAATCTCGCGGTCAATGCCGCCGCCGTGCTCGCCGACCTCGTCTTACTGCAGCTCGCGAGTCCCGGCGCGCCGGTCTTCTTCGCCGGCGCGCCCAGCGTCATGGACCTGCGCACCGGCGGCTACACGGGCGGCGGCCCCGAAGACGACGTCCTGGCCGCGGCCGCCACGCAGCTCGGCCACTCCTTCGGCCTGCCGGTCAACATGGGCGCCATGGCCACCGGCGCTCGGGAGCCCGGCTGGCAGGCGGCCGTCGACGACGCCCTCTCCACGGCCACGGCCACTCTTGCCGGCGCCGACATGCTGAGCGGCTGCGGCCTGCTCGACGGCTCGCGCACGCTGTCGTACGAGCACCTCGTCATGGAGCTCGAGGTCTACCGCATGGTGCAGCGCCTCGCCGGGGGCATCGTCGTGAACGACGAGACGCTCGCCCTCGACGTCATTGGGCGCGTCGGCCACGGCGGCACCTACCTGGCCGACGATCACACACGCCGCCACGCCGGTGAGCTCTTCCGGCCGACCGTGTGGGACCGCTCGCCCTACGACACCTGGGCGGCGGCCGGGCGCCCCGGCGCGCGCGACACGGCCGCCGAGATCGCCGCCGGGATCCTCGCCGATCACCGCCCCGCCCCGCTCGGCGACGACCTCGCGGCCGAGCTCTCCGCCATCGTGGCGCGCGCCGATGCTCAGTCGTCGTGACTGGCCGGAATGGTCAGGCGCGGCGGGGCTCTTCTGCCGTGCGTGCCCCCGGCAGCGGCTTGCCGCGGGGGCGCCGTTTGATAGACTCCGACTGTGGTAGCCGCCTCCATCAGCGCGATCTGCAGGGCCGCCGGGCTCTAGTCCGGCCCGCCGCCGCGCGCCCCGCGGCGGCCGATGCTCGCATCTCGACCGTCCGCCAGTTTCTGAACCTGCGAGGTTGCTGCCCTTGACTTCACGGATCAACCCCATCGCCCCCCGCCTTCACTGGGACGTCCTTTCGGGCAGCGACCTCGAGCGCATCCACGAAGCGACGCTCGACATCCTCGAGAACGTCGGCATCCGCTTCCCGTCGGCCAGGGCGCTCGACATCCTCGAGCGCAACGGCTGCACGATCGACCGCTCGAGCGAGGTCGCCCGGCTGCCCCGCAAGGTCGTCATGGAGGCCGTCGGCCGGGTGCCCGAGCAGTATCTCCTCGCGGGCCGCGATCCCGACTGCGACATGGTGATCGACCGCGCCCACTGCTACCTGTCCAACGACGGCAGCGGCGTGTCCGTCTACGACCACCACACGGGCGAGAAGCGCCCGTCGACCAAAGCCGACGCGGCCACCTCGGCGCGCTTCGTCGACGCCCTGCCCAACGTAAGCTACTACTGGGGCCCGGTAGTCACCTCGCAGGACGTGCCGCCGGCGAGCAAGGCCCTGCACGACTCCGAGGCCGTGCTCACCAACACGAGCAAGCACTACCAGGCGGTCACCACCGTGGGCGAACGGCCGGCGCGGCTGCTCGTCGAGATGGCGGCCGCCATCGTCGGCGGCACGGCCGAACTGCGCCGCCGCCCGATCATCAGCTTCATGCAGTGCGCGGTCGACCCGCTGGGCCACGACGGCCCCAACCTCGAGGCCAACCTCGTGGCCGCCGAGCACGGCCTGGCGAGCGGCTTCATGCCCATGCCGCTCATGGCCGGCACCGGCCCGGCTACGCTGGCCGGCAACCTCGTCGTGCAGAACGCCGAGGCGCTGTCGGGCGTCGTGCTGCTCGAGCTCGCCTTCCCCGGCTGCCCGGCGTTCTTCTCGGGCGCGCCCAGCGCCATGGACCTGAAGACCGGCAGCTACACGGCCGGTCCCGAGGACTACCTGCTGGCCGCCGGCGCCACCCAGCTCGCCCACTTCTACGGCGTGCCGATGGCCATGGGCACCATGGCGACGAGCGCCAAAGAGCCCGACTGGCAGGCCGCCGTCGACGACTCTCTGTCGACCTTCGCGAGTGTCATGACCTGCGCCGACATGATGAACGGCTGCGGCCTGCTGAACGGCTCCAAGATCCTGAGCTACCCGCACCTGATCATGGAGAGCGAGATCTACGGCATCGTGCAGAAGGTGGCCGGCGGCGTGGTGGTCGACGACGACACCCTGGCCGTCGACCTCATCGGCAAGGTCGGGCCCAACGGCACCTACCTTGCCGAGAAGCACGCCCGCCGCCACATGAAGGACATCTGGCGGCCCACGGTCTGGGACCGCACGCCTTACGATGTCTGGCTGTCCGGGGGCAAGAAGGGCGCCCTCGACTCAGCGACCGCGATCGCCGACGACATCCTCGCCAACTACCGCTCCGCCCCCCTGCCCGACGACGTCGTCGTCGAGCTCGCGAGCATCGTGGCGCGCGCCGACGCGGAGCTCGCCACGCCGTGAGCGGGGCGCGCCTCGTAGTCTGGGACGACGAGGCCTGCTGGCGGGTCCACGAGGCTACCCTGGCGCTGCTCGAAGAGGCCGGCGTCGAGGTGCCCTGGGAGCCGGCTCGCGAGTTGCTCGCCGCGGCCGGGGCGCGCGTGTCGGGCACGCGGGTGCGCATTCCCGCGGCGCTGGTCGACGGCGCCCTGGGATCGGCGCCACGGCGCTTCGTGCTCAATTCGCGCGCGGGTACCGACGGCGGCGGCATCGACCTGGCCGACGGCCGCAGCTTCTTCGGCACGGGGCCCGACTGCGACTACGTGCGCGACCCCGACTCCGGCCAGCGCCGCCCGGCGACCACCGCCGACGTGCAGGGCATGGCCGCCCTGTGCGAGCGCCTGCCGGGCATCGACTTCGTCATGTCGATGGGCCGCCCGGCCGACACGCCCGCCGCGACCGACGACCTCACCCGCTTCGCGGCCATGCTCGCCGGCACGCGCAAGCCGCTGCTGGCCACCGTGCGCGACGCCGACTCGCTGCCCCTCATGGCCGAGCTGGCGGCGATCTGCGGCGCGGCGCAGAGCTTCGCCTGCTACGCCCTCTCGGCGCCGCCTCTGGCGCACTCCGCCGAGGCGTTGCGCCAGATGATCGTCTGCGCCCGCGCCGACATCCCCTTCGTCTACGCGCCAGCGCCGGTCGCCGGCGTGAGCGCGCCGGCCAGCGTCGCCGGCACCGTCCTCGTGGGCAACGCCGAGGTGCTGTCGGCGCTTGTCGTGCACCAGCTTGCCGCGGGCGGCGCGCCGTTCGTGCTGGGCGTGGGCTGCGGCACCACCGACCGGCACACGGCCCTCGAGACCTTCGGCGCGCCCGAGCTCTACCTGGGCAACGCCGCGGCCTGCGACCTGTGCCACTTCTACGGCCTGCCGAGCTTCGCCTACGCGGCCGTGTCCGACGCCAAGCTGTTAGACGAACAGTGGGCCGCCGAGGCGGCCATCTCGGCCGTGCTCGGGGCGCTGTCACGAGCCACGCTGCTGCACGACGTCGGCTACCTCGAAGCGGGCCTGCAGAGCTCGTTCGAGACGATCGTGCTGGGCCACGAGCTCGTCTCGTACGCGCGCGCCCTCATGCATGAGGTCGGCACCGACCGCGCTTCGCTCGCCGTCAAGGAGATCTGCGCGGTGGGTCCGGGCGGCAGCTTTGCCGACCTGGCTCACACGCGCGAGCACGGTCGCGAGTTCTGGTCGCCGGCGCTCTTTGAGCGCAACGGCTTCGAGCACTGGCAGGCCGCCGGAGCGACTACGCTCAAGGAGCGCGTCCGGGCGCGCAGCGAGGCCCTGCGCCACGAGCCGCCGGCCTTCACGCTGAGCGACGCGGCGCGTCGCGCCACCGATGAGATCGTCAACAAGGCCAAAGGGAGGACCCGTGTCTGAGCCTACCGCCGGACCGACCACCACTGCCCCGGCTGGGCTGCGCCACGCGCCGCTCCCCGCCGACGAGGTCGCGCGCCTGCACGACGCCGCCCTCGAGCTGCTGGCGGGCCGCGGCGTGCCCGTCGCGGGTGCGATGGCGCGCGAGCTGCTCGTCGCGGCTGGCGCGAGCGCCGACGCCGCCACGGGCCGCCTGCGCCTGCCCGAGGCCCTCGTGCGCCGCGCCCTGGCGACGGCGCCCGCCTTGTTCGCGCTGCCGGGTCGCACAGCCGACCGCGACGTCGTGGTCGGCGGCGGTCGCGGCGGCCTGCTGGCCGCCCTGGCCGCCGCCCCCGATGTCGCCTCCGCCGCGCTGCTCGCCGACGCCCTGCCCGAGGTGGCGGCCGTCGGTCTGCCCACTCGGCGCCTGACCGAGCTGCCCGACGTGCTGGCCGCGACCGCCAAGCCGGTGCTGGTGTGCGGCGCCCTGAGCGCAGCCCAGGCCGCCGCCGTGATCGCCGTCGCCGACGCCCTGGGCGGCCGCGCCGACGCCCCCAGGCCGCCGCTCGGTGTGGTCGCGCACAGCGTCGCTCAGTCCGAGCTCGACCCGCTGCTTGCCTGCGCGCGCGCCGGACTCGCCTGTGGGTTTCTCACGGCGCCGCTGCGCGGCGGCGAGCCGCTGCCCGACCGCGCCGCGGCCCTGGTCGCGCTGCACGCCGCCGCGCTGGCCGCGTGCGCGACGCAGCAGCTCGCCGCGCCGGGTTCGCCCTACCTCATGCCCGCCTTGCCGGCGCTCATCGAAGAGCACGCTCCGGGCTACGGACTGGGCCCGGCGGGGGTCGCCACCTTCGCCCAGCTCGCCCAGCTCGCGCGCCACGCCGGCCTGCCCATCGCGGCCGGCTTTCCGCCGGGCCGCCCGGCGGCCGACGAGTGGTTGGCCGCCGCCGACGGCACCGCCTTTGCCCTGGCGGCGGCGCTCGGCGGCGCGGCGCTGCTGGCCGGCGCCGGACAGAGCGACGAGGGCAGCGTCTACGCGCCGGCCCAGCTCGTGCTCGACGCCGAGACCTGGTCGAACGTCGCCGCGGTCGGGGCCGGCATCACGGTCGACGACGAGACGATCGCCCTCGAGACCATCGCGGCGATCGGCATCGGCGGCAACGCGCTTGCGCAGCGCCACACACGCCGCCACATGAAAGACGTCTGGCGGCCGCGCCTGTTCGATCGCAGCGCCTTCGAGGCCTGGGAGCGCGACGGACGCCCGGGCGCGCCGGGGCGCGCGGCGGCGCTGGCCGACGAGGTGTGCCTGGGTCGCAAGGTGCCGCCGCTCGACGCCGAGAAGCGCGCGACCCTTCGGCGTATCATCGCCAAAGCAGGACTTTAGACCTTGTCGTGACCAGCACGTGAGCGGCGGCCCGCGTCAACGTCGGCCGCCGGCCGGCCCGCAGGGCCGGCAGCACAGGAGCCATGGGCCAAACCGCGGATCGCCGGGGGGCGCCGCGAGCAAGGAGACGACATGACCGTACAGACCACGCCACGCCACTGGAAAGATATCGACCTCTTCAGGAACGTGTCCGACGACGAGTGGAACGACTACCACTGGCAGCTCGCCCACCGCCTCACCTCTATCGCCGACTTCG
>CAZFJE010000044.1:0-20130 GCA_964519555.1 uncultured Thermoleophilia bacterium
ACCGTGCCGCCGCCCTTGCCGCCCCACCACGACGCCTGCTCGTCGGTCGAAACGCCGATCGCCCCGGCGATGTGCGCCGCCCAGCCGTCGCCGGCCTGCACGCGGTAGTGGTCGAAGCGCGCCGGAAAGAAGAAGATCGGCTTGTCGCCGGCGGCGTCGACCACACGGCGCACGTTGGTCGAGATCAGCGTGCGGCGCGTGAGCACGCCGAGATACACGGTCTCGAGGTGGGCGAACAGCGTGTAGTCGCCCTCGATCGTCATGACCGTCTCCCAAGGCGCGACGTCGTCGCCGTCGTAGAGCGCCCGTACCTCGAGCTCGTCCCAGCCGTCGACCCAGGCGCGCTCGTCGCCGCTGCCGACGTGCCGTCCCGAGCACAGGCGCAGGGCGGCGATCGCCTCGTCCATGCCGCCCAGCACCGCGGACTCGTATTTCTGGAAGACCTGCATGAGCACGCGCGGGTGCTTGTCGCGCGTCTCGAGGACGCGCTTCGAGAAGTTGAAGTAAGCGTCGGTGTAGTAGCCCTCGCGCATGCGCTCGACCGGCAAGGCGAAGACCTCGGGCTCTAGACGGCGGCGCTCGCTCATGCGCGGAAGTGTACCCTACGAGCCGCCGCGTGCGACGCGCATGGCGGCGATGAAGCGCCCCGCCATGCCCGGCGAGGCCGCGAAGCTGGCAAACAGGGTGGTCGCCAGGCAGCGACCGACGACGAAGCCCTCGGTGCGGCTGCTGCCGTCGGGCATGGCGATCTGATAGGCGAACACGTCCTGCTCGAGGACCAGGAACTCGAGGTCGAAGAGCTCGTGCAGCACGACCTGCCCGCTGTCGTAGGGGTTGGCCCGCGTGGCTTCGGCGCGCACGTAGCGCGGCCGGTCGTACCACTCGAGCAGCTCGGCCTCGGCGGGCACGAGGCCCAGCAGGTCGTGGCTGCGCCCGCGGCTGTCGGCGAGGCGCTGCAGCATGAGCAGGGCGCCCCCGCCGAGGGCCAGGATGGGCAGGCCTTCCGCCGCGGCGCCGCGCAGATGCTGACGCAGCAGGGCGTTGTCGGAGAACGCGTCGATCGACTGCTCGTCGAGCGTGCCGGTGAACAGCAGGCCGTGGCAGGGCTGGGGCAGCTCGCGGTCGCGCGCGATGTTGAGCGGCACCAGGTTGACGCCCATCGCCTGCAGCACGTCGACGTTCTCGAGCATGACGGGCTGCAGCGGCGGCCCCCAGGCCACCGCCACGACCAGGTCGGTGGCCGAGGTCTCGGGCAGCAGCAGGCGGCGCGGCGCCGACGGCAGAAAGCCGCGCCGCGAGGCCACGGCCACGATCTCGTCGAGGCGCAGGTAGGTGGCCGCCTCGCGACAGAGCTGCACCAGCGTGGCCTCGGGCGCCCGCGAGCCGCCGAGCGTGCGCACCGAGCCGCTGGCGGCCGCGTACTGACGCAGGAACTGCTCGGTCAACTGCGGCGGGATCTGGCCGAGCAGCGGCAGGCCCACGTCGCGGCGCAGGGCCTCCTGCAACTCGGCGCCGGTCGCCGAGTCGTCGCCCCCGACGAGCACGACGCCGCCGATCTCGAGCTTGTTCGCTAGGGCGCGCGTGCCGTAGACGGCCGCCGCCGCGCTGGCTCCGCGGCCGCGCGCGTCGAGCACCAGGATGACCGGTGCATCGAGGCGGCGCGCCAGGTCGGCCGCGCGCGAACCGTTGACGCCCTCCCACTTGTCGAGCAGCGGGCGCACGCCGATCACGAGCGCCAGGTCCATGCGCTCGCTCCACTGGTCGAAGAGCTCGTCGGCCACGGGAGCGGGGTGCAGCGCAGGGTCGAGGGCGCGCGGCGCGCGGGCGGCTACGTCGTAGATGAGGCGCCAGAGCGGCAGGTCGAAGCCCAGCAGGATGGCGCGAGCAGCATGCTGTTCGCCGAACCCGGCGAGCAGCGCACCGGCCACAAGGTCGAGCGCGGGCCCGGGTTCGACTCCAGCCAAGATGAGACGCGGCACAGACACAGGTGGTGAACGTCCTCGGTCCTCCCCGGCGCCCATCCCACGCCCGAAGGGACGGGAACGCGCCTGGGACTCTAGAGCTTCCGCGCCGGGGTGCGGATTTCCTGCCGCGACCGACAAAGCCGCCCGTTGCCACCCCGAACTGTCGCAAAGACCCTAATCCATCGGGCGCGACTGTCGACATAGGTGACTACACCACCAAGCACCGACACCAGGAGCCCTCAAACGGGATCAGGCAAGCAACTCAGAGAGATCATGACGGCGCGCATCATCTTCGGCGTGGCCCTGCTCATCGCCGGCGTCGTCTTCCGCTTCCTGAACCAGGACTTCGTCTCGCTGTCGCTGCTCGTGGTCGTCGTCGTGTTCGTCGTGGCCAACGTGCCGTTCCTGTACCTCAGCCGGCACGGCCGCGAGCGCCAGGTGAGCATCGCCATGGTCGTCGTCGACACACTGCTGGTGACCGCCGCGGTCGTCTTCACCGGCGGCGTGCTCAGCTCGGTGGCCATCCTCTACCTGTGGCCGATCGTGTCGGCCAGCCTGCTGCTGCCGCCGTGGAGCGCCTACCTCACGGCGGGCGCCTCGAGCGCCCTCTACATCGCCATCTGGGTGCTCCAGACCGGCGCCGTCGGCCCCTTCCTGAACAGCTCGACGATCACGCCGCCGGTGCTGCCCGACAACTGGTCGGCGCAGACGGTCGGCGTACGGGTGACGGCCTTCCTGCTGATCGCCCTGCTCACCGGCTTCCTCGCACAAGCGCTCACCAAGAGCAACTCACAGCTGCGCGACGCGAAGCTGCGCGCCGAAAGCCAGCTCGGCCGCATGAAGGTCGTCAACGAGCAGTTGCGCTCCATCGAAGAGACCAGCCAGGTGTTCGTGCGCCACCACGACGTCGAAGGCCTCATGCCCGATGCCCTCGACAAGCTCTGCGGCCTCATGCGCATCGAGAGCGGCTTCGCCCTGGTGCACAAAGACAGCACGTCACACGACCAGCTCGCCGCCTGTCAGGGGCCCGTGACCCTCGAGCTGATCGAGCGCCTCAAAGAGGTCGGCCTGGTGCGCATCCATCCGGTCGGCCTTCCGCACGTGGCGACGGTCGACGACGGCACGCAGTCGGCGCACGTCCTCAAGCTCATCGAAAAAGAGGGCTTTCGCGACGTCGTGCTGGTGCCGCTCACCGCCAAAGACCGCCGTCTCGGCCTGCTGTGCTTCGTCACGCGACCCGGCGAGGTGGTGCGCGACTCCAAGCTCGCCGCGCTGGCCTCGCTGTCGAGCCAGCTCGCGGTGGCTTTGCGCAACATCCAGTACAACGAGGAGCTCGCCCGCAAGAACGAGGAGCTCACCCACCTCGACCAGCTGAAGAGCGACTTCATGGCCACCATGAGCCACGAGTTGCGCACCCCGCTCACGTCGGTGATCGGCTACAGCGACATGCTGCTCTCGGGCGTGACCGGCGAACTGAACGAGCGCCAGACCCAGTTCGTGAGCAGCATCCTGACCAACGGCGAGTCGCTGCTGAACCTGATCAACGACGTGCTCGACCTCACCAAGATCGAGGCCGGCCGGCTCGAGCTCAACCTCGAGGCCGTCGACCTGCGCTCGGCGCTGCTCGGCGTGCTGCCGGTCGTCAAACCGCGCGCCGCCGACAAGCGCATCAAGGTGTCGACCTACCTGCCGACCGACGTGCCGACCATCATCGCCGACCCGGCCAAGTTCAACCAGGTGCTGCTCAACCTGCTGACGAACGCCATCAAGTACACCCACGACAACGGCAACGTCAGTGTCGAGGCGCGCGGCCAGGATGGCTTCGTCGAGATCTGGGTGACCGACACCGGCATCGGCATCGGCCAAGAAGACATCGACCGCATCTTCCAGCGCTTCACGCAGGTCGACTCGTCGGCCAGCCGCTCCCAGGGCGGCACCGGCCTGGGACTGGCCATCACCAAAGAGCTGGTCGAGCTGCACGGCGGCCAGATCCGCGTGCAGAGCAAGCTCGGCAAGGGCTCCAGTTTCATCTTTACAGTGCCGATATCACACGAGCCGGCCGACCACCTGGCCGCCGGCAAGATCAGCTAGGACGGGTGGAAGACGCCATGAGCAAGTCGATCGTCGTCGCCGATGACGACCCCGATATCCTGAGCATCGTCGCGATGTCGCTCGAGACCCAGGGCTACGATGTCTACAAGGCGGCCAACGGCCGCGAGGCTGTCGATCTCGCCCGCGACCATCACCCCGACCTCATCATCCTCGACATGATGATGCCGGTCATGAGCGGCTACGAAGCCATAGCCGAGCTCAGGGCCGACGACGCCACTTGCACCATTCCCATCGTGGGCCTCTCGGCCAAGGCGATGGCGACCGACATGGAGCGGGCCACCGACGTCGGCATCGACGGCTACATCACCAAGCCGTTCCGCATCGCCCAGGTGCTCTCGGTCATCGAGGGCTACCTCTGAGCCGACCCCGGCTCGGGCCGGTCGCGCGACCGCCCGCAAAGCCCGCGTCCATCGACTCATCCTCGCCCGCGAACTGCCGATAACGAAATCGACAAACCGGCGGCGACTCAAGCAGTCGTCAGAGGCCGCCGGACGCGCGAAGGAGACTCCCACGAGCGACCCGCACGAGAGCCGGTCCCGCGTGAGCATCGAGGTCAAGACCACAGGCATGATCGTCGTGATCTTCCTGGTCGTGGTCGCGGTGTTCGCCCGTCAACTCAGCCGCGATCTGCTCATGCAGCTCGGCATCGCGTTGACCGTGGCGCTTGTCCTGGTCGTCGCCGTGCTCGACATCTGGGTCTACCGCCCCGTCAACTCGCTGATCCGGCGCTCGCGACGGCGGCTGGGCAGCCGCTACGAACACGACGACCCGCGCCATCGCGACGAGATCGCCGAGCTCGACTTCCTCATCAACACGATCATCCGCACGTTCACCGAGGTGCAGAGCAACGAAGTGCGCACCGAACGCGCCGAAAGCGACCTCATCCGCCTGCAGAACTTCAACCGCCAGCTCGTCGAGGTCGGCGACATCGGCCAGGAGATCAACGCCGCCCTGCCCTACCGCGAGACGGTCGAACGCACCCTGGCGCGCGCCAAGAACTTCCTGCGGGCCGACTTCGTGGCGCTCATCTCGCTCGAGCCCAACACAAGGGCCTTCGACGTAGAGGGCGCGCTCGGCGTGCAGGCGCCGTCGATCGACGCCGACTGCTGTTTGTTCACCACCGACTGCCCGGTGCGCAAGGCGATCGACGACCACACCGTGGTGCGCTCGTCCAACCACACCTGCACGCTGTTCCCCCAGACCATGAAGAGCCAGCTCATCGTGCCCTTCGAGGTCGACCCCATGGGCGAGATGGCGCTGCTGGCCACCTCGACCACCAGCGAACACTTCGACGAGATCGCCACCAATGTGCTCTCCACGCTGCAGGGCCACGTGCACGGCGCGCTGTCGAACGCCCGCAAGTACGACAGCATCCGCCGCCAGGTCGTGACCGACCACCTCACGCGCCTCTACAACCGCCGCTTCTTCATGAACCGCGCCGACGAAGAGCTCGCACGCAGCCTGCGCAACCAGCAGCCGCTGTCGCTCGTCATCCTCGACATCGACCACTTCAAGCACTTCAACGATTCGTACGGCCACGCCACCGGCGACCGTGTGCTCCAGGTCGTGGCCGCGGTCATGCAGCAGCACGTGCGCAAGACCGACATCTGCAGCCGCCACGGCGGCGAGGAGTTCGGCATGCTGCTGCCCAGCACACCGGGCGACAACGCAAGCTTCATGGCCAACCGGCTGCGCCGCACGCTGGCCGAGACGCGCTACACCGGCCTGGGACTGCCGCCCGACGTGAACATCACGATCAGCATGGGCGTGGCCACCTGTCCGCGCGACGCAACCACCGTCGCCGAGCTCTTCGAGCTCGCCGACCAGGCGCTCTACCAGGCCAAAGAGGCTGGGCGCGACCGCGTCATCCAGTACGGCGTCGAGGTCCAGCCCGTCTTTTACGACTAGGCGCGCAACGCAGTCGCACCTGCCTGAGCGGCGACGACGAAGTCGATCGCCGGTACTAAGCGCGCGACGGCCTTTCAGTCGCCGCGACCGTCAGTCGAGCCCCATCCCCCGACGGATCAGCGCCGGCGTTGTCGCCCCCCATTCGAGCAGCTCGTCGTGGAACGCCTTCAGCGACGGCGAACGGCGGCGGGCGAAGTCGGCCGCCAGCGCGCTGATCTCGCGCTTGCCGATCAGGTAGGCCATGGGGTAGCCGGGCGCGCCCGAGTACCAGCGCACCTCGAGCTCGGCGGAGGGGCGCTCTAGGTGAGCCTCGCTCGACAGAAAGTCGACGGCCTGGTCGAAGCTCATGAGGCCAAGGTTCAGCTCCATGTCGATCACCACCCGGCAGGCCCGCCAGAGCTGGTCGTTCAGGCGCATGAGGCGCACCGCGGGGGCGGCCAGAAAGCCCTGCGCCTCCATCATCTCTTCGCAGTAGAACGCCCAGCCCTCGATCAGCAGCATGCCACCGTCGGGAATGAAAGCGACGCGCCGAGCCAGGGTCGCGGCGCGGTTGGCGCGCCCGAACTGGGTGTGATGCCCCGGGTAGGCTTCGTGCACGCCGACCGTCGGCATGCTGGCGAAGGGGTGCCCGCCCAGGGCCCGCGACAGGTCGTCGCCGGGCAGCTCGTCGGAGGGCACGGTCACCCAGTAGAAGCCTCGGGGCAGGCGGTCATACGGCCCGGCCCCCTCGTAGGCGGCGAACGGCAGCGAGCCGCGCAGCGCGGGCGGCGTGGCCTCGACGACGAGCTGCTCGTCGGGCGCCAGCGTGACGAGGTCGTGCTCGACGACGAAGCGCCGCGCCGCGGCGAGCGCGTCGCGGTAGCTTGCCAGCAGCTCGTCGCGCGTGGGCCGGTCGGCCCGCACGGCGGCGATCGCCGCGGCGGTGGAGGCGTGTCCCATCGATGCGGCCAGCTCGGCCATGGCGGCGCCCGTGTCGGCCATGGCGGCACGGCCCACGGCGGCGATCTGCTCGGGCGTCTCGTCGAGCAGGTGCTCGTGGGCGAGCAGGTCGACCAGCAGCTCCCGGCCGCCGGCGACCGTCGGAGTGGCGGTGGGCAGGTAGCGGGCGCGCAGCTCATCGCCGAAGCGCGTCACGGCGGCGGCGGCCAGGCGCGCCGGCCCGTCGAGGGCGCCGGCAAAGCCGAGCTCGGCGGCTGCCCGCGGCGCGGCCTCGCCCACCAGCTCGGTGACCCCGGGTACGTCGGCCAGAGCGGTGGCGATGAACGGCAGCGGCAGCGGCGCGCGCAGGTTGGCGAGACCCTCTTCGAGCACGCCGGGCAGCGCGCGCAGACGGCCCGCCATGGCCTCGACGCGTCCGGCGGGCGTGCCGACCTCTTTGATCATGAGCAGCAGCACGCCGTAGGCGGCGTCGAGGTAGAGGGCCGGCTTGGCGTGCTGCACGCGGCGCGTCTCGAAGCTGCGCAGGACACGCCGTGCGATCTGCCCGCCCGTGACGGCGTCGATCGCCGCGGCGCCGCTGGCGCTCGCCGCGGCTTCGTCGAGAAGCTCGAGCAGCCGCCGCGCATCGGCCACGTAAGCCGCCACAGCGGGCGCCGAGAGGTCGGGCAGCTCGCCCGCGTGCTCGACCATGCCGAGCTGCGTGGCGACGATGGGGTCGGCCGCGGCGACGCGGTCGACGAGGCGCTGGATGAGGTCTGTGACGCTGGACGGCATGGCGTGCCTCCCGGTCTTACGTGACCCCTCGGCGCCCTTGCCGACGGGCCGGTCTCAGGTGTGGTAGGAGTCGAGGTAGGCCTGCAAGGGCTCGACCTTGCCGCCCATGATCTTGTCGACGACGTCGTCGAGTATGCCCTTGGCGACGTCGAGATCGCTCACGATGGCCCGATAGATGTACCCCGAAGGCTCTTTGTCCTGCTCGAGTAGGCCCTTGACATGCAGGTTGCGCAAGACGCTCATCACGGTGGTGTAGGCGATGCGCCGGCGCAGGCGCAGCTCTTCGTAGACGTCGCGCACCTTGACGTCGCCCTTGTCCCACACGATGCGCAGGATCTCGGCTTCAAGCCATCCGAGACCCGTCAGATCGCGGCTGCGACTCTTCTTGCGCCATCTCACGTACTCGTCTTTCATCGATCCTCCGACGTTCCACTGAAGAGCTCCGGACGCCATCGTGAGCAGCGCACAAGCACGGAGTTAGCCGGACGTCGCAAGACGGCCAGACCTCCGCCCGGCGCGAGAATGGGGGCGACCCGAGCCCGTACTCTACCGACTTTTCTGCGACGCTCGCAACCGAGCGCGGCCCCGCGGCCAAGGGTCAGTGCAGCTCTGTGGCGAGATCGTCCCAGAGCGCCCGCGGCGTGACCACCATGCGCAGCTCGAACTCGCCCGCCGTGCGGGCGTGCAGCACGATGAAATCGCCGCGCTCGCGAGTGAGCGTGCCGACGCCGGCGACCACTTCCCAGTAGGGCGAGTAACTGACCTTGACGATGTAGGCGCCCGGCGCCGAGACGCGCATCACGATCGCCTCGCGGTCGAGGGCCACGACCCGGGCCATGCCGGCGCCCGACGCGGGAGCGACGATCGGTCGCGCGACGGTCAGCCTGAAGATGGTCCAGTCGGCGTCGTGGTAGACGACCGTGAAGCGCGGATCGGTGGTCAGGATGGCGGTCTCCTGCGGGCCCGACTGGTCGAGGGGCGCGGCCGGCAGAAAGACGTACCGGACGCCCATTGCCTGCAGCCAGGCGACGTACTGGGCGGCGCTGAAGCGGGGCCGGTTGAGCACCGCGTTGTGGAGGGCATCGGACTGCCGGTACCAGCCCCGGGTGATGGCGTAGTCGTCGACCGGAAAGTAATAGGCCTCCCAGTGGTTGGCCAGAGCGACCACGTGAAAGCGGTAGTCGGGGTCGTGATGGCCGGCCGCCCAGGCCAGAGCCGAGGCGAAAAAGACAGGCTTGGTCGAGACTCCCTGGGCGGGGCTCACGAAGTGGGTGACCGGCACGATGACCTGGCCGAACGCCGCGCCGGCGAGCACCACGACCAGCGCCAGACGCGGCAGACGCACCTTGCGCAGCGTGAGCAGCAGAGGCACGCCGAACACGAAGAAGAAGCGTCCGAAGGTGCCACCCATGGCGTTGGCCGGCAGCGCCACGGCGGCGATCGCCACGACGCCGAACGTGGCGAACAGGGTCGCCTTGGCCGCCCGCCGGGGGTCGCGCGACACCCGGGCGCCGGCCACGCCGACCGCGGCGAACGACACGTAGGCGACGACCTCGATCGGGTGATACTGGTAGGTCGCCGCTTCCCAGAAGAACAGGGCCAGCACGATCCGGGCGACGGCGAAGGGCAGCAGGTAGAGCGCCACGCGCCGCAGGCCGGCGCGGCGCTCGGGCAGCGCCAGGTACTGAGCCACGAGGAAGATGGCGCCGACCGTCACGGCGACCGGGTTGGCAAAACCGGCCACCCCGATGAGGACGGCGGCCACGACGCGCCGGTCGCAGGCGGCGGCCGCCAGGCCGCCCATGGTGAGCGCCAGGGCGAACAGGAACGGGTCCTGACCGTTGGCCAGGTAGACGGCGAGCACGACGGCCAGAGCCGCGGCCGGCAGCACGCCCGTCACGTCGTAGATGCGCCGCATGTAGACGTAGAAGAGGATCGGCAGCACTGCCGCCGAAGCGACCACCAGCACGCTGTAGTTGACGAACTGGGCGAGCCAGTAGAAGACGAAGCCGTAGCTGACCATCTGGTAGGCGCCGCCGTACCAGTCGTTGTCCCACAGCAGCGAGCCGCCCTTGCGCAGCGTGGCGATCTTGTAGAGGTGTGCGGGCGTGTCCCAGCCGGTGAAGCCGGCCAGGCGCATCGCGAGAGCCGCGACCGTGATCAGGACGATGGAGCCCACCACGAGCCACACGACGCGGCGCCGAGCAGGGCGCGGCGCCGCGCGCGGCGCGGCCGGAGGGTCGCATGCGAGTGTCTCGGCGGACGGCGCGGCCGGCGGGTCGGACGCGAGTGTCTCGGCGGACGGCGCGGCCGGCGGGTCGGACGCGAGTGTCTCAACGGACACGGGCATCACGACGGGCAGAGACGCCGGAGTGGACGCGGGCGCCACGCCGGAAGCGAGCGCGCGTCGCCGCCTTCGTCCTGCCCAGTCATCCATCTCAGCACCCTCCTTCGACGGCCGATTCTACTAGGCTTGAACGTCGCGCACGGGCGGCGCGCCCGTGCGCGGACCGCTCACGGCGGTCGTTGCCGCAGTCGGCGCGCCACGTAATGGGCGCGTACCGCGCGCTAGGCATCGTCGGTCGACGGCGTGCCGCGCTCCCGCTTGCGCCGCGCGCGATGCGCCTTGTCGGTCAGGCGGCGCTCCTTTTCGGCACGCGGCACGCGCCGCGCGCGCCGCGGCAGGCGCGCCGCTTCGTCGTTGGCGACCGCCACCTTCTCGCGCAGGCGGGCCAGGCAGATAGCCTTGTTGCGGTGCTGGCTGCGCTCCTGCCGGGAGATGACGACGATGCCGCTGGGCCGGTGCCGCAGACGCACGGCACTGTCAGTCGTGTTCTGATGCTGGCCCCCAGGGCCGCCGGCGCGAAAGGTGGTGACGTCGCATTCGGCGAGCAGGTCGTCGTCGTCCGCGGGCAGCTCGATCATGGGCCGATCACAGAGTCCGGCCGCCGGCCGCGGCCGCGGCCGGCGCGGGGGCCAGCATGGTCAGGGCGGCGGGGACCAGCTCGGCTTTCAGGGGCAGCCGGCCGAGGGGCTCGCCGTCGACGTCGAGGGCGAAGCGCGCGGCCGCCGCCGCGTCGAACAGCTCGACCTCGACGGCGCGGCAGCGCAGCAGCTCGACCCCCGGCACGCCCAGGTGGCGGCCACCGTAGACCTTGGGCAGGTGGCGGGCGATCGTCCGCTTCGAGTCGCAGCCGACCGACACGACGTCGAGCAGGCCGTCGTCGGGCACGGCGCCCGGCGCCAGGCGCATGCCGCCGCCGAAGACGGCGCCGTTGCACAGCCCGAGCAGGTAGGTCGAGATCTCGCGCTCGATGAGGCCCCCGGGGGCGGCGCGACCGGCCGACGGATCGTCGGCGAGGCCCGACAGGCGCAGGCGCAGGCGGGCGCGCGGGCAGGCCACCAGCGCCCAGGCCGACGCCATGCCGTACGACACGCGGCCGCCCAGCAGGCCGGGGATCTTCTCGACGTAGCGGTCGACGAGGCCTCCCGGGCCGGCCGACAGCACGTTGACCACATAGCGCTCGAGCGGCCGTCCGTCGTGGCCGTGAAAGGCCACGCGCAGCAGGTCGACCCGCCGGGTGTGGCCGGCCGCGACGGCGGCCAGGTAGTCGTTGAGGCCGCGCCCTATGCCGAGGCTGTGGCCGAAATCGCCGCCGGTGCCCAGGCCGATCAGGCCGACGCGCACGCCGGCGGCCGCGGCGTCGGCCTGCATGACACCGTTGACGACCTCGTTCAACGTGCCGTCGCCGCCCACGGCGACGATCGTCTCGCGGCCCTCGCCGGCCCCGCGACGAGCCAGGTCGATGGCGTGGCCGCGGCGCTCGGTGGCCGCGAAGTCGACGTCGCCCAGAACGCGCTCGACGGCCGCGGTGAAGCGCGCAAACGAGCGTGGCCCGCCCATCTTGCCGCTCGACGGATTCACGATGAGAAGGGGCCGACCGGCGTTCATGCGGGCAAGTATACGTCGTCGTCGCAGGGCAGCCCTCAACGGCCACCCTCGGAGCCGTTTGGTATCCTTGACACTCCACCGAGGCAACGAGGGTCACATGGCGCATCGCACTGCACGGGCAAGTTACGAACAGCTCACGCGCCGGCTCAACAAGTTCCCCGTCGGAGCGGCGCCGTCGGAGCTCTTCTACGACATTCTCGCCATGCTCTTCACCGAGCGCGAGGCACGCCTCGTCGCCCAGCTGCCCATCGCCCCCTTCAAGGCCGCCGACGCCGCCCGGGCGTGGGGCACCGGCGCCGCCGAAGCCGAGCGCGAGCTCGAGGTCCTGGTGGGGCGCTCGCTGCTCATCGACACCTGTTTCGACGGCGTACGCCGCTATTTTCTGCCGCCCCCCATGGCGGGCTTCTTCGAGTTCTCGCTCATGCGCAGCGACGGCCACCTCGACAAGCAGGCGCTCGCCGAGCTGTTCCACCGCTACATGAACGCCGAAGACGAGTTCGTGCGCGAGCTCTACGAGGGCGAGACCCAGCTCGGCCGCGCTCTCGTCCACGAGCCGGCGCTCACCATCGACGACGAGCTGCACGTGCTCGACTACGAGCGCGCCAGCACCATTATCGGCGACGCGCACCACCTCGCCGTCGGGCTGTGCTACTGCCGGCACAAGATGGAGCACGTCGGCAAAGCCTGCGACGCGCCGCTCGAGCTGTGCCTCTCGCTGAACGACGCTGCCGAGACCCTGATCCGACAGGGCATCGTGCGTGCCATCGAACCGGCCGAGGGGCTCGACCTGCTCGCCGAGGCCTACGAGCACGACCTCGTGCAGTTTGCCGAAAACGTGCGCCGCGGCGTCAATTTCATCTGCAACTGCTGCCGCTGTTGCTGCGAGACCATGATCGCCGCGCGACGCTTCGCCGTACTGCGGCCCGTGCACACCACGCGCTTCATGCCGGTCGTGACCGAGCAGACCTGCAACGGCTGCGGCCTGTGCACCGAGCGCTGCCCGGTCGAGGCCATCCGTCAGGAACTGCCAGGCGTGGCGCCGACGGTCGACCGCACGGTCTGCATCGGCTGCGGCGTGTGCAGCCGTGCCTGCCGGCGGCGCGCGATCGTGCTCGCCGTGCGCCCCGAACGCATCATCACGCCGCTCGATTCGGCGCACCGCACGGTCGTCATGGCCATCGAACGCGGCAAGCTGCAGAACCTGATCTTCTCGGAGCAGGGGCTCGCCAGTCACCGCGCCCTGGCCGCCGTACTGGGCGTCGTGCTGCGCCTGCCCCCCGTCAAGCAGGTCATGGCCAGCGAACAGATAAAATCACGCTATCTCGAGGGACTGCTCGCCCGCCACCGCTACTGGTAGGCAGATAGCGAGGCGCCGTTTCGCGGCGCCGCCCCCGGGGCACGACGGCAAGCGAGCCGTTCACTAAGACGAAGAAGGGTCCGCATGCAAGACGAGAAAGGCCGGCCGCACGAACCGACGTCGTCCGTGACGATGCTGCGCCGCGGCGCCGTGCCGTTCCTCTGCGGTCTCACCGCCCTTGGCCTGCTCGCCTTCATCGTGCAGAACGGGCAGCGCGCCGACGTCCACTGGCTGGCCTGGACGTTCAGCGCCCCGCTGTGGGTCGACCTCATGCTGCCGGCAGTCGGCGCGGTGCTCATCGCCGGACTCGTCGCCCTGCTCGTCATGCGCCGCCGGCGGCGGCGCGCGCCGGGGGCGCACGCCACGCGATAGCGCCGCATACCCGACGCGGGAAGGCGACGGCGCTCGTCAGGTAGAATCACAGATGAGTCCACCCTCGCCCGGAAGGGGACCTTAGATGAAGGTGACGCTGCTCTCCGAAGCCGACCTCCGCGCCTGCGTCGGGTTCGACCGCGAGGCCCTCGAGGCGGTCGCCCAGGGGTTCTCGCGTCTCGCCGAGGGCCGCGTCGTCGCGCCGCCGGTCATCGCCATCGAGATTCCCGAGCATGGCGGCGAGGTCGATATCAAGACGGCTTACATCGAGGGGCTCGACAGCTTCGCCGTGAAGGTCGCCTCGGGCTTTGCCGGCAACCCGGCGCGGGGCTTGCCCTACGGCACCGGCATGATGGTCCTGATCAGCGCCGAGACCGGCTTTCTGCAGGCCCTGCTGGTCGACAACGGCTACCTCACCGAGCTGCGCACCGGTCTTGCCGGAGCGCTCGCCGCCGACCGCCTGGCGCGGCGCCGGATCGAGACCGTCGGCGTGATCGGCTCGGGCTCGCAGGCGCGCTACCAGATGCGCGGCCTGCACATGGTGCGCGACTTCAAGCGCCTCTACGTGTACGGCCTGGACGCCGACGAGATCGCGCGCTTTGTCGACGACATCGAGGCCGAGCTCAACGTCGACGTCGTCGTGGCGGCCACCGCCGAAGCGGTCGTGCGCGAGAGCGACGTCGTGGTGTGCGCCACACCCGCCCGCGAACCCTACCTGCAGGCGCAGTGGCTGCACGCCGGGCTGCACATCACCTCGATGGGCTCCGACATGCCGGGCAAGCAGGAGCTCTATCCCGAGTGTTTCGCAAAGGCCGACCGTGTCGCCTGCGACCGCGTGTCGCAATGCGTGCTGATCGGCGAGCTGCATCACGTGTGCGACGCTGGTCTGCTCGACCAGAGCCGCATCGACGAGCTCGGCGAGCTCACCGCGGGCATGAAGCCCGGGCGCCAGACCGACGACGAGATCACGATCTGCGACCTGACCGGCGTCGGCGTGCAGGACACGGCGATCGCCCGCCTCGCCTACCGCCGGGCGACCGCCGCCGGCCTCGGCGCCACCTTCGGCGACTGACTCCGAAGGGCGCGACGCGAGCGCTCAAGACCATTCGAGAAGGAGAGACCGCATGGCACTGTCCCAGCCATTCGTCGAGTTCAAGCTCGAGCGATTGCTGTCGGCCTACGAGCACGACGTCGAGATCAACCTCTCCGAGAGCGGCGTACGGCCCCTGACCACCCGCGAGCTGCTCGCCATGCAGGGCGGCGACGTCGACGCCGCCCTGGCGGCGCTCGCCGACACCGGGCTCGACTACCCCAAGGCCAACGGCTCCCTCGAGCTGCGCCAGGCGATCGCCGCCTGGTACCCGGGCGCGACCGCCGCCAACGTGCTCGTCACGGTGGGCGCCATCCAGGCGAACTTCACGAGTCTGCTCACCGTCACCGAACCCGGCGACCTTATCGCCGTGATGCAACCCAACTACCAGCAGTTCTGGGGGCTCGCCCAGAACCTGGGACGCACCATGACCACCTTCTCGCTCAAGCAGCACCGCGACTGGGCGCTCGACTTGGACGAGCTGCAGGACGCCGTCGCGCCCCACACCCGGTTCGTGGCCGTCGTGAACCCCAACAACCCCACCGGGCGCATCCTGCACGCCGGGGAGCGCGCGCGGATCATCGCCGGCGCCGAGCGCACCGGCGCCTGGCTGCTGGCCGACGAGGTCTACGCCGGCGCCGAGCGCGCCACCGACGAGTTCACGCCGAGCTTCTACGGTCAGTACGACAAGGTGCTCGCCGTGGGCAGCATGTCGAAGGCCTACGGACTGCCCGGCCTGCGCATAGGCTGGGTCGTGGGGCCGGCCGAGACCATCGAGCGCATGTGGGCCTGGCAGGACTACATCACGATCTGCGCGACCCGCCTGGGCAACAAGCTGGCGGCCGTCGCCCTCTCGCCCGCGGTGCGGCCGCAGATCCTGGCGCGCACCCGGGGCTACGTGCGGCGCGGCTTCGACATCGTGGCGCGTTGGGCTGCCGCGCGCGACGACGTCGAGGTGCTGCCGCCCGACGCGGCCGCCGTCTGCTTCGTGAGGTACGCCGAGAAGATCAACTCCACCGAGCTCGTCATGCGCCTCCTGCAGGAGAAAAGCACCTTCGTGGCGCCCGGCGACCTGTTCGGCCTCGACGGCCATCTGCGCGTCAGCTTCGGCCTGCCCGACGAGTACGTGACTGAGGGACTCGCACGCATCGGCGCGCTGCTCGACAGTGTCGAGTAGCGACGCCGCACAAAGCGTGCCGCGCCCCGGGGTGATCGAGCTCGGCTTCGGCGAGCCCGATCCCGCGCTCTTTCCGACCGCCGGTCTGGTCGAGGCCTGCCGCGACGGGCTCGCCGACGGCGGCGCGGCGGCCCTGCCTTACGGCGGCAACTACGGGCCGACGGCCCTGCGGCGACGCCTCGCCGAACGCCTCACGGCGCTCGAAGGCGCGGCGACCGGCCTCGACGAGACCCTCGTGAGCGGCGGCAACTCGCAGGCGCTCGACCACTTGGTCACGCTGTTCTGCCGGCCGGGCGACGTCGTGCTCGTCGAACGGCCCACCTACAGCCTCGCGCTGGGCATCTTCCGCGACCACCCGGTCGCGATCGAAGCCCTGCCCTTCGACGACGAGGGCCTCGACGTCGACGCCCTCGAACGGCGTCTCGTCTCCGCGCGCGCCACGGGTCGCCCGGTGCGCCTGCTCTACACCATCCCGACCTTCCACAACCCGACCGGCGTCTCGCTTGCCCCCTCGCGCCGGCAGCGCCTGGTCGAGGTCGCCGCGGCCCACGACCTGCTCGTCGTCGAAGACGATGTCTACCGCGAGCTCTGGTACGACGCCCCGGCGCCGCCTTCGCTGTGGAGCATCGCGACGCGCGGCACGGTCGTGCGCCTGGGCTCGTTTGCCAAGACACTCGCTCCGGGACTGCGCGTGGGCTGGGTCAACGCCGCGCCCGAGCAGATCGCGCACATCGCGGCGAGCGGCCTGAACGAGAGCGGCGGGTGTCCCAGCCAGTTCGCCGCGGTGGTCGTCGAGCAGTTCCTGGCCAGCGGGCGCTACGACCCGCACGTCGCCGAGCTGCGGGCGGCTTACGCGGCGCGCCGCGACGTGCTCGCCGACGCGCTCGTCGAGCGCCTGCCGCCCGGCTGCACCGTGTCGCGGCCGGGCGGCGGGTTCTTCATCTGGGTCGCGCTGCCGGCGGGGTTGCGAGCCGGCGAGCTGCTCCCGGCCGCCGAGGCGGCGGGGGTGTCCTACGCGCCGGCTGCGCGCAGCCACCTGGGAGGCTACGACGGCGGCCTGCGCCTGGCCTTCACGTTGTACGGCATCGAGCTGCTCGCCGACGCCGCTGCGCGCCTGGGCGACACGATCGGCGCCGCATTGCGCACCTGAGCGTCGCGCCACGGGCTCACTACGACGGGCCGGCCCCCGAAGCGTCGGCGTCGGCGGCCGGCGCGGTCAGCCGCCCCACGAACTCGACGATCGCCAGGTAGACCAGCAGCCCGACCACGATCCAGATGACGCCGGCGATGCCCGGCGTGCCCCAGAAGACCAGCACCGCGGCGGCCACCAGCAGGCCGGCGATCTGCAGCGCGCGATGATGGCGGGCCACCCAGGAGCCGACCGGGCCCAAGTCGAGACCGCTGCGCTCGGCGCGCTCGCCGGCGCTCTGGAAGACTCCGGAGAGCGCCGCGCGCACCGCGACCGCCCAACCGGCCGGGCCGGCGATGAGCGCGCCGAGCCAGACCAGGATACCCACGACGAACACGGTGCGCGCCGCGTCGAGCACGCCGACCAGGAGCGTGTCGAAGATGGCCGAGGCGGCCGGTCGCGGCAACCGCGAGCTGACGATGGCGTTCAGGTAGGCGCCGCGGCCGATGTGGTAGCCGATCAACGTCGCCACCATGGCCAGGGCGAGCGTGAAGCCAAGCTGCGCCACGGTGCGCCGGCGCCGCCACGAGACGGCGATGGCGCCAGCCCAGGCGGCGATCAGCAGCAGCGGCAGCGCGACCGAGAGCTTGTGGAAGAAGCTGATGGTCTTCTGGGCTCTGGCGAGCGTCTCCGAGCGCAACAGCACGAACGTCGCGCTGCCCGGCGTGGCGGCCACGGTATCGAGCGCGTGGATGCCGCGGGCGTCGAGGGCCGCCTTGACCTTGGCGAGGGCGCCCGAGAGATCGACGCTCACCTCGCCGTTGGCGGTGCCCACCAGGTGGCCCTTGTTGCCCAGCAGCGCGTCCGTGACCCGGGCGTGGGCCTGGCGGTTGGCGACCTCCCACACCCTGGAAAACTGCGCAGAGGTCACGATGGCGTGCATCGCCTGGTAGGCGTAGGTCTTGAGCTGGTCGGACAGCGGACCCGAGAAGGTCTGGGCCCACGAGGGCAGCACGCCGGCGAGCTGCTGCTGGACGTTCACCTTGGCCCAGAGCTGATCGGTGAGGTCGGTGGCGACGGCGTCCTGCACGGCCGGGTTCGAGCTGAGCGGCGCCACCGTCTTCACGTAGTTGTCGGTGTTCAGCAGGTCGTGGTCCATCCACAGCACGGCCAGGGTCAGCGGCGCGAGCAGCGTCGCCAGGACGATCAGCACGACGGCGACGGGGCGGCGCCAGCGGGCGCGGCGAGCCTGCGTGGCAGAGACGGCGACGACGGCGCCACTCCCCCCCGCGCCGGTAGACTCGGTGACGGCCGGCAGGGGCGCCGTGTCTCCGCCCGATGCGGGCAGCGGCGCGGTGGCGCCTTCGCCGCTTTCAGAGATCTCGTCGTCGGTCATGCTGCCTGCTTTCGCAGAGGTCGGGAGGGGCGCCGGAGCAGATCCGAAGAACGACCGCCCAAGCCCCGCTTATGCGCTACGTACCCACAGGCACTACGTTAGCCACCGTCTTCGCCGTCGTGCACCGCGTCGCCGGGCTCCGGCGACTCCGATGAGTACAACGAGACCAGGCGAGCCACAGCCGTGACCAGGAACACCTGGCCGAGCATCGCCTCGAAGACGACGAGCACGCGCGGCACCGAGCTTGCCGGCGTGAAATCGCCGTACCCGACGGTCGTCATCGTGATGAAACTGAAGTAGAGATAGATCGACGGGTCTTGTTGCGATCCCTGCGCGAAGAAGCTGGGGTGCACGCCGTTGACTCCCAGGTACACGAACGTGAACAACAGGCCGATCATGAGGTAGACGCAGATGGCCGCGACCAGCAGGCGCAGCGTCACCCGCCGGCTCATGACGATGCGCCGGGCGATGGCGAGCGGCGAGATGAGCAGCAGCGCGAACAGCATGAAGTAGACGTAGCCGTTCAGATGCTTCGAGCCCGTGACCACCACGAGCAACGAGGCCAGCACGGCGATGCCGGCGGCCGCCCAGGCGATCCGCATGGTGCGCCGGCGAGCCTCGGAGGTGCGCAACGCCAGCAGGAGCGTGGCCGCCGTGATCGGCGTGTAGGTGAACGTCGCCCAGCGCCCGCCGCCGGCCAGTCCGATCACGCAGACGTCCACCAGCAGCAGACCGAGCAGAAAGAAGTAGCGCTCGCTGTGGGGCTCGGCGTGCCGCAGGCGGCGCAACGGACGCACGAGGCCGCCGGAGTCGCCCGCGCCGGCGTCCGCCGCCCCGGAAGGGGCGTCGCCCGCCGCGCCGGAGCGCGCGCCGTCTACCTGGGGCCGATCGTCGGGCACGGAGCCTTCCTTTCCTGTCTTGTCGCGGTCGCCCGTCACTCCTGCTGCTTCGACTTCGCGTCGAACGGTCCTGCCGTGGCCCGCCTGTGATACCTTGTCGCCTTGCCCGCCGCGCGGCCTTTGCGGCGCGCGCTCAGCGGCTCGGAACCACACGATCGACAAGGAGTTGGCGCATGTGCTGCCTCGGTTGCTTCGGCATGTTCACGCCGCGCCTCGTCCTGATCTTCCTGTGGCTCTTCACCAACGCCGTCGACCGCGCCTTCAGCAGCCTCCTGTTGCCGCTCGTCGGCATCATCTTCCTACCGTTCACGACCCTGTTCTACGTGTTCGTGTACTCGACGGCGCACAACGGCCCGACCGCCGCCGGCTGGATCCTCGTGTTCGTCGGCTTTCTGCTCGACCTCGGCTCGTACTCGTCGGGCTACCGCGATCGCCGCCGCATGCCGTACTACCCTGGTTCCTGACGGCCCGCCCACCCGCCGCCTCAGGGCCGCCAAGCGACTTCGTCGCGCGCCTGGTGCCGTCGATCGACTTCGTCGTTGTCGCTCAGGCGGGCGTGACTTCGTCGCGCCTAGTGGCCGTGCACGCGCGACCCCGCCGTCGGCTTCACCTTTGACTGGGGCAGCACGCCGAGCTGCCGGCGGCCCCGACCCACGCGGTCTACGTCGACCGTGCCGCGCCCGAAGGCGTCGATGCGCCCCCAGCGTCCCGGAATGTCGAGCAGCTCGAGGTGGCCGATGCCCTGGGGCAGCGCCGGGTCGACCAGCAAGTGCTCGCCGACCGGCTCGAGGCCGAGCACCGCGCGCAGCAACAGCAGGGGCGCCCCGGTCGACCAGGCCTGCGGGCTGCAGGCCGTGGGGTACTGCACCGGGAACCTCGTGAGCGCGCGCGGGTAGCCGCCGAACGCCTCGGGCAGGCGCCCCTCGAAGAACTCGGCCGCGTCGAGGATACCGGCCGCTATGCGCGCCGCCTCCTCTTTGAAGCCGTAGCGTCGCAGGCCCCAGGCGATGAACGAGTTGTCGAACGGCCAGATGGTGCCCACGTGGTAGCCGATCGGGTTG
>CAZFJE010000045.1:0-20064 GCA_964519555.1 uncultured Thermoleophilia bacterium
CGAAGCCTGCCTGTCGGCGGCGCGTGGCGAGCTCGACCCCGGCGCCCTGCGCTGGAAGCCCGAGGCCTGCGTGTCGATCGTGATGGCTTCGGCCGGCTACCCCGCGTCGAGCTCCAAGGGCGACGTGATCGGCGGCCTCTCCGAAGCCGGCGCGCTGCCCGACGTCACCATCTACCACGCCGCCACGGCCGCCCACGGCCACGACATCGTCACCGCCGGCGGCCGCGTGCTGGCCGTCAGCGCCCTGGGCAAGCACTTCGGTGATGCGCGAGAGCGTGCCTACGGCGCGCTCTCGCGCATCACCTTCCCCGGCCAGCAGTCGCGCCCCGACATCGCCTCCCGCGCGGTGCGCGCCGAGGCCGGCGAGATCGACCTCTTCCCCGCCGACTGGGCCGGGTAGCCGCCCGCCGGGGTGACCCGCCGCGCCGTCGCGTCGGCGGCAAGTCTCCAATGGGTTCTGGTTCGTGCGTGCCCGGCGGGGTAAGCTCTTGCGCAAAGATCACGCATGTCGTCCGCACCCGAAGGGAGCCAGGCCGGTGGAGAAGACCAGTACCGAAGTCGAAGCGCTGCTGGTCGGCATCCAGTTCGAGCCCGTGCTCGTGGGCATCGTGATGGGCAGCGAATCCGACCGCGAGATCATGTCGGCCGCCGACCGCGAGCTCGACGAGCGCCGCATACGCCACGAGATCCAGGTCATGTCGGCGCATCGCGACCCCGACAAGGTGGCCCACTACGCGCGCACCGCCCAGGCGCGCGGCCTCAAGGTGCTGATCGCCGGGGCCGGCAAGGCGGCCGCGCTGCCCGGTGTGATCGCCTCGTACACCAACCTGCCGGTGATCGGCGTGCCCATCAAGACCAGCGACCTGGGCGGCCTGGACTCGCTGCTGTCGATCGTGCAGATGCCGCCCGGTGTGCCGGTCGCCTGCGTGGCGATCAACGGCGCCCGCAACGCGGCCATCCTCGCGGCCAAGATCCTCGACGTCTGAAGCGTAGCGGAGACCGACGTGACCGACTCGAAGGTGAGGCGATGAGCGACCAGCCCCGCCCCTCGCTCGTGCCGCCCGGCCAGCAGCGTCACGTGCTGGTCATGGCGGTCAGCGGCCTCAGCTTCGTCATCGTGCTGGCACTGATCGGCCTGTTGCTGCGCCTGATCGGCTGAGCGCGCGGCCGAAGCCCCGAACCTCCGCAAGCCAAGGAGTCCGAGATGATCAAGCAGACCCTGTCGTCGCCGGCGGCCGCTCCCGCGATCGGCCCCTACTCCCCGGCCATACAGACCGACGATCTCGTGTTCTTCTCGGGCCAGGTGCCGCTCGACGCAAACGGGGCGCTCGTCGGCGACACCGCCGCCGAGCAGGCCCGCCAGGCGCTCACCAACCTGGGCCATCTGCTCGCCGCCGCGGCCATCACCAACCACGCCATCGTCAAGACCACGATCTTCCTGACCGACATGAACGATTTCGCCGCGGTCAACGATGTCTACGCCGAGTTCTTCGAGAAGCCGTTCCCGGCGCGCTCCACGGTCGCCGTGGCCGCCCTGCCCAAGGGCGCCAAGGTCGAGATCGAAGCCATCGCCATGCGGGAATGACCTGCCGGTGAGCGAACAGAGACCGGCACGCACGATCTACAAGTCGGCGGCGGGCGCGGCCAGTGCGGCGGGCAAACGCCGCCGACTGCGCGATGCCTGGTGGCTGGCGCCGGTCCTGGCCCTGATCGTCTTTCTCGTGATCTTCCTGGTCACCGGCTTTTTCCTGCTCGGCGGCTTCGGCCTGCTGCAGTACGTCGGCGTCACGACCTCGGGCCAGCAGCTCGCCGGCACCTGGGGTTCGTCGGACACCTCGCTCGGCTCGCCGGTCATTCACATCGCCAAGAGCGGCGACCACTACACCATCACCGGCCTGCGCGTGCTGGGTCAGCCGGCCGCGGTGGCGCAGGTCAACGACGACGCCCTCGCGACGGCCGGCACTGCCAACGGCGTGTCGTGGCAGCTCTCGCTGTCGTTCATCGACCGCGACCAGCTCCGGGCGCGGGTCACCTACGGCGACGGCCGGCCGCCGCTCGAGACGCTGCTCACCAGGCAGTGACCGCCGGCGGCGGACCGCGGCGACCCGGCCTGTGCGACCCGGCGACGAGCCGGCCTCCGCGGCGCACCCCCTCTTTGTGAGAGAATCTGCCAGTCCGTGACGGCCGCGACCGAAGGGCATCCATGATCGCTCGCTACACCCTGCCCGAGATGGGCGCCATCTGGGCCGAAGAGGCCAAGCTGCAGGCCTGGCTCCAGGTCGAGCTCGCCGCCGTGCGCGCCTGGAACCGGCTGGGCAAGGTGCCCGACGCGGCCGTCGCCGAGATCGAGGCCACAGCCGCCTTCGACGCCGCCCGCATCGCCAAGATCGAAGAGACCACCAACCACGACGTCATCGCCTTTCTGACCAACGTGGCCGAGTACGTCGGCGACGCCTCCAAGTACATCCACTACGGCATGACGAGCTCCGACATGCTCGACACCGGCCTGGCGCTGCAGATCAAGCGCGCCGGCGAGCTCCTGCAGCGCGACCTCGTGGCCCTCGGTGAGGTGCTCAAGCGGCGCGCCTTCGAGTTTCGCGACACGGTGCAGGTGGGGCGCACGCACGGCATCCACGCCGAGCCCATCACCTTCGGCATGAAGCTGGGCATGTGGGCCTTCGAGGTCGAGCGCGACCTCGGGCGCCTGCGGCGCGTCACCGAGGGCGCCGCCGTGGGCAAGCTGAGCGGCGCCGTGGGCGCCTACAACAACATCGACCCCCGCGTCGAACAGCTCGTCTGCGCCGAGCTCGACCTGGGCTACGAGCCCATCGCCAACCAGGTGGTGCAGCGCGACCGTCACGCCGCCTTTTTGTCGGCGCTCGCCATCGTGGGGGGCTCGCTCGAGAAGTTCACGCTCGAAGTGCGCCACCTGCAGCGTACTGAGGTGCGCGAGGTCGAAGAGGCCTTCAGCACGGGCCAGAAGGGCTCATCGGCCATGCCCCACAAACGCAACCCGATCCTGTCGGAGCGCATGGCCGGCTGCGCCCGCGTGCTGCGCGGCAACGCCCTCGTGGGCATGGAGGACATGGCGCTCTGGCACGAGCGCGACATCTCGCACAGCTCGGCCGAGCGCATCGTCTTTCCCGACTCCTGCATCCTGCTCGACTACATGCTGCAGAAGACGACCAGGCTCTTCGACACGTTGGTGGTCGACCAGGAGCGCATGCGCGGCAACCTCGCCCTGTCGCAGCGCCTCGTGTTCAGCGGCGCCGTGCTGCTCGCTCTGGTCGACCACGGCATGCTGCGCGACGATGCCTACCGGGTGGTGCAGGACTGCGCCATGCGCGCCTGGCGCGAGGGCGTCGACTTTGGCGTGCTCATCAAGAGCGACCCCGAAGCGGCCGCCGTGCTGACCGTGGCCGACATCGACGCCGCCATGGACCCCGACCAGTACCGGGCCGGGCGCGACGTCATCTTCGGGCGCCTCGAGCAGCTCACGTTCTAGGCCGCCGGCGCCCAGACCGACGGCGGCGCCCTTCTCTTTTGGGCCCGGGCGGGAACACTCTGCCCGCTGCACCCCCGTCGTCAGACCAAGGAGAAGCGATGCGCGCGGTCCGTGTCCACAGCTTCGGCGAACCCGATGTCCTGCAGGTCGAAGAGGTGACCGACCTGCGGCCGCCGGGCGCCGGCGAGGTGCTCGTACGGCTCCACGCCGCCGGCGTGAACCCCGTCGACGCCTACATTCGCTCGGGGCAGTACGCCACCCCGCCGTCGCTGCCCTACACACCGGGCAGCGACGGCGCCGGTGTCGTCGAGGCGGTCGGCGCGGGCGGTGAGAGCGCGCGCGGTGAGCGCGGCACGAGCGGCGAGAGCGCGGCGGCACGTGAGGCCGCGCCGGCCGGCGCGGCCGGCGCACGCGGCCCCGCGGTGGGCGACCGCGTGTACACCTCGGGCTCGCTCACCGGCACCTATGCCGAGACGGCGCTGTGCCGGGTCGAGCAGGTCCATGCGCTGCCCGCCGCCGTCGGTTTCGCCGCCGGCGCGGCGCTGGGGATACCCTACGCGACGGCCTACCGCGCCCTGTTCCAGCGTGGGCAGGCGAGCGCGGGCGACCTGGTGCTGGTGCACGGCGCGAGCGGCGGCGTGGGCTTGGCGACGGTGCAGTTCGCGGTGGGAGCCGGCCTCACCGTGCACGGCACGGCCGGCTCCGAGGACGGCCGTCGGCTGGTCGCCGCGCAGGGCGCCGCGGAGGTCGTCGACCACACGGCGCCCGACTCGGCAAACGAGCTGCTCGCCCTGACCGGCGGGCGCGGCTACGACGTTATCGTCGAGATGGCGGCTCACGCCGGTCTGGGCGTCGACCTGGGACTGCTGGCGCGCGGCGGGCGGGTGGTCGTTGTCGGCAGCCGCGGACCGGTCGAGATAGCGCCCCGCGAGCTCATGAGCCGCGACGCCGACGTGCGCGGCATGTTGCTGTTCGCAGCCCCGCCCGCGGCGCTCGCCGAAGCCTACGCCGCCGTCGGCGAGGGTCTGGCGGCGGGGCGCCTGCACCCCCTGGTCGGCCGCGAGCTGCCGCTCGCCGACGCGGCGACCGCGCACCGCGAGATCATGGCAGGGCCGGCCCTGGGCAAGCTCGTGCTGGTGACCTGAGGCGCGAGGGCAACGGAGCGTCCAGGCCGTCGACCGACTTCGTCGTCACCGCTCAGGCAGGCGTGACTTCGTCGCGCGTCTAGGCCGCCGGTCGACTTCGTCGCCGCCGCTCAAGCAGGCGTGACTTCGTCGCGCGCTTAGTCGGCGAGCGGCTCGAACATGTCGACGCCGGCGCCGCAGTCGGGGCAGACCCAGTCGTCGGGCAGGTCGTCGAACGCGGTGCCGGGCTCGACGCCGTTGTCGGGATCGCCGATCTCGGGATCGTAGACCCAGTCGCACAGCGTACAGATGTACTTCTGCATGATACGGCTCCTTGGTCGTCTGCGGACCGCGCGGCGGTCTACTGGTTCTCGAGCAGCTCCTCGGCGGGCACGTCGCGCACCACGCGCGCCGGCATGCCGATGAGCACCTTGCGAGCGGGCGCGTCTTTGGTGACCACGGCGCCGGCCGCGATGAAGGCCTCTTCGCCGACCTCGACGCCCGGACAGAGCAGCACGCCGCCGCCGATGCGCGCGCCGCGGCGGATGGTCGCGCCCTTGATCAGCGCGTGGCGCTTTTCGGTGCGGCCCATGAAGTTGTCGTTCGTGGTCTGCACGCAGGGCGCCACGAAGACATGGTCCTCGATCGTCATGTAGGCCGTGATGTAGGCGTTGGACTGGATCTTGGTGAAGTCGCCGATCATGGTGTCGTTTTCGACGCAGGTGCCGCGGCCCACCACGACGCGCTCGCCGAGCAGGCAGCGCTCGCGCACGCTGGCCAGGTCGCCGATCACGCAGCCGGGCCCCATGGCGACGCCGCGGTAGACGATGGCGCCGGTCGACACCACGCAGCCGGCGCCCAGGCGCAACCCCGGCAGCTCGCCCTTCTTGGCCGTCGAGCTCGGCGACAGCGAGGGCACCTTGCCGAGCACGGCGTTGTCCTGAATGAAGCAGCCGTCGCCGATCTCGGTGTCGTCGTGCACGACGACGTTGGCGCCGAACGCTACGCCGGCGCCCACGACCACGTTGGCGCCGAGCAGCAGGTTGGGAGCCAGCTCAGAGGCATGCAGGGCCACGGCGCTACCCGACCGTGAGGTCGGCGGTGCGCACCGGCTGCCCGCCGTCGTGCAGCGAGCGCTCCATGGCTTCGAGCACGCGCACGACGTTCAAACCGTCGCGCCCGTCGGACAGCGGCCGGCTGCCGTCGCGCACGCACTCGACGAAGTGTTCGACCTCGAGCCGCAGCGGCTCGTCGTTGGACAGGTGCGGGCAGTGGATGTCGCCGAAGCGCAGTGTGACGTACTCGCCGTAGGACTGGTACTGCGGCACGACCGCCGACTTGTCGTAGATGGTCACCTTGCGGTCGGCGTCCATGTCGTCGAAGACCGCCATCTTGTCGGAGCCCACGACCGTGATCTTGCGGGTCTTGTGGGGGTCGAGCCAGCTCACGTGCAGGTGGCCGACCATGCCCGAGGGGTAGCGGATGTAGCCGAACACGACGTCTTCGACGCCGTTCTGCAGGTAGCACTCGCCGTGCGCCGTGACCTCTTCGGGCTCCTCGCCGGTGAGGTAGTTGAGCACCGAGATGTCGTGCGGTCCCAGGCTCCACAGGGCGTTCTCGTCGGGCCGCACCTTGCCCAGGTTCAGGCGGTTCGAGTAGACGTAGAAGATGCGCCCCAGGTCGCCGGCGTCGATCAGCTCTTTGACCTTGCGCACGGCGGGGTGGTACTCGAGCAGGTGACCTACCATGAGGCGCCGGTCGCGCGCCTCGGCGATGCGCACCAGGTCTTCGGCGTCGGCGGCGGTCGTGGCCATGGGCTTTTCGATGAAGGCGTGCTTGCCGGCTTCGAGCACGCGCTTGCCCAGCAGGTAGTGCGTGGGCACCGAGGTGGCCACGATGACCGCCTCGACCGTGGGGTCGGCCAGCACGTCGTCCAAGTCGGTCGTTACGCGCGCGTCGGGGAACTGCGTCTTCATGCGCGCCAAGATCTTCTCGTCTAAGTCGCAGCACCAGGCGAGCTCGGCTCCGGGCAACCGGTCGACGTTGCGCGCCAGGTTGGGCCCCCAGTAGTTGAGGCCTACGACGCCTATGCGGACAAGGTCAACACTCACGACACGTCACCATCCTTGCTGCGGCGGCGGCCTGCGGCCGCCGCCTCAAAGCTTCCAGATCTTGTCGCCGCCGTCGAGACCGGCGGTGGCGTTGCGCAGATCGACCACGAGCTGCGCCTTGTCGACGACGTCGGCGTAGTCGATGGTGGTGTGCGCCGTCACCACGATCACCACGTCGTAGGCGCCGATGCCGGCGCCCTCGGTAAGGTCGACCGAGCGCATGTCGAACTGCGGCAGCTCGGTCACGAACGGGTCGTGGTAGTCGACGGCCATGCCGTGGCGGCCGAGCTGCCTGATGATCTTGAGGGCCGGCGACTCGCGAAGGTCGTCGATATCGGCCTTGTAGGCCACGCCCATCACGAGCGCCCTGGAGCCCTGCAGCGCCTTGGCGTGCGAGTTGAGCGCGCGCGTCACCTTGGTGACGCAGAAGTACGGCATGTTCTCGTTGACCTTGCCGGCGAGCTCGATGAACTCGGTCCAGAAATCGACCTCGCGGGCCTTCCACGACAGGTAGAACGGGTCGATCGGGATGCAGTGGCCGCCCAGGCCGGGGCCGGGCAGGAACTTCATGAAGCCGAAGGGCTTGCTACCGGCGGCCTCGATGACCTCCCAGATGTCGATGCCCAGGCGGTCGCACAGCATGGCGAGCTCGTTGACCAGGGCGATGTTGACGCTGCGGAAGATGTTCTCGAGGAGCTTCGTCATCTCGGCCACTTCGGGCGTGGTGACCGGCACGAGGGTGTCGAGCGCCTGGCTGTAGATCTCGACCACCTTGGCCGTGCAGGCGGCCGTCAGGCCGCCGACGACCTTGGGCGTGGTCTTGGTCGTGTAGTCGGTGCGCCCGGGGTCGACCCGCTCGGGCGAGAACGCCAGGTGAAAGTCGGTGCCGGCGATGAGCCCCGAGCCCTCTTCGAGCAGGGGTGCGAGCACCTCGCGCGTGGTGCCCGGGTAGGTCGTGCTCTCGAGGCACACGAGCTGGCCGCGGCGTACGTGACCGGCGAGCATGGCCGTGGCGCTCTTGACGAGCGTGAGGTCGGGCTCGCGGTTGGCGTTGAGCGGCGTCGGCAGACAGATGATGTCGGCCGCGCAGCTTTCGGTGGCGACGTAGTCGGGCGTCGCGCTCAGCAGGCCCTTGTCGACCACCGCCTTCAAGGCCGCGCTCGCGACGTCGACGATGTACGAGTCGCCCGCGTTGATGGCGTTGCAGCGCGTGGGGTCGGATTCGATGCCGACCACCTCGACGCCCGCTTCGGCGAACGTTACCGCGAGGGGCAAGCCGACGTATCCCATGCCGATGACTGCGATCTTCACTGTCCGCTCCCGTTCGTGGTACCGGTCGGGGGTGCCGGCCGCCGGTGCGACCGGGATTCAGATTGTATCGTATCGGCGCGGCCGGGCCGAAGCGCCCACTGCAGACCGCCGCCGTGGGGCCCTGCCGGGCCCGTCACGGCGGCTCGCGGCCGGGCGCCAGACCGCTACCGCAGGCCGAACACCCGCCGCGTCGGCGAAGCTCACGCCACCCATCTGCTCGTGGGATTCCTCGTAATAGGCGATGCCGGCCACGATCAGGTGGCGGGCCGCCTCGCCGATCTGGCGGCTGATCTCGTGATGGCTGCCGGCGGCCTCGATCTCGAGGCAGGGGACGCTCACCGCGGCAGCCCCTCGAGGAACGCGCCGAGCGCCGCGGCGACGCGCGCGCCGGCATCGCCCGCCCCGTAGAACGCGGGGTGGGTGGCGCCCCGCGGCGGGTTGGCCAAGGCGGCCGTCAGGGCTTCGCGATCGGTGCCGACCAGCACGTTCCAGCCGCTCGTCAGGGTCTCGACCCACTCGCTCGTGTCGCGCATGGTCACGCACGGCACGGCGAAGAAGTACGCCTCTTTTTGCAGGCCGCCGGAGTCGGTGGCCACCACGCGGGCGTTCTTGGCCAGCGTCAGCGACTCGAGGTAGCCGACCGGCGCGGTCAGCCTGACGTTGGGCGCCACCGCGCCGCTCAGCTCGTGGCGCGTGATGCTGGCCGTCGTGCGCGGGTGCGCCGGAAAGACGACCGTCTCAGTCGAGGCGCCGAGCGCGTCGAGCACCGCCTTCAGGGCGGCCGGCTCGTCGGTGGTCGCCGGGCGGTGCGCGGTAGCCAGCACGTAGGCGCCGGGCCGCACGTCGAAGGCGGCCAGGATGGCCTGTTCGCGAGCCGGGGTGAGCGCCGCCATGGCCAGGTCGAACATGACGTCGCCGGTCTGCACGACACCCGCGACGATGCCCTCGCGGCGCAGGTTCTCGACGGCGCTGTCGGTGGGGCAGAACAGCAGGCTCGAGACGTGATCGGTGAGCACGCGGTTGACCTCTTCGGGCATGCGCCGGTCGAACGAGCGCAGGCCCGCCTCGACGTGAGCGATCGGCACGTTCAACTTGGCGGCGGCGAGCGCGCCGGCGAGGGTCGAGTTGGTGTCGCCGTAGACCAGCACGACCTGGGGGCGCACCTGTTCGACGGCGGCGGCGATGCCGGTGAGCATGGCGGCCGTCTGGCGGGCGTGGCTGTCGGAGCCCACGGCGAGCTCGATGTCGGGGCGCGGCAGCGCGAGCTCGTCGAAGAACACGCCGGCAAGCTCGCGGTCGTAGTGCTGGCCGGTGTCGAGCAGGACTTCGCGCGCCACCGCGCGCACGGCGCGCGACACGATCGCCGACTTGATGTACTGGGGCCGGTTGCCCACCACGGAAAGAACGACCTGTGCAGACATGGCAGGGAGTCTAACCGACGGCGGCGGAGCTGTCGCCGCACCGTGGCGGCGACGTACGGCCGTGGCGCCGAGGTACAATCAGGTCGTGACCGACCGTGCCGAACAGGTAGTCGAAGGCTTGCCGCGCGACCTCGACCGGTTCCTGCGCGACTTCTTTCCGCGCAAGCGGTGGCAGTCGCGCGTGCAGTACGACCACCGCGCCCGCCGCTTCTTCTTGGACGTCACCGTGAACGACAGCGGCCTCGCCGGCGACGACCGGTTCCTGTCGCTCGTCGCCTTCTACTGGCGCGGGCAGCGCACGCTGCTGCAGCAGAACCTCGGACTCGAGCTGCAGTGCCGCCTGTTCTCCGACGAAGGCGCCGACCTCACGCCCCGCCTGCGCACGGCGGCGACCAGCTTCTTAGACGACTCCGAGCGCAACTCGGCCATGGGCCGCGAGCTCGCCTGGCTGGGCTTTCGCCGCCGGCTGTTGCGCGACATCATCCCGCGCACCCTGCTGTGGGCCGTGGTGATCGGCGTGCTCGTCCTGGTCTTCGATTTCAGCGTCGCGACGACGCTGCTGCTCTGCGTCGTCGCGCTGGTGACCCAGGCCCTGCTCAACTCACTGCTCTCAGGCCGGCGCACCTGACGAGCGGGGGCCGTACGGCGGCGATCGGTCGTCGTTGCGGCCATCGAGTAAGATGAGCGACCATATGGAGCTCCTTCCCCGCCTCACCGCACGCGGCGTCGCCGCCGCCGTGCGCCTGGCCGGCGCCGGCCAGGCGAGCAGCATGCCCGGCAAGGTCACCAACCTGCTCTTTCCGGGCTATCTGGCCGACCACGGCCGGCGCCTGACCGACGGCTTTGCCGTCGTCACCGGCACCAACGGCAAGACGACGACCGCCAACATGGCGGCCCGCGCGCTCGCCGACGCCGGCCGCGACTTCGTGCATAACAACGAGGGCGCCAACCTGCTGTCGGGCATCGCCACCGCCTTCTCGCGGCACCCCGCGGCCCGCTTCGCGCTGCTCGAGATCGACGAGGCCATCGTGCCTGGCGCCGCAGCGCGCCTGGGCACGCCGCGCGTCATCGTGCTGACCAACCTCTTCCGCGACCAGCTCGACCGCTACGGCGAGATCGACCGCCTGGCCACGGGCTGGCTCGAGGCGCTGCGCCATCTGGGCTCGACGGTGCTCATCGCCAACGCCGACGACCCCATGGTGACCTGGGTCGCCCAGGAGTCCGGGTGTCCCACCGTGTTCTTCGGCGTCGACGTGCAGGGCGGCGGCGCCGACCGCGAGGTGAGCGACGTCACGATCTGCCCGCGCTGCGCGACGATGCTGCAGTACACCTCGCGCTGGCTGGCGCAGCTCGGCGACTACCGCTGCCCGTCGTGCGGCTTCGCGCGACCGCCGCGCGACCTCGAGGCGCGCGACCTGCGCACCTTCGAAGGGCACGCCGAAGCGCGGGTCGAAGGCGTCGCCTCAGGCGACCTGCGACTGCGCGTGCCCGGCCTCTACAACGTCTACAACGCGCTCGCGGCGCTCGCCCTGACCCAGCGCCTGGGCGTCGACCCGCCGGCGGCCCTGGCCTCGTTCGCCGCCTACCAGCCCGTCTTTGGGCGCTGGAGCCTGGTGCGCCGCGACGACACGACGGTGCAGGTCAACCTGGTCAAGAACCCGGCCGGCATGAACCAGACGCTCCGCGCCCTGAGCGAGGTGACCGGCGACAAGGCGCTGGTCTTCGTGCTGAACGACAACATCGCCGACGGGCGCGACATCTCGTGGATCTGGGACGTAGACATGGAGGAGCTCCTGCCGGCCGCCGGCCTCGTCGTGACGAGCGGCACGCGTAAGCACGAGATGGCCCTGCGCCTGAGCTACGCGGGGGTGCCCGACGAGGCGCTCGTCACGGTCGACTCCGTCGCCGCGGCGCTGCGCCTGGCGGCCGAGCGCCACGCCCACAACGTCTACCTGCTGCCCACCTACACGGCGCTCAAAGAGGTCCGCGGCGCGCTCGCGGGCTGGGGGGTGGTGCAGCAATGATCGAGGCCGTGCACCTGTTCCCGACCACCATGAACACCTACGGTGACCGCGGCAATGTGGCGGCCCTCACGCGGCGCGCCGCGCTGCGCGGCCTGGCCGTGCGCTGGCACGCGGTCGAGCTCGGCGACGAGCCGCCGGCGCGCTGCGACCTGGTCTTCATGGGCGGCGGCCAGGACCGCGTGCAGCACGCCGCCGCGGCCGACCTCGCCCGGCTGCGCCCCTGGCTGGCCGGCGTGATCGACGACGGCGGCGTCGTGTTCGCCGTGTGCGCCGGCCTGCAGCTCCTGGGCCGCCGCTACGTGGCCGCCGACGGCAGTGAGCTGACCGGCCTGGGACTGATCGACCTCGAGACCCTGGCCGCCAAGCCCGGCGAGTGGCGCCTCATAGGCAACGTCGTGGCCGACGTCCCCGACCTCGACGGTCTGCTCGTGGGCTTCGAAAACCACGGCGGCCGCACCTTCCTGGGGGCGGCGCGACCGCTCGGGCACGTGCGCCTGGGCTTCGGCAACAACGGCCGCGACGGCGGCGAAGGCGTCAACGCCGGCCACGTCGTGGCGACCTACCTGCACGGCCCGGTGCTGCCCAAGAACGCCTGGCTGACCGACCACCTTCTCGGCCTCGCGCTCGCCCACGCCGGCGGCGGCCCCCTCGAGCCGCTCGCCCACCCGCGTGAAGACGCGGCACAGCACGAAGCGGTACTGGTGGCCGAGCGCGACGCCGTGCGTCGCGGCGGCCGCGGTCGCCGGGGCCGCGGGCGCCGGCCGCGGGCGACGACATCGTGAGCACCGACGACATCGCAACACCGCGCGACGCCGGCGTGCAGCGCCTGCTGGGCGACTTCCGCGGGCTGCTGGGGCCCGGCGCGAGCCCTCAGATCCCCGGCCTCGAGATCGCCTGTCTGTACCGCTCACGCGGCGACGACAGCCGGTCGGAGCTGGGCGAGATCGACGGGTTCGGCGGCGACTTCGTCGACTTCTTCAGCCCCGGGCAGCTCGCGCAGCTCGTGGTCACTCTCGGCGACGTGCGCGGCAAGGGCGTGGGCGCGGCGGCGCGGGCGATCGTCGCCAAGTACGTGATCAGGGCGATGGTGGCCGTGCAGCGCTGGCCCGTCTCGCCGGGCGACGCGCTGCGCGACGCCCATAACGCGCTCCTCGATGTGCCCCACGAGCCCCACGACTTCGCCACCGTCTGCATCGCCTCGATCGACGCACGCACCGGCGAGGTCGGCCTGGCCACGGCCGGGCACCCGAGCCCCATCGTGCTGCGCGCCGCGAGCGTCGAGCGCCCGCTGCTGTTCGCCAACCCGGCTCTCGGCGTGACCGAAGAGGCGGAGCTGCAGGCCCTGCCGACCGACTATGTGACCCTCGCTCCGGGCGACGCCGTCCTGATCTTCACCGACGGCCTCTCCGAAGCCCGCAACGGCTCCGGCGAGTTCTACGAGGACGCCCGCCTCGACGAAGCCATGATCGAGCTGCGCGACCTGCCGGGCGAGCAGCTCCTGCAAGCCCTCATCGCCGACGCCGCGGCCTTTGCCGGCCACGAGCCCAGCGACGACGTCGCCCTCGTGCTGGTCAGGCGCACGACCGACGAAGCCCGTCCCGACAGGTCGTAGGCGCCGCCCATCGCCACAGCTCCAAAAAAGCACGGGCCCGCGACCGCAAAAGTGCTTTAGTGCCGGCGAGAACAGCCGATATCGGGAGATACGCGAGGACCACGATCGGTAACGACACTCACGGAGGGGACGGGCGTGCGACTTTCACGCTGGCACGAGCAGGACGGCTTCGTCCGCGGCTCTATCCTGATCGCCGCGATCATCGTGATCGTGGCCGTGCTGGTCCTCGACACCGTGCAGGTGGTCAACGCCTCGCTCGGCGTGCGTCAGAACGCCACCGACGCCGCCGACCAGGCGATCGCGACCTACGTCGAGACCGAGAACTCGAGCATGGCCATGGCGAGCGCCTCGACCTTCCTCAAGCTGCACGGCTCGGTGCTGATCAAGCACGGCAGCGCCCTCAAAGTGGCGGACAGCGGCAGCCCCTCGCAGGCGACGATCACCATCACGGCGGCGCGCAAGCCGCACACCTACGTACTGCACTACCTGCAGACGCTGCCCCTGGGCATAGGCCCCTGGATCCACAAGAACCTCAACCCGCGCGCCACCGAGACCAATACCGACGGCTCCTGAGCACCGCCCGCGGGCACGCTCAGACGCGTGCGCTGTGGCGCCCGGCGGCGCACACCCGCGCGGCACTGCGCCGCGCCGCCGTCACCAGTCGTCGTCGTCGGCCGTGGGCGCCTGCGAACGCCCCTCGAGGTAGCCCCTCACCTCGACGCGCACCAGCAGGTCCATGAACGCGTCGACCTGCGCCATCTCGTCCATGGTCTCGCCGAAGGCCGGCAGGTCGCCGACCACGAGCGCGTCGACCAGCACCTTCCAGATGGCGGCACGCACCTGCTGCAAGCCGCAGACGACGTCCATCATGTCGAACCCGAGCGCGCCTCGGCGGGCGGCATCGGCGGCGGTCTCGCTTTCGATGCGGCGGATGATGCCGGGCACCTCGTAGGCTTCGGCCTGCGAGAGCGCGACCATGTCTTCGACGATGCGGCGCACCAGGCGCACGCCGAGTGGGCTCGCCAGCACGTCTAAGTACTCGGCTCCGATCGTGCCCTTGAGCGCCGTGATCCAGTAGCCGTGGAGCTCGTCGCGGCGGTCGCGCAGCAGCAGCGCCAGCCGTCTCACGACGCGCCCCGCCGGGCGATCAGCGCGGCCGTCACGCCGGCGCCGACCCCGTTGTCGATGTTGACCACCGTGAGGCCCGGCGAGCAGCTCTGCAGCATGCCGAGCAGCGCGGCCTCGCCGCGCCCGCCTACGCCGTAGCCGGTCGACACCGGTAGACCGATCACCGGCACGTCGGCCAAGCCGCACACCACCGAGGGCAGCGCACCCTCCATGCCGGCGGCCACCACGAGCGCGCCGACCCCGGCCTCCGCCATATCGCGCAGCGGCCGCATGAGGCGGTGCACCCCGGCGACGCCGACATCGTAGGCGGTCAGCGCCTCGACGCCCATCTCGCGGCACACGATGACCGCCTCGTCGGCGATCCCGGTGTCGCTCGTGCCTCCGGCCAGCACACCGATGACGCCCCGTGCGGGCGCCGGGCTGTGGTCGGCGCGCCGCACGACGAGCATGCGCGCGCGCTCGTGCCAGACCGCCTCGCCGCCGGGCGGCGTGGCCACTGCGGCGACCTGCTCGGGCGATACCTTGCTGGCCAGCACGACCGTGACGCGCGTAAGGAAGGCCGCCACGATCGCCGCGAACTGCTCGACGGTCTTGCCGTCGCCGAAGACGATCTCGGGCACGCCCTTGCGCTGCGCCCTGCCTATGTCGAGGCAGGCGAAGTCGCCGACGCCGGTGAGGCCGTAGCCGGCGAGGCTATCGGCCGCCTGGTCGACCGTCGTACGGCCGGCCGCGACGTCGGCCAGCAGAGCCCGCAGATCGTCGGCTGAACTATCGGTCGTGCTCAACGCCACACCCCTGTCGTTTACGGACCAGAGCATACTCCGCACGCGGCCGCCCCCGCACGCCGACTCTGCGCACGCTTAGCAAGTCGACACTATTCCTGTATTGTCTGCCGTGTCTGTCAAGGCGACCTTGGGGACCGACAATCTCTCTCGTAGCGCACCATCGCTTCCGGATCGCCGCAGTCGTCGCGCTCTGCGCACTCGCCGTCTTCGTCGCCTTCGAGTTCGTCACCGCCCCCCGCATCTCGGCCGTCACCCCGACCCCAGGCTCAGCCCAGGCGCGCGACTCGGTCACCATAAGCTTGAACGTGCCCGGCACCCAGCGCCTGCACGACCTCTCGGTGCGCCTCGACGGACGCGACGTGACGATGAGCGTGCGCAGCACCGCACAGAGCCTCTACTTCGCCAGCGGCCGGCTCGCGCAAGGTGGCCATATCGTCACCGTCGCCGCCCGCACCTCGGACGTGCTGCGCCCGCGACTCTCAAGGAGCTGGCGCTTCACGGTCGACACGGTGGCCCCGACCATCGCCCTGCACGCCGTGCGCAACGGCTCGATCGTCACATCGAGCCCGCTGGCGCTCGCCGGCACGACCGAAGCGGGCGCCGCCGTGGCGGCCGTCGCGGGCACGCACTCGGCCAAGGCGCGAGCCGACGCAAGCGGCGCCTTCGCGCTCACGCTGCCGCTGGCCGACGGCCACGCCCGCCTCGAGGTGTCGGCGACCGACCGCGCCGGCAACGTCGGCCGCCTGCACCGCTCGTTCCTGGTCGACGCCCGGCCGCCCGTGCTCGCCGTGACCGGCGTCGAGACGATCGAGACCGACGACACCCCCAAGGCCGACGTGACCGCAAGCGACGCCGCCGGCCCGACTGTCGTGCGCATGAGCCTCGACTCGCACCACATCATCACGACCGAGACGTCGAGCCCGGTCAAGATCCCCTTCGACAAGCTGCCCGAGGGCTTGCACACACTGGTCATCACCGCGACCGACCGGGGCCACCACGTCACGACCTACAAGCGCACCTTCCTTGTGAACAGCACCGAGACGCTCGGCAAGGCGACGCTCATCTACGGCGCGCGCGGCCGCGACGTCAAGGCGCTGCAGCGCAAGCTCAAGTCGCAGGGCTACTACCGCGGGCGCATCAGCGGCGTGCTGGACCGCGACACGGAGAAGGCGGTCGAACGCTTTCAGAAGGCGATCGGCATCGCCGCCGACGGTGTCGTCGGAGCGCAGATGATCGGCGGCCTCAGCGGGCGCATCGTCGTCATCCAGTCCGAGCACCGGCTCTTCTTCTACCTGAACGGCAAGCTCAAGAAGGAATATACGGTCGCCACCGGCCAGGCCGCCTACCCCACGCCCAACGGCACCACCTCGGTCGTGTGGATGACCAAGGACCCGACCTGGACACCGCCCGACTCGCCCTGGGCCGCCGGCGCCAAGCCGGTCGCGCCCGGTCCCGACAATCCGGTGGGCATGCGCTGGATCGGCACCGGCTTTTCGGGCGTGGGCATTCACGGCGTGCCGCCGTCCGAGGACTACTCGATCGGCTCCTACGCCTCACACGGCTGCATCCGCATGCACGAGTGGGACGTTGAGCAGCTTTACAATTGGGTGACGGTCGGCATGCCGATCATCATCAAGCCGTAGACTCCGCTACCCTTTCTTATTCGTTGCACATCCGGAACCCAAAGCGAGAGGCGATCCCACGTGGCTGACATCCGTCCCTTCCGCGGCCTGCGGTACGACACCGACCGCGTGGCGCTGGCCGACGCCGTCTGCCCTCCCTACGACGTGATCACGTCGACCATGGCCGACGCGCTGCGGCGCCGCAGCCCCTACAACGCCATCCACGTCGAGCTCCCCCTGCCGCCGGCGAGCACGCCCGAGGGCCGCTATGCCGCCGCGGCCGAGCTGCTGCGCGCCTGGGGCGACGAGGGCGTGCTCTGCGCCGACGACGAACCGACCCTCTACCTGGTCGAGCAACGCTTTACCGGCCCCGACGGGCTCGAACGCACACGTGCCGGTTTCGTCTGCCGCCTGCGCCTCGAAGACTTCGCGGCGCGGGTCGTGCTGCCCCACGAGAAGACCCACGCCGGTCCCAAGGTCGACCGCCTCGAGCTGCTGCGCGCGACCCACACCAACCTGAGCCAGATCTTCCTGCTCTACGCCGACCCCGACAACGAGGTCGGGCGGGCCCTGGCGGCGGCTGCGCCGCCGCCCGCGCCCGCACTCGAGGCGCTCGACGGCGACGGCAATCCCTGCAGCCTGCGCCCGGTCACCGGTCCGGCCGTCGACCGCGTCGTCGCGCTGCTGGCCGACAAGCAGGTGCTGATCGCCGACGGCCACCACCGCTACGAGACCGCCCTCGCGTTTCGCGACGAACGCCGTGCCGCCGGCGACGATAGCGCCGACTGGGTCATGGTCTGCCTCTCCAACATGAACGACCCCGGCCTGGCCATCTTCGCCACGCACCGCCTGCTCAAGAACGTCGTCGTGCCGCCGGTCGACGAGGTCATCGACCGACTGCGCCCGGCGTTCACCGTGACCGAGGGCGGGAGCTGCACGCCCCGCGACTGCGCGCCGGCCATGGAGCACATCAGCCGCTCGGGCGACACCGGCAAGACGCTCGGCCTGTACTTCCCGCAGCAGCGCCGCTGCCTCACGCTCGAGCTGCGCGACGACTGGAGCGCCGATGCCCTGAACGCTCGTGGCCTGTCGTCGGCCCAGGCGCGGCTCTCGGTCAACCTGCTGGCCGAGCTCGTGTTCCGCGACGCGCTGGGGCTCGACCCCGACCGCCTCGAGGGCCATCTCGATTTCGTCAAGAGCGTGCACGACGCCGTCGTCGAGCTCGAGGCCGGCGACTACGGCATGGCCGCCTTCCTCGGCGCCACGCCCATGGACGAGGTACGCACCGTCGCCGAGCGCGGCGAGACCATGCCCCAGAAGTCGACCTACTTCTACCCGAAGCTGCTCACCGGCCTGGTCTTCAACGCCCTCTAGCGGCCGAGAGTCTGTGCGCGTCAGCCTGCAAAACCCCGCGAGCGCCGCGGTCGGGACCGGGGCGCCGTGAGCCTCGTCCTCATGTACCTGTCGTCGCTGCTCATCGCCTACTCGGGCGCGCTCATGCCGGGCCCCATGCTCACCGTGGTGATCGCCGAGACGCCGCGCCAAGGCGCCCGCGCCGGGCCGCTCGTCGTGCTCGGTCACGCCATCCTCGAGCTCGCGCTGCTCGTTGCGCTGGTGATCGGCCTGGGGCCGATCCTCAAGCACCCGTCGGTGCAGGCCGTGCTGCAGATCGTCGGCGGGGTCATGCTCATCTGGACGGCCGTCTCCATGATCGTCGCCCTGGCGCGCGACCGCCTGAGCATCGACTGGGAGGGCGTGTCGGGCGGCAGCAAGAAACGCGCCGTGGCGCTGGGCATCGTCTCGAGCCTCGCCAACCCCTACTGGATGCTCTGGTGGGCCACCATCGGTCTGGGACTGATCACCAAGGCCTACGCGCTGGGCGTCGCCGGCCTCGTGGCCTTCTACCTGGGCCACATCACCGGCGACGTCACCTGGTACTCGCTGATCAGCGGCGCCCTGGCGGCCGGAAAGCGCTTCATCACGCCCCGCGTCTACCGCACCATGCTCGCGGTGGCGGCGGCGTTCCTGTTGGCCCTCGCCACCTGGTTTCTCACTTCGGGCATACGCACGGCTCTGGGGTAGCGATCGGCCGCGGCTGCGAAGGGGTGTGGGCGGCGGAGTAGACTGAAGCGGCGCGCGCACGACTGAAAGCCCTACCCGCGGAGGTCCCCCGATGCCCCCACTGTCCGATCCCCAGCAGCAGCCCCACGTCGTCGCGGTGGTCGGCAGTCCGCGGCGGCAGGGCAACGTGGCCGCCCTCGTGGGTGCAGCCCTCGAGGAGCTCCGGCGTCACGGCTGCCGCTGCACGACACTCACGCTCTCCGACCTGCGCATCAACGCCTGCGACGGACACAGCAACTGCGGCGAGCTCGAGAGCTGTCCCCACGACGACGACATGGCCGGCGTGCTCAAGGCGGTCTACGGCGCCGACGGGCTCATTCTGGCGTCGCCGGTCTACTACGAGAACGTCTCGAGCCAGATGAAGGCGTTCATGGACCGCACCGCGACGCGCTACTACCACGAAGAGTGGCTGCTCCCGAAGGTCGTCGGCCTGGTGGCCATCGCGGCCGAGACGGGGCTCAGCGACACGCTCGGCGCCATGCGCCGCTTCATGGCGCTCTCGAGCGGCGAAGAGCTGCCCATCTTGAGCCTGGGCGGCTGTGCCGACAAGCCCGGCGAGGCCGCCGCCGACACGCAGCTCATGGCCGAGGCGCGTGACCTGGGGAGAGCGCTGGCGGCGCGGCTGGGCCGCGAAGAGGTCGAGACGCAGGCCTGACGGGCGCCGCGGCGCCCCCGGACGCCCGCAGCGCTACCGAAGGTGGGCCGGCGTCACGAGGGGAGACGGACGCCGGCCCGGGGGCGGGGGTGGGCGGTGCGGAGCGTGGCCGGGCGCGACGCGCCCGGACCGGGAGGGCTGGTGAGGGGGTGGCGGGCCGAGAGCGCCGCCGGCCTTGACGTCGGCGCCGCACGCCTGAGTCGGCGCGGGAGCGGCGGTCTGTCGTGGCATGCGACACGTTACGCCGACCGCCGGTCGGCGGCGTCGGTCCGCGGGTCGAGCTTGACGCTCCCAACGCGGCGCGGCCGGCAAGCCGTCAACCACCCGCGCTCCACCCGGCGACCGATCGTCATCGGCCGACGGGTGGAGCGCCGAGGCGCTCCGGCGCGGCCGCGGCGGGCGGCGCGCCGGCGCGGGTAGGCAGGACCGGCCGCGGCGGGCCTCGGAGACCGAAAGGGAGCGGGGCCGCCGGCCCCGCTCCCTTTCTTTTCCGTCCGTGGACTTGAGCGCGCGAGTAAGGTAGCCTTGCCCCCGTGAGCACGATGAACGTCCGCGTCTACGTCACCCCCAAGCACGGCATCCTCGACCCTCAGGGCGTGGCTGTCGAGCGCTCGCTGCCGGCCCTCGGGTTCGACGGCGTGAGCG
>CAZFJE010000046.1:0-19875 GCA_964519555.1 uncultured Thermoleophilia bacterium
ACTGCAGGGCGCGGCGGATCTGCTCTTCGTCGTCGACCGCGAGAATGCGCGTCGGGCGCTCAGGGATACTCATGGCTCCTCCTCGTTGCTGTCGGGCGCGGTCGGCAAGTCGATCACGAAGCGCGCGCCGTGAGGCGCGACGTCTTCGATGCGCACGGTGGCGCCGTGAGCGCGCACGATCTCGCGCGTGATGGCCAAGCCGAGCCCCGTGCCGGACGGAGCCTTCTGGCCGGTGCGACGGCCTCGGAAGAACTTCTCGAAGACCGCCTCGTGTTCCTCTGCGGGTATGCCCGGGCCTTCGTCCTGCACCCACATGCGCAGACCGTCCGCGGTGGCTTGCGCGCCGACCTGCGATCGGCTCGCTCCCGCATACAGCATGGCGTTCTCGAGCAGGTTCTGGAAGACCCTCACCCACTGCACGAAGTCGACCCGCAACGGCGGCAGGTCGTCGGGCAAAGCGATCGTCACGCGACCACGCTCGTGTCCGGGCAGCGCGTCGAGGCTGGTGACGAGGATCTCGGAGAGCTCGTAGAGCTCGCGATGGGGTTCCCAGGCGCGCGCTTCGAGGCGCGAGAGGTCGAGCAGCGCGCCGATGCTGTTGTTCAGCCGCGCCACGTCGGAGACGATGGCGCGCAGCTCGTCGCGCACGCTCTTCTCGTTCCAGGGGACGTCGCCCTCGAGCAGGTTGCTGACGGTCGCCGTCAGGGCCGCAAGCGGCGTCTTCAACTCGTGCGAGACCGACGACAGCAGGCTCGACTTGAGCCGGTCGGCCTCGCGCAGGGCTTCGGCGGCGGTGGCCACGCCCTGCAGCTGCTGACGTTCGAGGAAGGCCGCGACCAGGTTGGCGATCGAGGCCAGCAAGCGCGCCTCGTCGTCGTCGTAGGCGCGCTCGTCGACCCGGCCGGCGACGCTGAGCACGCCCACCACGCCGGTCGTGCTGCGCAGCGGCAGAAAGACGCCGCCCGTACCCTCGGGCACCCTGAAGCCCGCGCTCGGCGTCTGCGCCACGACCGACGTCTCGCCTGAAGGCGACCCTTCGTGATCCGACGCCCCGATGGGCTGGACCTGCCCGGTCCGCGACAGGCCGACCGGCGCGTCGTTTGTGTAGACCCAGTGGGCCACCTTCGTCGTGGCGCTGTCGGGCTCGTCGGCCTGCGGCGTGACGCAGATGGTGGTGAGCGCCTCGTCGTCGCCCACGAACAGGGTGGCCGACGTCGCTCCCAGCAGGTCGACGATCTCGCTCAGGATGGTCTCGGCCATCTCGCCGGTCGAGGCTTGCGAGACGAGGCCGGCGGAGAGCCGGTTCAGGGCGGCCGTCTCGTGCTCGCGGGCCAGCGCCTGAGCCTCGCGGTCGCGCATGCGCCCGGTCTGCAGGCCCATGACCACGCCGACAACGAGGAAGGCGAACAGCGACAGGTAGTCTTTCGGCTCGCGCACGAGCAGGGTGTGGTAGGGCGGCAGAAAGAAGAAGTCCCAGGCAAAGAAGGCCAGCACGGCGGCCACGATCGCCGGACCGGCGCCGCTGGCGCCGGCGACGAGCACCACGATCAGCAGGTAGAGCAGGGCCCACTGGCCGTTGGCGAACGTGCCGCGCCCCGGCAGGAAGAGCGCCGTGGAGACGACGATCGCCAGGACGGCCAGCAGGTAGCCGTGGCGGGCAAACCAGGAGATCAGTCGACGCGGCATGCGACCTCGTTCGTGGACCGGTATCGAGACGCGATTCTACGCCGGGCGCGGCGGCGCGCCAGCGGCGATGAAGGTGGGTGGGTGCGGGGCGCCTCAGGCGCCCCGCACCCGGCGCTCGACGCTGCCGTCGGCGTGGCCCACCACGACCTCGTCGGCCACGCCGAAGAAGAGACCGTGGTCGACCACTCCGGGCAGCGCCTTGAGCGCGGCGGCGAGGGCCGGCAGGCCCTCGCCGCCGCGCTCCACAAGGCTGCAGTCGACGATGTAGTGGCCTTCGTCACTCAGGAACGGGCGTCCGTCGGCGCCGTGGCGCAACGCGGCCGCCGGCAGCAGCTCGAGCAACGCCCGGCGCGTCTCGCGCCAGCCGAAGCGCACGACCTCGACGGGCAGCGCGTGCCGTTCGCCCAGGTAGGGGGTGAGCTTCTCGTCTTCGACGATGACGATGCGCCGCGCGGCGGCGCGCGCCAGGAGCTTCTCGCGCAGCAGGGCGCCGCCGCCGCCTTTCAGCAGATCGAGCTGCGGGTCGACCTCGTCGGCGCCGTCGACGACCAGGTCGAGCAACGCCGCCGAGCGGCTGCCTCGTGCGGAGTCCCCGCGCGCGGCGATCCCGCCCGCGGCGCTCCCGTACACAGCGCTGCCTCCGGGTCCGCTGTCGTCCGGCCCGCGGCGCTTGAGGTCGAGGTCGTCGAGGGCGGCGACGGCAAAGCCGGCGCCGCGCGCCAGGCGGTCGGTCTCCGACGAAGCGACCACGCACAGGAGTGGCGGGCCGGCCGGCCAGCGCTGCGCGGCGAGCTCGATGACCGCCACCACGGCGCGCCCCGAGCCAAGGCCGATCGTCGAACCCTCCGTCAGGCTCTTGACCGCCGCTCTCGCCGCGGCGTATCGCGCGGTCGCTGCCTCAGTGCTCATCGTCTGCCGTCATCGTCATCTCCAGGTATCGCGGTGGCCGGTCACGACTGACAGCATTCCCGCCGACGCGGCACCGGACTCGGGCCGGTGCTCGAACGGGCGCGGGGGCTACCTCTGGTCCGCGGGAGCGCGCGACGCGCGCAGGGCGCGCAAGGCGCGCTCGTGGCGTTCCCAGAGTGCGTCCCAGAGAAGGGACTGATCTTCGCGTGGCACGAGCGTGTCGAGGGCCGCAGGCGCGACGGCGGGCAAGCGGCCGTGGCCGACGGCCACGGCCGCCAGCGCCGCCGCGCCGAGCGCCGAATGGCCGGTCTCGCCGTCGGCGGCGTAGGCCACGCCGCGCCGCGCGGCGTCGGCGAGCTGCCGGCGAAACGTGGGGTCGGCGCCGCTGCCACCGGCCACGCGCACCGTGCCGCGCGGCAGGCCGGCCTGGTCGAGCACGGCCAGGCAGCGGCGCGACTCGAGCACGACGCCGTCGACCAGCGCCCGCGCCACGTCGGCGGCGCCGTGGCCCAGACTGAGGCCGAAGAGCGTGCCCGAAACGGTGGGATCCCACAGCGCGCCCTGCTCGCCGGGCGCCAGATACGGCAGGAACGAAAGGCCGCCGGAACCCGGCTCGACACTCGCGGCGAGGGTCATGAGGGTGGCTTCGTCGCCGTCGGCTTCGCGCAGCAGCCCCGCCAACCAGCGAAAGGCGCTGCCCGTCGTGAGCAGATCCATCTCGAAGCCCCAGCCGTCGAGGCCGGCGAGCGGCGTGATCAGGTAGCGGTGTCCGGGATCGATCACCAGATGGTCGGCGATGCCCAGATAGACAGTGCTCGTGCCGGCCACGCAAGCGACGTCACCCGGATGCGTGACGCCGAGACCGAGGCAGCCGAGCACCGAGTCGGCGCCGCCCAGGCACACCGGCAGGCCGGCGGGCAGGCCAAGGCGCGCCGCCGCCGCCGCCGTAAGCGAGCGAGTCGCGGTCGAGGGCAGCACGGCGGGCAAGCCGGGCAGGTGCGCCGCAGCAACCCTGGCCCCGGCGGCGGCGCCCGTCCGTGGTGTGCCACCTTGGCCGATCGGCCCAGATCGCGGCCGATCCGCCAAGGCAGCCAGTGCGGCACCCGCCTCCGCCACGACGTCGTCGAGCCACGCGCCCTCCCTGAGCCCGTAGCAGCCGAACCCGCTGGCGGTGCTCGGGTCGGTGGCGAACTCGCCGGTCAGGCGGTGGAACAGCCAGTCCTTGGCGCCGAGCAGGCGGCGCGCCGCGCGCGCCGCCTCGGGCGCCGTGCGCGCCAGGCGCAGGTACATGGGCAGCAGGTAGCGGCCGTCGACCCATTGGCCGGTGCGCGCGTACAGGCAGTCGCCGTGGAGACGGTCGCGCAAGGCATCGCCCTCGGCCTCGGCGCGCCCGTCCTCCCAGGTGATCGCCGGGGCGACCGGGGCGCCCTCGTCGTCGGTGACCACGAGCGTGGGGATCATGCCCGACAGGCCGATGGCGGCCCAGCGTTCGGGTGACGCTCCGCCGGTGCGCAGTCCGCCCACGACCGCCTCGACCGCCGTCCACCAGTCGGCGGGCGACTGTTCGGCGGCGCCGGCTTCGGGGCGCACCGTGGGGTAGCCGGCGCGGGCGCGGGCGGCGATCTCGCCGCCCGCGCCCACCGCCACCGCTTTCAGGCTCGAGGTGCCAAGGTCGAGCCCGACGAACAGGGGGGCGTCGGTCACAGGCCGAAGCCCTCGCTCGGCGGTTCAGGGTTCTCGAAGGTCGCCTCGACCTGGTCGCCGAAGCTGGTGCTCGGGTCGGAGTAGAACTTGGCGTGCCCGACGCCCTTCGACACGAACGACAGCACCAGGCCGAGAAGCGCGAGGCCGAACCCGGCGACGATGTTGGTCCCGGTCAGCTGCCCCGTCACCAGCGAGTCGACGATGACGAAGGCCATGAAGGCGGCGCCAAAGCCCGGCAGGATGCCGCCGAGGATGAAGTTGCCGGTCGACTTGGTGATCACCCGACGGTAGAACCAGACCGCCGTGAAGGCCGTCAGCAAGTAGAAGATGGCGGCCATCAGGCCCAGCGTGCTGGCGATGTTGGTGAGGGCGCTGTTGATGCTCGAGAAGAGCGTCGTGCCCCAGAGGAAGACGATGTTCAGCAGACCGAGCAGGATGGTGGCGTTCCACGGCGTGAGATAGCGCGAGTGGATGTTGTCGAAGAACTTGGGGAACACGCGGTCGCGGCCCATGGCGAACGAGATGCGCCCCGAGCTCACGATGGCCGCCTGGAGGCTGGCGAGCGTGCCGCCCAGCACCGCGACGATCATGGCGTTCTTCCAGAAGCTGCCGCCGATCTTGTCGCCGACGAAGGCGAGGATGTTGGCGCCGTTGGCGCCCATGGTGCCGATCGGGGCGATCCCCTGGAAGGCGAAGATCACGAACGAATAGATGAAGAAGAGGATGACGACGGAGAGGATGGCGGCGCGGCCGGCCTGCTTGCCCTTGGCCTCTTCGCCCACGTAGGCGGCGGTGTCCCAGCCCGAGTACAGGAAGATGGCGATGAGGATGCCCGAGATCAACCCGGTCCGAGGAAGGGTGAACAGCGAGCTCACGGTGTGCACCGAGCCGGACAGGCCGGTGAAGTAGATCATGATGATCGCCGCCGTCGCGAAACCGATCATGAGGGCGTACTCGAAGATCGCCCAGACCCAGTTGAAACGCGCCGAGAGCTTGATGCCGACGGCGGCCACGATGAGCACGAGGATGTCGAAGACGCTGCCCACGAACGCCACCCAGTACTTGTCGTTGGCGGCGCTGTTCGAGAAGAACGTCAGGAAGTAGGTGCCCAACGGCACGGTCAGGCTGGTCGTGCCGATCGTGTAGTACATGAGCATGATCCAGCCGGCGAAGAAGCCGGCGTGCGGGTTGAGCGCTCGGCCCACCCACGAGTAGGTCGCGCCGGCGCTCGGCTGCCAGGCGTTCAGGCGTTGGTAGCCGATGGCGATGCCGATCATCGGGATGAAGCAGATGAGGATCGGCATGAACGTGTGGTAGTAGACGGCGCCCATGAGGCCGATGATGCCGACGGCGATGCTCTGCGTGGGCCCCGAGCTCGCCAGGGCCATGATGACCACGTCGCCTATGCGCAGGGCGCCGGCCTTGAGACCTCTGGGGCTGCCTCCGGGGCCCGCCGCGGGCTGCGGGCGCGGTGGCTTGATCGTCACATCAGACATTGCCTCCCCCTTTCAGGGACCTGCGGGGACGGGTGTGCTTGGCGGACGCGGCGTCAAGGGGCGCGACGCTCCAGTCGCGCAGGTCGGCGCCGCGGAACACGTGACGGGCGGTCTGGCCCGAGATGGAGAAGACGATCTCGGCGGCCGGGTAGACCTGCTGAAAGCAGTCGAAGGGGCGGCCGCGCTTGTCGAAGCTCACGCCGCGCAGGCGAACCACCTGGTCGCCGCGGCCGAGCTCGAGGAGCCGGCGTTCGTCGGCGTTGGGGGCGACGACCTCGAGGAACTGCTCCTCGTAGTCGTCGTCGAGCCCGTAGCGGCGGGCAAGCAGGCGGTAGAGCGAGTCGGCAAGCTCGGCGGTGCGCGCGTCGAGGCCGGGCGCCAGGCTCACGGGAATGACGGCCAGCTCGGCGATCATGGGGCGACCGTCGATCACGCGCAGCCGCTGCACCTGCCAGACGTCGTCGCCGGGGCCCAGCTGAAGGGCGTGAGCGAGCGTCTCCGACGGCCGGCCGCGCAGCACGCCGACGACTTTGGTGGTGATCTCGTGCGCGCCGTGCTCTTCGGCCAGCGTGCCGAGCAGGCCGCCGGCACGGGCCGGTTCGCTCACCAGGCGGGGGCGGGCGACGAACGTGCCCACACCCTGGTGACTATGCACGCGGCCCTGCTGTTCGAGCTCGGCGAGCGCACGGCGCACGGTGATCAGGCTCACGCCGGCGGCAGCGGCGAGCTCGGCCCGGCTGGGCAGCAGGTCGCCCGGGCCGAGCTGCTGCTCGGCGATCAGGCGCTCGACCTGCGCCATGACGTCCTCGTAACGCAGGCGCCGGAGCGCCGGCGCGCGCGGCGTTCGTGCCGATCGCGCCGGCGCCCTGCGGCGCGCCGGCTGTCGTTCAGGCCGCTCCCCAGGCGAGCCCGCCATCTGCGCCGCCCTTACCTGGCGCCGCTCTCGGCGGCGAGTATGGGGAAGACCTCGGCGGCGGCGGCGAGGGTCTGATCGATGTCGGCGTCGCTGTGCACGAGGCTCACGAAGAGGTTCTCGAACTGGCTCGGGTGGAAGATCACGCCGCGCAGCAGCATCTCCTGCCACCAGCGCGTGAAGCGCGCCTCGTCGGCGTTGGCGCGGGCCTCGCGCCAGTCGTGGATGGGACGCTCGCTGAACCAGAGCTGGAAGACTGTACCGAGGCCCTCGACCTGCACGGGGATGCCGTGCTGGGCGGCCAGGTCGCGCAGGCCCTGGGCCAGGCGGTCGCCAACGGCGCGCTGGCGCTCATACAGGCCGGGTTCGGCGAGCACGTCCATGGTGGCCGACACCGCGGCGCATTGCACCACGTTGGCGTTGTAGGTGCCGGAGTGCGAGTAGCGGCCGTCGTCGATCATGCCCATGACGGCGCGCGTGCCGCCGATGGCGGCGACCGGGAACCCGCCGCCCAGGCCCTTGGCCATGGTCGTCAAGTCGGGCATGACGCCGTACCACTCCTGGGCGCCGCCGCGGCAGAAGCGAAAGCCGGTGATGACCTCGTCGAAGATGAGGATGGCGCCGTGCTTGGTGGTCTCGGCGCGCAGCAGCTCGAGGTAGCCCGGTCGCGGCAGGATGCAACCGGTGTTGAACATGGCCGGCTCGGTGATGACCGCGGCGATCTCGTCGCCGCGCTCGTCCATGAGGCGCTGAAAGCCGCCGAGGTCGTTCCACGAGAGCACGACCAGCGTGTCGGCGAGCTCTTGCGGCACGCCCGGGCCCGAGGCCACCGGGCGCGGGTGGTCGGCCGGGCCGGCTTCGGCAGGGTCGACGTGGTTGCTCCAGTACACGACGTCCTGCCAGCCGTGGTAGTGGCCCTCGAAGCGCACCAGCAGGCGGCGGCCCGTGACGGCCCGCGCCAGGCGCACCGCGGTGCCCACGGCCTCGCTGCCCGAGTTGGTGAAGCGCACCATCTCGAGGCTGGGCACGGCGTCGACGACCTTCTGGGCGGCCTCGATCTCGAGCTCGTAGGGCACGCCGAAGCAGGTGCCCAGGTCGGCTACCGCGTCTTGCACGGCCTTGGTGACCACCGGGTGACGATGCCCCAGGATCATGGGCCCGAGGCCGAGCAGGTAGTCGAGGTACTCGTGGCCGTCGACGTCGGTCATGCGCGCGCCCAGGCCCTGAGCGATGAACGGCGGGTAGGGCGTCCAGCCGAACTTGAAGGTGCGGGCGCTGCTGCCCGCGCCGGCGGGCACGATGCGCCGAGCCCGTTCGAACAGCTCGCGCGAACGCGGCATCCGTTCTTCGTAGCGCGCTGGAAAGTCCATGGGCATCTGCTCCTGACCGCTCGCCGGCGGGCGCGCCAACGACTCGCCGGTGCGCCCACTTGGTATACTCTGTATGCTCAGTGTGACGCACATCCTAGCCAGTTGCGTGCCGACCGACAAGCGTGAGACGAGGCGGCCCATGACCTTCATGCGCGACGAGATCTTCGCACAGCCCGACATCGTGGCGCGCCTGGCCGCCGACCGCGCGCCCTACCGCGAGGCCGCGGCCGCGGCGCGCGCCGCCGGCGCGCGCTTCGTGCTCTACGCCGCGCGCGGCACCAGCGACAACGCCGCGGTCTACGGCAAGTACCTGGCCACGATCCACGCGGGGCTGCCCGCCGGCCTCGCCGTACCCAGCTCGTCCACCGTCTACGACACGCCGCTCGACCTGCGCGAGTGTCTGGTGGTGGGCGTAAGCCAGAGCGGCGAGACGCCCGACGTGGCCGAGTACGTGGCCCACGCGCGCCGCGCCGGCGCCTTCACCGTGGCCATCACCAACGACGACGACAGCCTGCTGGCGCGCCAGGCCGACACGGTGCTCGCCACCCACGCCGGCCGCGAGCGCGCGGTGGCGGCGACCAAGACCTTCACCAGCCAGCTCGCCGTGCTCGCCCTGTTCTGGGCTACCTGGAGCGACGACGCGGCGTTGCTGTGCGCGTTGCGTGACGACGTGCCCGGCGCCATGCGCGCCGCGCTGTCGCTCGACGCCGAGGTCGCCGAGGTCGCCCAGTGGCTGCGCTTCAGCGAGCGCCTGCTGGTGGCCGCTCGCGGCTACAACTTCGCCACGGGGCTCGAAGCCGCGCTCAAGTTCAAGGAGACCTCGTACATCGCCGCCATGCCCTACTCGGCGGCCGACCTCATGCACGGCCCCATCGCCATGGTCGAGCCGGGTTACCCGGCGCTGCTGTTCTCGCTCGCGGGGCGCGCGCTGCCGGCCATGCGGCAACTCGAGCGCGACTTGCTGGAGCGTAAGGCCGAGCTTGTGGTCGTGGAGGACACGCACGAAGGTGTGGCAGACGCGCACAAGGGCGGCGAGAGCGGCAAGCGGCGCGGCCTCTGCCTGCCGCAAGCGGTGCCCGAACCGCTGTCGCCGCTCGTCGCGATCGTGCCCGGCCAGCTGCTGGCACTCCACCTGGCCGCGGCCCGCGGCTACGATCCCGACAGGCCGCGCGGCCTGGACAAGGTCACCAGGACGCTCTAGCCAAGCACGACCATGGCGAAGGCCCCGGCCAGCGAGCGGCTCGAGGGCAAAAGGCCGCGCCACGACGATGATGTCGATGTCCGGCGCCGGCCTTCGGGCCGCTGGTCTCCCGTCTATGGGTCGCGGTGTCTGGTGAGGCGCAGCGGAAGTGCCTCGTCGCCCAATCCCCGGCAGACCTCCGCGAGCTCCGCCCGGGCGCCTCGCCACTCAAGGTCGGCAAGCACTTCTTCTAGGGGGACGTCGACCCGGAGCGTGGCCAGGCGCCGGTAGAGAAAAGCCTCCTCGCGGTGGGTCGCCAGGCTCTCCGCAAGGCGAGAGGCACGCGCCAGGGGAAGGCCCAGGCGGCGCGGATCCGCCGGGATGGACTCCGGATGATCGACTCGCGCAAGGACCGCGGCGGCCGACTTGGCGCCCCACGCGGGGATCCCCGGATAGCCATCGGCGGAGTCGCCCACCAGCGCCAGCCAATCCGGGATCGAGTGCGGCCTAACGCCGAACTTCTGCACCACGCCGTCCTCGTCCAGGACGTTGCCGCGGCGGCGGTCCCAGCAGACGACCCGCACCCCGGATACCGCTTGTGCCAGGTCCTTGTCGGGCGAGCAGATGACGACCTGCTCGACTCCCGGCCGACCGCCGAAGCGAGCCGCACCGGCAGCCAGGGCATCGTCGGCTTCGAACTCCACCATGGGCCAGACCACCATGCCCAGCGCGACGACGGCCCTCTCCGCCAGGGCAAACTGAGCCAGCAGGTCCGCATCGACGCCTTCTCCGGTCTTGTAGCCCGGGAACAGGTCGTTACGGAAGGATTCGATGACGTGATCGAAGGCGCAGGCGACGTGCGTCACGCCCGGCGTTGAAAGGAGCGCGAGGAGACTTCTGAGGAGGCCGACCGTGGCGCCGACCTCACGGCCGTCGGGAGCTTTCCTTCGCGGGGCGCCGAAGTGGCTGCGAAAGAGCTCGTAGGTGCCGTCCACAAGATGGACCTTCATGGCCTCACGGTACCACGGCCGCCCGGAACGCGGCGGCGGGCGGCTTGCAGCCGCCCGCCGCCGCGCGCGCTACTTGTTGATCCAGTAGTGCTCGAAGTCGAAGATCCACACCGGGTGCAGGTAGATGCCGCCGGTGCGCTTGGAATGCAGCGTGGTCACCGTCTCCTGATACAGCGGCACGCCCGGCGCCTGACTCATGATGTACGACTGCATCTGCTGGAACTTCACAAGGCGCGCGGCAGGGTCGGTCATGACCTGGGCGTTTGCCAGCGCGGTCTCGACCTTGGGGTCCCACCAGAAGCTCGGATTGGTGCCCTCGTCGATCGCCGAGCTCTTGCTGAACAGACTGATGATGTAGTCGAACGGGTCGGGGTAGTCCATCCACCAGTCGTTCAGACCCATGCCGACGGCGCCCTTCTTGCCGATCAGCGTCCAGTACGACGGCTCGTCGAGCAGCTTGATGTTCGTCTTGACGCCTATCTGCGAGAGGTCGTACTGGATCGACTGGATCACGGTAGGCCAGGGCGCGACGTTGTGCGAATACAGCGTCGTGGTGAAGCCGTTGGGGTAGCCGGCCGCCGCCAGCATCTGCTTGGCCTTGGCGGGGTTGTAGCCGTAGAAGTCGCCGGCGGCACCCGCGACGTGCCCGGGCAGGCCGGCCGGGTAGATCTGGTTGAGCGGCAACCCGGTGCCCGAGAGCAGCTTGACGAGCTTGGCGCGGTCGATCGCCCACGCCAGCGCCCGGCGCACGGCCACGTTGTTGAACGGCTTGACCGTCTGGTTGAAGAACAGGTAGTCGAGCGCGATGGCGGGCTCCTCGACCACCTGACTCTTCCACTGTGGGTTGACGATCAGGCTGGGATAACTGGCCGGCGGGATGTAGTTGCCGAGCAGGTCGGCGTCGCCGCTTTGCACCTTGAGCACGGCGGTCGTCGGGGTGATCGAGAACTGAAAGTCGATGGCGTCGAGGTAGCCGGCCGTGGTACCCGTGTAGTTGGTGTTGCGCTTGAGGAGCAGGTCCTGGCTGGGCGTCCAGTGGTCGGCCACGTAGGGACCGGTGCCCAGCGGGTGCCTGCCGACCTGCTTGCCCCATTTCGCGACCCACTCCTTTGCCATCGGCGCGCCGAAGGGCATCTCCATGATGTTGAGGAACGTGGCGATCGGCTTCTGCAGGTCGACCTCGAGGGTGTACCTGCCGGTCGCCTTGTAGCCCGTGATGGTCTTGGCCTTGCCGTCGAGGAACGGCTGCAGGCCGACGATGCCGGTGTAGTAGCCCTTGGCTGGGGCGGTGGGCAGGCTCATCATGCGCTGGAAGCTGTAGACGAAGTCTGCCGCGGTGACCTCGCGGTTCACCGGCGGGGCGAACTTGATGCCCGGCCTGATGTGAAAGATGTAGGTCTTGCCGCCGTTGGTGATGCCGCCGTTTGCCACGGTCGGCACCACGGTCGCCATGTCCGGGATGATCGTCGTGCCGGCGGCGCCCGGGCCCGTGCTGTAGTTCAGCAGGTTGCCGAAGATGGCATGTTCGATGGCCCAGCCGTTGCCCTCGAAGTCGATCGCGGGGTCGAGCGTCTGGGGCTCGTTCTGGAAAGCGACGACCAAGGTGCCGCCACGCTGCGGCGTCGTGGTCTGGGCGCCGCTCGTGCTGCCGCCGCTGCTGGTGTTCGACGAGCCGCCGCACGCGGCCAGCAGCAGCGCGCAGGCGGCGACGGCGAGCAGGCAACATGCTGCATAGCGCGCAAGCCCACGCTTCGCCATGGGAATCCCGGTCATGAAGGCTCCTTTCGTACCCCTCCCGGCCCCTCACGACCGGTGTGCTAACGTTAGCATAGGGACTTACGACTGCTACAGGAGTTGCCGCGGTGCGACCGTCCGACGAAGACCTGATCAGACTGCTCAGCGACCTTGTCGCGATCGACTCGACCAACCCCGGCCTCGTGCCCGGAGCGGCGGGTGAGGAAGCGCTCGTGCGCTTCCTCACCCGCCGCCTCAGCGCCGCCGGGCTTGCGGTCGACGTCTGGGAACCGCGTCCGGGGCGACCGAACTTCGTCGCCACGCTGCCCGGCCACGGGCGCGACGGCGAGCGCACCGCGGGCGCACCCGGCGACGCCTGGCGCAACGATGTCGAGGCGGCCGACGACGCGCCCACCCTCATGCTCGTCAGCCACCTCGACGTGGTCGGCGGCGCCCCCGAGATGTTCATCCCGCAGCTGCGCGACGGCCGTCTGTACGGCCGCGGCAGCAACGACATGAAGGCCGGCATAGCGGCCGCCGTGACCGTCGCCGAGCGCCTTGCCGCCGAGGCCCGCGCGGCCGGCGGCAGGTCGCCGCTGCGCGGCGACCTGCTCGTGGCCGGCTGCGCCGACGAGGAGTGGGAGAGCTTCGGGGCCGAAGACATGGTGGCGCGCTACCGGCCCTCCGCCGCCATCCTGCCCGAGCGCACCGACCTCGACGTCACGGTCGAACACGGCGGCTTCACCTGGTTCGAGCTCGAAAGCCACGGCGTCGAAGCCGCCGGCGCCGAGCCCGAAAAGGGCGTCGACGCCATCGCCTTGCTGGGGCCCGCGCTGGCCGGCATCGCCGCGCTCGACCGCGAGCTCGACGCGCGGCCGCACGCTTCTTACGGGCGTGGCTCCATCCACGCCGCGACCATCGCCGGCGGCACGCAGCTCCCCGCCTACCCGGCCCTCTGCCGCCTCGGCGTCGAGCGCTGCCTCATCGCCGGAGAGTCGGTGGCGCAGTCGCGCGCCGAGATCGACGCGCTGCTCGCCGCCGCCCGCGACGCCGACTCACGGTTTGTCGCCAGCAGCCACCTGGTCGTGGGCCGCGAACCCGTCGCGCTGCGCCGCGACGATCCCGTCGTGCTGGCGCTCGCCGCCGCAGCCGCAGCCGAGCTCGGCCACCCACCGCTCGTGCGCGGCGACATCGGCTGGGCCGACTCCGGCATCTTCGCCGAAGCCGGCATACCGTGCGCCCAGTTCGGCCCCATCGGCGACGGCGAGCACACCGCCGGCGAGTGGGTCGACGTGGCCTCGGTCGGCCTGGTGGCGCGCGTGCTCGAAGCCGCCGCTCGCCGCTACTGCGCGTAAGGCTCCCGCCCGGCCGCCGTTCGGCTTACTGCGACAATCAGTTCAAGGCGCCCCGCTCCGTGGGGTATCGTTGACTCATGATCCGCGCCGTCACGCTCGATTTCTGGAACACCCTCATGGACGACTTTCACGTCCCCGACCGCGAGACGGTGCGCGCAGTCAAGCTGGCGGAGCTCGTCGCGCCCTACGGCTACCATCTCGACCCGGCGCAGATCGATGCCGGGTTCGACGACGTCTGGAACCACTTCGACAAGATCTGGTTCAAGAAGAAGCGCACGCCCACGACCGCCGAGTCGGCCGGCGTGCTGCTGCACGCCCTGCGCATCAAACTGCCCGGCGAGGCCGTCGCCCGTGTGGTCGCCGCGCTCGAAGAGGCCATCCTCGAGTGCCCGCCGCAGACGGTCGCCGAGGTGCCCGAGACGCTGCCGCTGCTGGCCGAGCGCTACGCCCTGGCGGTGGTCTGCGACGCGGCTCTCACCCCCGGGCGAGTCCTGCGCCAGGTGCTGGGCCTGCACGGCCTCGAACGCTACTTTTCGGCGTTCTTCTTCTCCGACGAGCACGGCTTCTCAAAGCCCGATCGCCGCGCCTTTCTCACGCCGCTGGCCGAGCTTGGGATCGCGCCCCACGAGGCCGTCCACGTGGGCGACATCCAGCGCACCGACATCGACGGCGCGCAGGCTGCCGGGCTACGCGCGGTGCACTTCGTGGGGGTCAACTCGTCCGACCTGCAGGTCTCCACGGGCGACGCCGTCGCGTTCCGGTTCGGCGACCTGCCGGCTGTGATCGCCGGCCTGCGCTGACCGCGGCGCCCATGACCCCGCCGGAGTGACGCTACCCGCCGTGAGCCCGCCGACGCCCCGAGTGACGCGCCGCTTCTGGACGACCCTCCTCCTGTTCGTCATCGTCCCAGCGGCTGTGTTCGCGGTGGTCGCCGTGCTCGTGTTCGTGGGCGGCACGCCATCGTGGGACATCTCGCTGCTGCAGCTCGCGGCCCGCCATCAGCAGGCTGCGGCGCGCGCATTCGTCGAGGCTTACACCACGCTCGGCGCCCTGTGGCTGGTGCTCGTGCTGCTGGGCTGCGCGCTCGTGCTCCTGGTGCGCGCCCGGCTCTACCGGCAGGCGGCCTTCGTCGCCACGGCCACGGCGCTCAGCATGTCGGCCTCAGGCATCTTGAAGCTCGTCTTCGCCCGGCCCCGGCCCCAGGTGATCCCCCAGTCGCTCGGCAGCTATTCGTTTCCGAGCGGCCACACCATGAGCGCTACGGGGCTCGCAGCGTCTCTCGTCGTCGTGCTGTGGCCCACACGCTGGCGCGTGCCGGCGCTCGTCGTGGGTGTGGTCTGGGCGGTAGGGGTCGGCCTGTCGCGAGTCTATCTCGGCTACCACTTTCCCTCAGACGTGGTGGCCGGGTGGGCGCTCTCGCTGGCGGTGGTGGGAGCCACGCTGCTGGGTTTCGGTGGGCGGGTGGGGCTCTAAAGCAGCGCGGCCGCCGCGGCCAGCCGGCCGGTCGCCTCGTTGCGGCCGAGCGCCCATAGCGACTCGAACAGCCCCGGCGTGACGACTTGCCCGCTCATGCCCAATCGCAGCGCTGCGAAGACGGCCTTGGGCTTCACCCCGAGCAGCTCGGGCAGGGCGCGCACGGCGGCCTCGATCGGCTCGATCTCGTAGCGCTCGAGCCCGGCCAGCGACACGGCGGCCTCGGCCAGAATGCGCTGCGCCTCAGGAATGGCGACCAGGCGCTCGCGGGCCTCGTCTGAGATGGCCAGCGGCGTGAAGATCCAGCCGGCCAGGCGCACGAAGTCGGCGAGCACCTCCATCTTTTCCTGCACGAACGGCGCCATGAGCGCGGTCAGGCGCTCCTGCTCGTCGCCGGGCGGCATGGCCACGAGCTCGCCCAGCTCGACCGACTGGGCGAGCGCCGCGTCGCCCTGGACCGCGAGCAGCCGCACCGCCGACGGCCGGCCGTAGAAGCCGATGCGCTCGAGGTAGCTCTGCAGACGCGCTGCCAGGTCGGCGGGCGCCAGGGCGCGGATGAAGCGGCCGTTCATCCAGCGCAGCTTCTCGGGGTCGAAGATGCTGGAGCTCGTGCCCAGCTTCTCGACCTCGACGCGCTCGACCAGGTCGGCGAGGGTCCAGGTGATCATCGACTCGTCGAACTCGGTCGACAGAAAACAGAGGTAGTTGCGCACGACCTCGACCAGGAAGCCCATGGCGGTGAGCTGTTCGAGGTTGGTGGCGCCGTGGCGCTTGGAGAGCTTCTTGCGGTCGGTGCCGAAGAGCAGCGGCATGTGCAGGAACTGCGGCAGCGGCGCACCCAGCGCCTCGTAGATCAGGACCTGCTTGGGCGTGTTGGACAGGTGATCGTCGCCGCGGATGACGTGCGTGATGGCCATGGTGACGTCGTCGACGACTACCGCCAGGTTGTACATGATGGTGCCGTCGGAGCGCTGCACGATGAAGTCGCCGATCGTCTCGTTGGCCACCTCGACCGGGCCGCGCAGCAGGTCGTCGAAGACCGTTGCGCCGGGGCGCACCTTGAAGCGCAGCGTCCAGGGCTCGCCGGCGGCCTTGCGGCGGGCGACCTCGTCGGGAGCGAGATCGCGGCAGGCGCCGCCGTAGACCCAGGCGCGCTTGTCGGCCTGGGCGGCGCGGCGCTCGGCTTCGAGCTCGTCGGGTGTGTGAAAGCAGGTGTAGAGATGACCCGAGGCCACGAGCTTGTCGATGTGCTCGCGGTAGATCGCCTGGCGTTCGGTCTGGCGGTAGGGCCCGTGCGGGCCGGGCTTCTCGGGGCCCTCGTCCCAGTCGAGCTCCATCTCGCGCAGCGAGCGCAGGATCTGGGCGATGGCCTCGTCGGTCGAGCGCGACGGGTCGGTGTCTTCGATGCGCAGCACAAAGTCGCCGCCGCGCTTGCGCGCGAAGAGGTAGTTGTACAACGCGGTGCGCGCGCCGCCCAGGTGCAGGTAGCCGGTGGGAGACGGGGCGAAGCGGACGCGAACGGGTGCGGTCATGGGGCGATTGTACCCCACGGGTGCCGGCGGAGACCCCGGCGGGTCAGATGCCACGCTCGCCGCGGGCGTCGGGCGTGGCGGGCGTGCGACCCCGACGACGGGTCAGGGCACGACGATCGCCGGCAGCGCCCGCGTAGCGGCGGCGTTGCGGGCGTCGCCGGCGAAGCGCACGCGCAGGACCGCGGTGCCCTTGCGCGCGGCGTAGACCAGGCTGAAGCTCGAGGCCGCCGTCGTGCGGCCCTGGGTGACGGTCTGCCACGTGCCGGTGCTGCGCAGCTGCAACAGGAGCGGCACGCCGCCGCGCCGCGGCCGGAAGCTGCCGGTCACGCGCACGACGCGGGTCGCCGACGGCGCGCCGGCGTGGGCCGCGAGCAGGGCGCGGACGGCCACGGTGACCGACGCCGGGGTGGCCGTCGAGGTGAAAGGCGACGGGGCACCGGCGGTCAGCGCGACCTGGAAGGTGGTCGTGAAGCGTGGGGCGGCCGTGACGGCGCCACCGCCGCCGGCCCCGATCGCGACGGCCTGGCTCGTCGCCGTCGCGCCGGCGCGCCCTACGAGCGCGACGCCCGGCAGAAAGCCGATGGTGTAGGCGGGGGCATCGGCGTCGGCGGCATGCACCGCGAGTTTGACCTTGCCGCCCAGGGCGATCGTCTTCGCGCTGCTCGCCAGGCCGAGGACGACCGGCGTCGGATAGGTCCAAGCGACGACGCTGCTCGCGGCCGTGGTGCCGGTCGTGGCCTGCACGGAAATGACGTGGCGCGTGGTGGCCGGCGCCGGGGCCGCCGCGATCGCGTCGATGGCGAAGCTGAAGCTCTGCCTGGCGCCGCCGCCCGTCGAGGTCACGGCAGTCCAGGCGCCGCCGTCGACGCTGTACTGCAGGGCGTGCGGCACGAGGACGCTGATGCCCTTGGCGAAGGCGCGGCCCTTGGCGTTGTGGCCGGGTGGCCAGGGGTGTTCTGTCGCGACGCCCGAGACCGTCGCCCCGCTGCCGTTCAGGGCCGGCTTGGCGAGCGTGACGGTCGGCGTCGTGTCGACGACGTCGGGCAGGTCGTTGCGCGTAGTCCGCCAGCCGATCTGGCCGCGCGTCGACGGGCAGATGCCGCCGTCGACTGAACGGTCGCTCCCGTACGCAGTCCCCTGGTAGGCTGCGAGGCCCTCGGCGCCGCCGCGCATGATGCAGATGTCGTGGGTCGTGCCGCCTTGGGTGGCATTGGCGTTCTTCACCCACAGGTAGCCTGAGAACAGGCTGCCCGAGCTCGGGTAGCCGGCTGGGGCCGCGTACTCGTCGAGGGCGCCGAACTCGTGGCCGATCTCGTGGGCAAGCACGCCGTCGAAGTTGGCCGGCGTGTAGGTGGCGTTGTCGTACGTGGTCACGGTGTACGGCCCGAACAGGGAGTACGTGTAGGCGAAGGCGCCGTCGGGGAACTCGCCGGGCGTCGGGTCGTCGGTCGCCTTGGCGTCGTCGTGCAGGCTGTCGACGACGTACAGCGTGAAGGCCCAGTCGGTGCCGTTGGCCTTGCGCACGGCGTTGTCGTAGGCGCGCTCGGGCGGCGGCGCGTCGGCGGCACCGACCGCCCGCTTGAGCAACTTGGCCATGATCGGGTGGCGCCACGCCTGGTCGTTGGTCGAGGCGATGGCGATGGGCTCGCGCGCGACTGACACCTGCCGCGGTGCTCCGAGCTTGCCGTATGCCGGCAAGACGAACGTAAGGTGCACCGCGGGCGGCGCCTTGGACTCCCACCACAGCAGGGTCTTTGTGACCTCGGCGACGATGTAACCCTCGCGCGCCGTGAGGTTCGGATAGGACGGGTCGAGCTGATCGTACTTCTTGTCGGGGTCACGAGTCGCCCAGCTCTCGCTGTGCTTAGGGGCGGCCTTGGTGCTCTGCGGAAAGATGATGCTGACCGCGACGGTGCCGGCGGCGTAGGCCATGGGCGCGGTCGCCGTCTGCACGGTGGCGAAGCGGCCGAGGATCGCCGGAGCGGCCAGCCCCTGGGCTGTCTGGCTCGTCGCGCCCGCAGTGGACGAGAGCTTAAGGTCGGCGGCAAGCGACGGCAGGTCGGCTGGAATGTCGGCCGCGTGTCCGCCGGCCGCTGCGGCGCCGACAGTCATGCTGTTCAGGGCGGCCAGGGCGGCGGCCGGGCCGGGCCCGCCGGACGGCGCCGCGGCGCCCGCCCGCAGCACGGCATAGCCCAGCGCGCGCAGCCGCACCGCTTCCGCGGCCGAGACGCGCGCAAGAGCGGCGCGCGGCAAGTAGACGATGGCTGGCCGCGCACCAGCGCGAGCGAGGGCGGCGATGAGCGAGTCGGCGTCGGTGTAGCCGTGCGGCGCGACGACCACGGCATCGGGCGCGGCGCTCGTGGACGACGCGGCGCTCGTGGACGACGCGGTGGCGCTCGCGGTGGACGCCTCGAGCGCGGTCGCGACCACGGCGACGAGCAGCACGACGGCGAACAGAGCGACGCGCAGTGCGGGCGGCGCGGCCGCGCGCAGGCGGCGGCGCGGCGTCGAGACGACCAGACGCGGCTTGCGCGGGAGCTGTGCGATGAGCGGGTCCATGGTCGGGCTGAGGTCCATGCTAGGGTCGCCCTCTGGCAAGGTCAAACGCGCCATATTTCGCGGGCCCCTCACTTTCTGGTACCGTACCGGCTCGGTCCTTCATAGAGAGAACGTCTGAGGGAGCATTGTCCGAACAGGCACTTCGCATCGTCGTCCTGGTCAAGCAGGTCCCTGACACCGCCAACGTGACCGGCGACGCCATGAAAGACGACGGCACCGTCAACCGCGCGGCGTTGCCGGCGATCTTCAATCCCGAAGACCTGAACGCTCTCGAACTGGGTCTGCGCCTCAGGGAGCGCTGCGGCGGCCGCGTGACCGTGCTCACCATGGGACCGCCCTCGGCCGCCCAGGTGCTGCGCGAGTCGCTGTTTCGCGGCGCCGACGAGGTCGTGCTGCTCTCCGACAGGGCCTTCGCCGGCGCCGACACGCTGGCTACGAGCTACGCGCTCGCGCGGGCGATCGACCACCTGGGCGAGACCGACCTCGTGCTGTGCGGCCGGCAGGCCATCGACGGCGACACGGCGCAGGTCGGCCCGCAGATCGCCGAAAAGCTCGCCCTGCCGCAGATCACCGGCGTGAGCCGCGTCGAGGCGATCGTGCCGCCGGGCTCCCCGCCGAGCGACCCCGGCTCGATCACCGCCACCCGCACGGTCGAAGACGGCACCGAGACGCTGCACGCCCCACTGCCCGCCCTGCTCACCGTCACAGGCGAGGCCAACGACCCGCGGCCGCCCAGCGTGAAGCTCGTCATGACCTACAAGAACGCGGTGGCCGAAGCCATGCCGGGCTACGACGACAGTTACCTCGACCCCGACGCCGACGACTCCGAGGTCTGCATGATCGCCGGCGACGGCCGCCCCGTGTGCCGTGCCAAGATCGTGCTCTGGGACGCCGCCGCCATCGAGGCCGAGCGCGAGATGGTCGGCCTGCGCGGCTCGCCGACGCGCGTCAAGA
>CAZFJE010000047.1:0-18833 GCA_964519555.1 uncultured Thermoleophilia bacterium
GGGAGACTCGACCGGGCCGGCCAGATGCGCACCGGCCGCGTGCGCACCTACCGCGTGCGCACCTACGAGACCGGGCAAACGCGTGTCCCTGGGCTGCCGCGCCGTTGTGGCGAGCATGCTAATGCTCGGGCTTCCCTACGACGTGATGGAGGACTTGGTGGCTGCGACGAGCAGTCTTGTCGCTTGTCGCCGTCGTACGCCGGCACCTGGGAGTCGGCCCCGGAGCCGATAGCGGACGCCACGCGGCGTGACTCCCCGAGCCCGACCCGCCCGGCTAGGGCTTCGACTGCTCCACTTGGCCCACGAGGCGCCGCCATTCGTCGTTCAGCAGCCGCTGGGTCTCCTCGGCGGTCTCGGGGTCGCTTGCTACCTCAGGGGAGCGCAGGAGCACCGGCAGCGTGGCGGGTGACATCAGACCGAGCTCAACGAGGTGCTCACCGCCGCCGATAGCGTGCTCTGCACAGAAACGCTCGAAGCCCAGCCGTACGCCCTTCAGTGCGGCGAGGCGCTCCTTCTTGCGCTCCTCGGCGTGGACCACTCGCGCCTCGACCTCGGCGATCTTCTCGGCGTAGGCACCCCACAACGGGTGGTCGACTGCAAACTCCTCGCCGCTGGCATCGACGATGAACTTCACGCCGTCGTCGAAGTGGAACTGCGCCTGGGCGTAGCACTCGCAGCGCACCTCCTCGTTCTCATACTCGCGATAGGCGTCTGAGAGCAGGAAGAAGTAGAGGTGCAGGACCGCGTCTGTGGCGGCGGGATTGGGGTCGGCCTCGCTCATGGCAGGGAACTTACCTGCGCAAGCGCGGCGCTGCAACCGGGCATGGCAGACCGGCAGACACCCAGAGGAGCACGAGCGAGGGATTCGCTGTCCGCATACTGCGGTAATTGCACGTATGAAGACGACTCGTCTTCGTCTTGTTTTCGCAGGAGCACGCGACAGGCGAGACAAAAGTCCGCACGAGAGGCAGACATGACCACCAACCTGAAATGGCTCAGGAGCACCAAGGGCACTCCTTTCATGGGGATAGGTTCGCTGGAAGCCGATATCCTCGCCATCATCTGGGAGCACAAGCAGGTCACGGTACGTGACGTCTATGAGACCCTGCGCGAGCAGCGCCGGATCGCCTACACGACCGTCATGACGGTCATGAACAACCTCGTTAAGAAGGGGCTGCTCTCCCAGGACCGCAGCGCCATCGCCTACGTCTACAAGCCCGCCATCCCCGGCGACGAAGTGGCCGACGCGATCTTGGACCTCGACTCCGCACAGGAAGAGGAGCTTCGCAGGTACGCCGAGGAGCACTTCGCCGCCTGATCGTGCGACGGCATGCGGGCGCACTGCCTGACAGACCTCGCGGTCTATCGACCTGCAGCGACCGCTGCATAGGTCAGCCACTTCTGTGCGGCTCGCGAAACTGCAGCACGCAGGCATCGCCGCCGACGAGATGCCGACGGACTGAGACTAGGCGAGCTACGCTTGGCAATCGCGCGCTTGTGCATCGCCGAGCTATCGGCGTCAGCGAGTAACCAATCCAAGCGGTCCCACGGGGAGAGCACCACCGTCTGGTGGTGGGCGCCAGCTGGCGAGCGAAGCCGACTACCCGCAAGACAGCACCGCCCTTGCGCGGGATCGGAGACCGGCTCCGGCGATTGTAACGATGGCTAGGAAGGGTATCGTAGCAGCGGCCACTGCAAGGAATCATGAGAAGACTCACAACCCAGCTCGTCGTCGCGGCGCTCACCACGGCGGCTTTCGCCCTGACGGTCGTAAGCGGCCTGGTCTTATACATACCGGGGCAGCTCCTCCCGGCCTTCGGGATCTCTCTGCTGACGTGGCGTGCCATCCATGAGTGGAGCGCCCTCGTGCTGACGGCGGCCGTTGTAGCGCACATCGTCTTGAACCGGCGCCGCGTCGGCGAAATGCTTGCTCGCCTGGTGCGGCCGACCATTGCGCCCCAGACTGCTGCGGCAGCGGTGCCCAGACCGTCACTGGATCGGGGACAAGATCTCGGCGGGCAAGCCGCCGTCGCTTCCGGCGAACCGCCGCGACTGCGCCTCAACCGGCGCTGGTTCCTGCTGCTCGGTGCCGGAGCCGTGGCGGCCGTGATCGCCGGCCTTGACCTCGCGCACAAAGGCTCCCGCTCCGCCGGATCAGGACCGGCCAGCCCCCTGGGGGACTTCCCGGTCCTGAACATCGAGAGCGGGCCGCCGAAGGTCGCCGCACCGAGCTGGGTGGTCACTGTCGACGGCCTCGTGGACAGCCCGCAGCGTCTCGAGCACAGCGCCTGGCTGGCCTTGCCGCGCACTCAAGAGACACGCGACTTCCACTGTGTCGAGGGCTGGAGCGTCGACCATCTCGGCTGGGAAGGGGTACGTGTCGCCGACCTGCTGGACCTGGCCAAGCCGCAGGCCGCCGGTCAGTTCGTCACCTTCCACGCCTACGGCGGCAGCTACTCGGACAGTCTCACCTTGGTCGAGGCCCAGGCACCCGAGACCCTGCTGGCCGACTCACTCGACGGCGCGGCGCTGCCCCCGGCTCACGGCGGCCCCTTGCGCCTCGTCATCCCCACGCAGCTGGGCTACAAGAACGTGAAGTGGGTCGTGCGTCTCGAGGTCACAGCGACACGGGCGCAGGGCTACTGGGAGCAAAACGGCGACTATCCGGCCGAGGCGCCGGTGAGCTAGAGCACCCACGGCACCACGGGCCCGCTGTGGCGGCCCGGGCGTGCGGGCCGCCACAGCTTCCTCGACTGCTCTAGTTGAGAGCGATGCCCTCGAACGGGATCGGCAATCCCGTGACGGTCTGGATCAGGCTCAGGCTGCCATCACCATGGATGCGGTAGGCGAGGACCACGCCAGCGCCGCCGCACTCGACGTAGAGGAAGTGCCCGTCGCGGGTGGTCACCGAGTCGGTGGTGCCGGCCGCGGCCGTGGTCGGCATGGCGCCGACCAGGCTGGCCATGCCGTGGTTGAGCCGGTAGATGCTGAGGTTGGCACTGCCGGCGTTGGAGACGAAGTAGTAGTGGCCGGCGCGGCTGATCCAGCAGGAGGCCGCCACCGCGTCCTTTGTGTCATTGGCCGAGCTGATGTAGGCGAGGCTGTTGTTGGGCTTGAAGGCGTAGCTGCTGATGCCGGAGTCGCCGACCTGGACCACGACGAGCCGGCCCCAGGGGTCGAAGCTGAAAGCGAAGGGCACATGCCCAGCAGTCGGCGCCGTGGGGTTTGCCATTGGCGTGGCGCTCAGCATGCCCCAGCGGCCGACGCTGAAGACGTCGATCAGGCTGCCGCTGAACTTGGTGGCAACGACCAGGCGCGCACCGTCGGGGCTGAAGCCGACCATGCCCGGCGAGGCGAGGTAGAAGGGCTCGCTAGTGATCGTCGGGCCAACCGTGCGGCTCGACCCGGGGATCATCGCGAGGTGGCTGCCGACAAGCCAGAAGCCCTGCACAGAGCTAGCGCCGGGAACGGTGACGGGGGTGACGCCGGCGTTCAGCACGTAGACCAGGTTGCCATGCACGGCGATGCTCACTGGGAAGGTGCCACCCGAGGCGATGACCTGCTTGAGCATCAGCTTGTCACCGCGCACGCGAAAGAGCGAGACCGTGTTACTGCCGGCGTTGACCGCCAGAAGCACACGGCCGTGGTCGGCGCTGGCAAGCGAGCCCTGCGAGGCGAGCGGGTCTGCGGCAGCGCCGGCCGCTACGCCGCCCATGCCGCCGGTGGTGTAGGTGCCGGCCAGGATGAGCGTGCCGTTCCAGGCGCGCTGGTAGACCATGATCGAGTTGGCACTCGTGTTGTTGGTCTGTACGAACAGGTCCTTCTGCGAGTGCCCGCCCCAGCCCGAGGCAAAGGCGCTCGCGGTGGTGGCAAACATGAGCGCGAGGACGACCACCATGGTCGCGCCCAGGGCAAGCGTCAGGAAACTCTTGGGTCTCTTCATTGTCCCTCCAGGTCGATGAGCACCATTGCAGAGCTTCGGCGCTCTCTTGGCTTCTCCCACACCGTAATCCGGGACCTCACAGAGGACCCCGGCCTACGCCCGCTTGACGTCCCTCAGTCAGTCAGGTGCACCCTCCAAGCTCCCCGGTCGACGGCGCAGTATGCCCACGACAACTCCGAGAGGTGCCGTTGCACGTATACAGCGGTGGCAACGCCGAGCACGGTATGGCGATGGGTTCAGGCCGGAGCGCCAAGCGGGTGTTCACTTTGGGGCAGACACCTTACCCCGCCGCACACGCGGTCCCACGAAGGCGCCTGGAGGCGAGGGGGAATCTGGCTCCTTACATCCAGGGGCAGCGACTATATCGCAGCCATCCCAGATCTAAAGCGACAGGACTGTAGACCCTGCAGAGGCCCCTCTTTCGCTGCACGTGGCGCTCTCGCCGACAAGCCGCCGACGCACCGGCCACCTTCCGAGAACTACCCGCCCTCGTCGACGATCTCATAACCGTCCCAGAAGCCCTCCTGCGCCATATCTGCCTCGACTGAGGCGTCCAACTCCTTGCGCAACACACCGAGCATCGACAGGCCGGCGACCTGAATGAGGTTCATGCGCAGGCGCGCCTCCGGCGAGAGGCCGAGGCGCTGCAGCAGACGGTCGGCCACCAGAGCCTGGTCGCGCTCCTCTTTTAACATCGGGTTCTTCATCGGCCCGTGGGGACCGCGGATCATGATGCCGTACTTCTTCACGAACAGTCCGGCCTGCAGCTGGCGATACTTGGCGATGGCAAGCGACTCGGCGGTGAGCAGGTCGCCTGCGCGCAGCTCGTGGCGGGCCACCTCCAGCACGATCTGCTGCCAAAGCTCGCGCACTGCCTTGGTGTGCGGCAGGGCCTGCGGGAGTCGCAGGGCAAGTGCCTGACGGGCCGAGATCGCCCCCGAGTACTCGATGGGAGCAAGCTCGGCTGTCTTTGTGCCGTGGTGTGAGGTGCCCCGCCGCGCCGCCGCGGGATCGGGCTTGCGGCCCCTCACGGAGTGAACTGGCGCCGCAGCACGGCGGCGATCTCGTCGGCTGCCCGGCAACAGCGGTAGGCAAGCTGAGGGCGCGCCCGCCGCGCCGCTGCCCCGAAGCTCGCCGCCGCCTGGCGGGCGCGCAGAATGGCCTCGACGACCGCCTCGTCGGGATCGCCGGGCAGCTCCGGGACGCAGCTCATGAGTTCCTCGACGTCACAGGCTGCCTGGGTCCCATTGGCCGGATCGATCTCGCCGAACGACAGCAGCTGCCCGGCGCACTCTCGCTCCTCGCGACCGCGCCGCGCGCGGTCGCGGCAGACATCGCTGCAGTACAGGCGCGGCCGCCCTCGCCGCGAGCGCTGCAGCTGCGCCGAACAGACGGCGCACTGGTTGATGGCAAGCATCTCTTACCCCCTGCGCCCGGCGGCGACCTCGGCGTAGGTGGCGCCCTCACCGTCCAGGGTGGCCTCCTTGCCCGTGAAGGCCTGCCAGCGCCGCAACGCCACCTCGCAGAAGGCCGGGGCAATCTCGAGCGCATTGCAGCGTCGGCCGCTGGTCTCGGCGGCGATGATGGCGGTGCCCGAACCGCTGAAGGGCTCGTAGAGCAGACCGCCGGGCCTGGTGTGCCACTCGATCGGGCGGCGGATCAGCGCCACCGGCTTTATGGTCGGGTGCGTGCCGGCCACACCGTCCTCGACGCCCTCGGTGCTGCCGATCTCCCAGACGCAGCGCTCGTTGCTGGGTGGCTTCAGGGCGGGCATGTTGCCCTTCTGCCAGCCGGCCATGATGGGCTCGAAGTCATACATGAACCAGCAGCGGGTGAGCACCGGCCGACTCTTTTTCCAGATCACCACCTGATGGGGCAGCAGGCCGGCCGCGCGCCAGGCGGCCAGCACCAGGTCGGCGCGCATCATGCCAAAGCACTGATAGATCGCAGCGTCAGGCACAAGCGCCTGTGCACAGGCCGCCACCAGGAAGTCACGGAAGAACGACGATGCCTGGTCGGGGTCGCTGTAGGTATCCCAGTGCTTGGTCTTTTCCTCGGAAGAGACCTTCCTGCCGTCCTTGTTCCAGGTCTGGGGATGGTTGCCGCCGTCGTAGTTGACGAGATACGGGGGATCTGTGGCCATCAGCACGGCGCGCTCGCCGGCCATCAGGCGCTCGACGTCTGCAGGGACCGTCGCGTCGCCGCACAGCAGGCGGTGGGATCCCAACAGCCAGAGGTCACCGGGCTTGACGATGGGATCGGCCGGCGGCTCGGGCACCTCGTCTGGGTCGGTGAGACCCTGGGTTGCCGGCAGCGACCGCAGGCCGGCAAGCTCGTCGGCCTCAAAGCCCAGCAGGCCGAGGTCACAGTCCAGGGCGGAAAGCTCGTCGAGTTCGAGGGGCAGGAGCTCAAGGTCCCAGGTGTTCTCGGCGGCCGTGCGGTTGTCGGCGATGCGGTAGGCCTTTGCCTGCGCCGCGGAGAGACCGCTGGCGACGTGTACCGGCACGCTCTCCTGGCCCAGGCTCTGGGCGGCCAGCAAGCGTGTGTGGCCGGCGATCACCACGCCGTCTTGGTCGACCACGATGGGCTGGCGCCAGCCGAACTCCGTCAGGCTGGCCGCCACCTTGGCCGCGGCGCCCGCTGCCAGGCGGCGCGGGTTGTGGGGATAGGGCGTGACCCGCTGCGTGGGCCACCACTCGACCTTGAGATGCTGCTCTGCGCTCATGGGGTCTCCTTGTGTGGTTTCACAAGAAGGCTACGGCGAGCGTCACCCGCGGCTTTTTGTGGCAGCAAGCGAAATGCTTTTGTGGCATTGCAAACGGCCAATATGGGAGTCTTTGCGAGAGACCAGGCAGCGAGGTTGCCAGGGCCTCGGCCAGTAGCCGACCCCCTTACCGGTCGGGTCCTGGCTCGTCTGCACCCGCGACTCTCCCCACACCATTCCCAGCGGTTTGTCCTGAAACGGTGGAACACTCAAGGCATTGCGGCTGCAAAAGTCCCGTTTCAGCCGGCAGCGGATCGCCGATGCCCAGTTGAAACGGGTACCCCTTCCGCGTCTCGCCGTTGACCAGCCAGCCGCCTTGGAGAGCCGCTTTGACACGGCGTGAGCAGGACGCCTTGCTTAACTCGAGGCGTGCCTGCACCTGGCTCAGCTTGACGTGCGGCTCGCGTCCGCTGCCGCTTATGAGACCTTCACCATCGTGGAGGAGCCCCTGCACCGCCTCCACCACGGTGCGCACCTTCTCACCGGCGCCGCTGCTCGTGCGGTACATCTCGTTGACCAGCCCGTAGACCGTGGCGTAGTCTGCCGCCTCAGCGACAAGGCGGCCCGAGGCGTCGCATCGCCTGTGGGGGTGGCGAAGGACAGCGACGGCTTTGATCAGGCTGAGCAAGCGCGCGAAGTCGCGCGCCACGCGGGTCTCGGTCGGCTGGCTTTTGAGGTGCGCAGCGAGCTCCTCGGCAAAGGGCACCACGGCAACCCAGGGCGCCCGCGACTGCAGGTAGGCCTGGTAGCCCAGCAGGGACGCCGGTGGCCCTGCGGGGCCGCCTTGGACCTCGAGGGCCGCCTGCATGTGCAGGGCTGCGGCGATCTGGCGCTGGTCGTCGGGGACCTCGAGGATGAACAGCCGCGAGTCGAGCTGGGGCCCGAGGCGCTTGACGGCAGTCGTCATGAGCGTCGTGGGACCCGGCTTTTCGATCTCAAGCACCGTGAACTCACCGGTCTCTGAGTCGCGCACCGTGGTGGCGTAGTGCAGGTAGTGGTCGGTCATCACGTTGCGCACGGCGCTGGCGGCGGGATTGTCCTCACCGGCCGGCAGGCTGTCTGCCTCACCGAAGACCACCACCCGGTGCTCGAGGTCGGCGTCGTCGTAGATCATGACGCGGGGTGAGCCGGCGTCGATGACGTGATAGGCCTCGGGCGGCAGCAGCGCGAGGACCGTCTGTAAGGTGAAGCTCTTGCCCGCGGATGGCGGCCCGATGAGCATCAGGTGAACGGGCATGGAACCGCGGCGCATGGCGAGCAGGCGGCCGGTGGCGGCGATGTAGGTGACAAGCGCCGTCTGCAGGTCGCCGCCGTAGCCGCTCTCGACGATGGCGCGACCGATCAGCTCCAGCGGGTCGTCGGCTTCGAGCACCTCACGAGCCTGCTCGTGCAGCTCTTGCTGGCGCTGGTTGAGATACTCACGGCGAATCTCGCTTGCCGGCAGCGCCGTGGCGCGCAGCTGCTCGATGAGCTGCGCCACATCGGTGCCGGCAAGGTGGGCTTCGGAGATGTCCTTGATGGCGTCGGGCGCCACGATGATCTTCGCCTCAGGGATGTCACGGGTGATCGACTCGCCAAAGACCTCGGCGTCGGGCTCCTGCCAGACATAGACGGACAGGCCAGCCAACTGCCGGGCCCAGGCCCGGCCTCGCTCGCCTTTCCACTGCGCCTTTCCCGGCACGCCGATGCAGGGGATGCCGTGGTGCCAGGCAGTCCAGACATCGGACTCCCCCTCGACAATGAGCACCCAGCCCAGACCGCGCGCGGCAAACAGGCGAGCCAGGCCGTAGAGGGACACCTTGTCGCCGCGGCGCCACTCGAAGCGACTCTCGCCGGCAAGCGCCTTGCGGTAGCGCACGGCCACGGTCCTGCCTTCGCCGTCGATGTAGGGGATGCTCACCGCCGTGCGACCGTTGCGCTGGTTATCCCGGCAGCCCAGTTCCTGCAACAGCTCGATCGGGAGCTTCTTGGCTGCACAGAGGCCCTCAAGGGTGAGGCCGGCAGGGGAGTGTTTCACTGTTTCAGTCATGACCGTCGGCAGTAGCGACGGGATGTTCTTGGGCGACGGCGAGGCGACTGCGGACTCGCCGGGAACAGGTCAGACCAGGCCAGACCGAGGGCGGCAAGCACGGCGGCCGTCTCGCAACCCGCCCAGCAGTGCAGCAGGATGCGTCCCTCGTGGCCTGCGGCGATGCTCAGGCTGGCGTTGTGGTCTTCGTGGGCGGGGCAGAGCGCCACGTAGGACGGGCCCACCTTGCGCACCCTTTGCAGCTTTGCCAGAAACGATGCGATTTCCATGGCCTAGCGCGGGTCGCCCTGGGCAACCTGGGTGACCTGCGCCTCGCCCGCAGGCACCGTCTCCTGCAGTACGCGGGCGAGATACGACACCGGCACCAGCAGACGATGCGAGATCCTCAGTGTCGGCAGCGAGCCATCGCGAGCTGCGGCATAGGCCGTGCTGCGACCGACGCCCAGGATGCGCGCGGCCTGCTCGATGCTGCAGGTGTTGCGGTCCCCCAGGGCCGCCAAGGTGAGTGGCATCTTCCGACTCTTGTCTGGTTTGTTCATAACCCGTCCCTCCTGTGCTGGACACTGCCGATCGGGCCGCCTCGTGATCAGGCTAGGGCACTTGGGCTTGACTGTCCATCATCCGATGTGTAGCAATATCGTAAGTCACTTAGGAAGGGAGGCGTCGTGTCGACAGAAAAGTCAGCCAGGCAGCCGGCGATCGGGATATGGCCCGGCCTGGTGCCCCTGCCGGAGAGCTACGTGGGTCGCACCATCCCGCACGTGGAAGGAACGCCCGCCCTGCGCAGCTGCCGGCTTCCCGAGGACTTCTCCGTGCGCGAGGTCATGAACCTGGATCTGACCTCGAAATCGGCGGTCGCGGAGTTCGCCCGGCAGTGGGGAGACCTTGGCGTCCTGAACGACCCCGACAACGTAGCCCGCGCGTTTGAGGCCGTCTTCTGGATCGACTCTCTCGACTCCGAGCCGTTCAGGCGCTTTTGTCAGGTGGCCGTGGCGGTGCGCGACCTGACGCGCATCTGGCTCGCGCTACGCGGCTCGCTTTCCTTTGACGAGCTGGCCGCACAGTGGGAAAGCCTGGCGCCGGCACCTGCATCTGCTGCCGAGGCCGGCGACAAGCTGGCCATCGGCCTCAACGCCGTCCTGCACCCCTTCCAGGTCCATGTCGTGCTGGAGCCCGAGGGTGAAAGGCCGGGCACAGAGCACCCCACGCTTGTCTCTGTGGTCTGCCTGCAGCTGGCCAACGCCATCACCGAGGGCGCCTCGTATGCGCGGTGCGCCAACGAGACCTGCGGCCAGCTGTTCTCGCGCCAGCGAGGCCGCGCCAAGGCGGGTCAGTACCGCACCAGTGGGGTGGCCTACTGCTCGCGCAACTGTGCGCTGGCTCAAAGCCAGCGTGACCGGCGGCGCCGCAAGCGCGCCGAACGCGCCGCAAAGCGGGCACCCCAGTGAGGGGCTCTATCCGCCACCGTGGTGAAGAGCGTGCCGGTTCCTGGGAGTACATCGTCGACATCGGCATGGCCTCAGCGCAGCGCTGCGCCGATTGCAAGCGGCGCTTCTGGGTCGAGCGCCGACCGAAGACGAACTGCCCAGCCTGTGGCGGCGCGCTGCACGAGACAGACGAGCGCCGCCGCGAGACCAAGGCCGGCTTTGCCACCCAGAAGGATTGCCAGGCGGCCATGAACAAGCTGCTGGTGGCAGTCGAGCAGCAGACCTACACCGCTCCGACCAAAGCGACCCTGAAGCAGTACCTCACCAACGAGTGGCTACCGGCGGTGAAGGCCACGATCCGGCCCTCGACCTACAACTCCTACGTGCAGCATGTCGAGTGCCACATCGCGCCGCACATCGGCGCCGTGAAGCTGCAGAAGCTCTCCGGCGGCCAGGTCAACGCCCTCTACGCCAGGCTCGCCGAAGGCGGAGGACTGGACGGCAAGAAGGGCCTCTCGCCCCAGACCATCCACCACGTCCACGCCTGCCTGCACAAAGCCTGCAAGGACGCCGTGCGCTGGGGCCAGCTCTCGCGCAACCCGCTCGATGCCGCAGACCCGCCGCGCGCCAAGGGCGACGGCGCCAAAGAGATGAAGACCTGGAGCAAGGAGGAGCTGCGGAACTTCCTCGATGCTGTAAAAGGCGAGCGCCTCTCCCCCCTCTGGCACACGATCGCCATGACCGGCATGAGACGCGGTGAAGCCCTCGGCCTGCGCTGGGGCGATGTCGACTTCGAGGCCGGACGGCTCGCGATACGCCGTGCCTTGATCCCCGCTGGGCGCGATGTCGTGGTCTCGGAGCCCAAGACCGCCAAAGGCCGCCGGGTCATCGCCATCGATCCCGGCACCGTCGAGGTGCTGAAGGCCCAGGCGGCGCGCCAGCTTCGCGATCAGGAGCACTGGGGCGAGAGCTGGGTCGACTCAGGCTATGTCTTCACCTGCGAAAACGGACAGTTCCTCGACCCCGAGTCGGTCTCACGCTACTGGCGGCAGGAGATCAAGATGGCGATGCTGCCCAGGATCCGCCTGCACGACCTGCGCCACACCCACGCCACCCTCGCTCTGCAGGCAGGCGTCCACCCCAAGGTGGTCTCGGAGCGCCTCGGTCACGCTACCGTGGCGATCACGCTCGATACCTACTCGCACGCCATCCCGGCGATGCAGGAAGAGGCGGCGGCGCTGATCGCGGGGCTGGTGTTCGCGACGAAGTGATTCTGCGGATGCCTTTGACCGAGTACTACGGCTCGAGGTCAAGCGACGCCTTGCCGGTCTCCCCGTCGAAGGGCACGGAGTTGTGCTGGTGGGTGACCAGCCACCGGCCGTCGATTTTGCGGTAGCAGACGGTCGAACGCAGCCACATGTCGACCCGGGCTGCGGCCGCGGTCGTCCCGCTGACCCGATTGAGACTGTGAGCGAAGGCCACACCATCGCCCACGGTGACGCTCAGGTCGCGGATCTCGAGTCCGATCGAGCCGTTGAACGAGGACATCCACTCCTCAGCGAGCTGTCTTGTCGCATCTGACCCGATGTACTGCAGCGGGTTCACGACGTCGAACGACAAGACGTCGGGCGCCTGTCCGGACACGATCGCCTCGACGTCTCTGTTGCGCAGCGCCATGACCCAGTCGTCCATGAGCTCGCGGATCCTGGCCTCATCGATCAGCTCGTTGGCATCAGCTGTCTCGTGACCCCCTTGATCGACGCAGGCCGGTTCACCACCCCAGCGTGCCCTTCCCAGCGTTGCCCGTTTCGATCACCGTGAACGCCCACTCGCACGCCAGCCTGACGCTGCGAGGGGCAACGTTGATCGCGGGGCTGGTGCGTGCGACAAGATGAGACGGCAGGGCGACATCCAACGCCCACCTTCGACGGTGAAGCTGATGTGGTTCAGGGATCGGGCGCGGTGGCCACGTGTACCGCGCTAAGCGCGGCTGCCTCATCCTGAGCGATGCCGCTGCCCTCGCCGGGCTGGTCGTTGGAAAGCACGGCCACGAGCAGCACGTGTCCCGAGTTGTGGATCACGCCGACGCTGTTGATCACCCAAAGGTTGGGGTCGGGGAGCCAGCCGTTCTTGACCGCAGAAGACGTTCCCGGCGTCGCCGCCGCAGTCACACCCCATGCCTGACCGGGCTCGACGTGGCGCATCAGACCCAGCTCATAGGACCGCGAGGCGGCACTCAGGGGCGAGCGCGTGGAGATGAGGTCGGACAGCAGCGTCAGCTGATCGCCTGCCGTCGTGCCGGTCAGACCCCAAGCGACACTCATGACGGTATGGCGCAGGCCCAGGCGGACGTTTGCCCTGGCAACGCCGGGCGCCCCACCGACGTCGTTCCACAGCGCGGTGGCGGCGGCGTTGTCGCTGTCTTCGATCATGCGCGTGGCCAGCGCCTTCTCTGCTGTGGAAAGCGCGCGCCGGGCGGTCTGATGCTGCAGCATGAGGGTCGCGAGGATGTCGGCCTTGACGATGCTGGCCGTGTGGAAGCTGCCTCCACCGTTGTAGACGACTCTGGCGCCGCTCGTGCAGTCAAGGACGCCGACGGCCAGGTGGCCCGTGTGGCGGGCAAGCCTGCCTGCGAGGATGGTCGCCAGCTCCTGGTCTGTCAGCATGACGATCAGCTTGTTCTTGCCTGCAGGAACGGTCTGGCCGTTGCCGGCCTGGTCAGTGGCCAAGACCGTGAACCGGTAGGCACCCGGCTTCCAGGCGTGCGGCACCGCAAGGCTGACCGTGAGCGGCCTGTTCACCGCTATCTCGCTGCGCGTGAGCGTCTTGACCACCGTGCCGGCGCTGTTCTTGACCGCGATCACAACGTCGGCCGTCGGGCTTCCCGGGCGCGGGTCTGCGACCGTGTACTTCAGACGGACCGTCTCGCCATGGGCGACGTAGGCCGGATCGGGCGCCTTCGTAGTCGGTCGCCGGGTGTCGATCCTCACGTAGCAGCTCTTGGCGGTCTCTATGTTGCCGGCGTTGTCGACGGACCGATAGAGGACGGCGTGCACGCCGTCGGCCGTGTGGCTGGCGGGCGCTGCGACAACGAGGGAGGTGCCCTCGGTCCAGGTCTTTCCGGCGTCGGTCGAATACTCGGTGTAGGCGACACCGGAGCCGCCGCCGTTGTCGGTGGCCGTGAAGCTGAGGGTGACCGGCTGGTTCGTCCAGCCGTCGGGCAAGCCGGCGACGCTGGTCGTGGGTGGCGTTGTGTCGGCGACGGTGGCGCTGAGAGTCAGGTCGTCGACGTAGCTCCCCTCGGTGGAGCTGGCAAGGTCCGAGGTGACCGAGCTTGAGAGGGCGATCCAGACCTTGGCGTCGCCGAGCAGACTGACTGTGGTCTGGTTTGCCTGGTCATACCAGCTGCCCAGGTCGACTCGCTGCACCTGCCAGGTGCCCCCCGTGGAGCCGCTCCATTGTGTCGGGAAGGTGAAATGCGAACCGTCTGTCGAGTAGCCGGTCAGAAACGCGCCGCAGGTCGTCGAGCTCGGCGGGCTGGTGAGCGTGGGCGAGTCGTACCACAGTTCGAAAGACAGGGTAGCGGCGGTCGCCTGGCTGAGATCAAACGGCCCGTAGACCAGCATCGGCGAGCCGTACTCCGCAGCGTGGACCGAGTGGCTTGGACTGTATGCCTGGTCGGTTGTGATCATCCAGCCAGAGGAGTCGGGGTCCCACCTCTGCCCGCCCTCGAAGTTGTCAGAGAGGAAAGTCACCGGCACCGTGCTGCTCAGTGGCACAGCCACGGCCGCGGTGCCCGACGGCCGGGAAGTTGCGGCAGAGGCGGCTCCTGCCCAAGCAAGGAAGGAGAGGGAAACGAGCGCGAGACAGATCAGGACCTTCCTCATGGCACAACCCCCAGGTCGCGAGCGCCTTCCGTGGTCCGGCGAAGGCAACCAGGCACGCCGAAGCCGTCACGAAGCATACGCTCGTGGCCGGGCCGCGTGCCAGCACACGTTGCGCTCCAGGGAGTTGTCGGAAGAGGAGAGCGCAGTCGCCAGGCCGGCGTTCGCCTATTAAGCGGCACCCGCAACCCGAGAAGCGAACTCAGCGCTCCGCGGTCTTGCTCGACGAGAAACCACGGCTCGACGCGACCACCCAGACCAGGAGCGCCAGACCGAAGGCCAGTTCGGCATACCAGATGGGCAGGCGGCCCTGCGAGTAGCCGAAACCCCACGACCAGACCAGCGGGTTCGAGGATGAAAGGCACAGCCAGGGCCAGACCTTCCGACAGCGCCCGCGTGCGGCCCCAGACGAACCCGAACCGACCATAGAGCCCGCCGGCGAACGCACCGGCTGCAATCCAGCCGGCGACGAAGACGACGGACGTCGGTCCCCAGCCCGATCCCGGGCCGAAGAAGCCGACCATGGCGGCGGCACAGGTGAGCGCCCCTCCCAGGAGAGCCCGCCGTCTGGAGGGCTGGGTCCAGCCGGCCAGAAAGGGCAGCACGAGCCAGGGAGCGCCCAGGTTGCCGGTCCAGAAGACAGTCGAACTGCTCGGCATTGGGATGCGCGAGTCGAGCAGGCCGAAGGCCCAGCCCCCGACGACGGAGATAACCAGTATGAGCGACGGCCTGCGCATCGCCTCGGGGCAACTACAACGCGCGGCTCGTCATCGCCGCTACCCCAATGTAGGCGACGCAGAGTGCGACCAGGCTGCCCGCGAAGAGATCGACGTGATGGGTCCGCAGCATGCCGTTGGCCGAGAAGACAAATAGGACGAACAGCACGGTCAGCGCCCAGCCCTGCCATCTCGCCGGGCGGTAGCCCCAGCCCAGCCTCCGGCGGGCGAACCAGGGCGTGCCGAGCCAGCCGGGAGCCTTCGCTTCGCGGCGGTCCGTGGCCGCGGAATCTGCTATGTGAGGCTGATCGTGTGGCATGCGGGAACGCTCCGAACAGGAGTGATGCTCGTCTCCGCGTCTATTCCACTGGCGCGAACCGTCTCCTGCCGTATGACCTGAGTGCCACTGTGACGTGCGCACGCCATCCCGGCGATGCAGGCAGAAACGGCAGCGCTGATCGCGAGGCTTGTTCGCAACTAGCGAGGGCGGCGCCAAGTAACCTGACACCGCCCTCGCCACATGACGCTACTGCCCTGCCGCCGCAAGGCGGCTGTGATCAGCGCACTCTCAGTACCGCGCTTCCGGCGCGCAGCTGACGGTTACCGGCGTCGTCGGTCGCCTTGGTGACGACGCGGTAGGTACCGCGGATGAGGCTCTTGCGCAGCTTCACGGAGAGGGTGACCGCTTTGTTGAGCGCCACGCCACTGACCGTCCCTGCGGCGACCTTCGCGCCTTTTGCATTGACGACGGCGACCGAGACGCTGGCCGTCGAGGAGCCCGGCATGGCGTCGCTGATGCGAAGGTGGACCTTGAGGCTCTTGCCCCGGGTCACGCTCTTTGCCCCCGTCGACAGCGCGGTCGGCTGGCTGGCGGGAGCTGGCAAAGTGATCGCGCCGCAGTCGAAGACCACGCGCGCGTCGTAGACCGGTGTGCCGGAGCTTGCGTCGATCACGCCGCAGACTGCCACCTGGTCGCCTACGGCGACCTGGCTCAGGTCGAGCTGGCTGCAGGCGAAGTCGGCAAACGAGAACAGGCGCGCGTCGGGCGTGATGGTAAGCGCGGTCGTGCCGATAAGCCCGGCCGAGCCGTGCGCCACGTCCACTGTGAGGATGTTGTTCGTGGTGTCGATGGCGCTGACCGCACCCTCGCAGAAGAAGCGCGGCTGATGCACGCGGACGCGCAGGGCGTCGTAGACCGGCGTGCCGGAGCTTGCGTCGATCGTACCGTGGACTGAGACCTGCTCGCCGACCATGACCTGATCTAAGGTAATCGTGTTGTCGGCGCAGCCAAGGGCTGAGGAGGGCTGGGCAACAGACGCCGCATCGGCGGTGATCTGCGTGTCGGCAGTGATGGTCACCGCGAGAGGACTGACGAGACCGTCTGAGCCATTGGTGAAGTCGACTGTCAGCAGGCCGTCGGTGACATCGACGGCGCTCACTGTGCCCTGGCAGGAAAAGCGCGGCTGATGCACGCTGATGCGCAGCGCATCGTAGACCGGCGTGCCGGAGCTTGCATCGATCGTGCCGCCGACGCGGATCTGCTCGCCGATTGCGACCTGATCGAGGGTGACCGTGTTGTCGCCGCAACCCAGTGCAGGCGAAGCCTGCGGGGCGATGGGTGTTTCGCCGCTGATCTGCGTGTCGGGAGTGATGGCCACTGTGAGGGGGCTGGGAAGGCCAGCGGAGCCGGCCGTGACGTTGAGGGTGAGCAGGTTGTCTGCGACGTCGACGCTCGATACGGTACCGCAGGCGTGGAAGCCGGTGCTGCCGCCGGGGTCGCAACCGACGCGGCTTTGGGCGAGCGCGACGGGAGCCAAAAGGAGACACGCCAGGGCCACCGCCAGGACGACAATCGAACGCTTCATGAAGACCTCCATCGCTGCCGCAAGTCCGCGCCTCGGGGAGAGGCAGGCGCAGCGCGCCACGGCGCACCGCGTCAGCACTTCCTTTCGGCAGCTGGCGAGCCCGTTACAAGGTGCGGCCGGCAGAAAGCATCACCGGCGCTGGCAACGACTAGACGGTGCAACAGGCGCTGCCCCCTCGAAAAGCACAGAGGCCGTCCCGGCTCTGGCTGGCGACCCCCTGCGCGCAAAGATGCCCTCGCGATCGTTGCCGAGTCCGAGGGCGTGGCACCGAGGAGGGGAGCTCCGGGTGCGGATCCATGGTAGCCCAGCGTCGTCCTGACGGCATCCGTTGGTCGAGTCGCCAAGACGATCCGGCGCTGGTCGAGCTAGCGATCTTCCCTGTCGCGGCCTCTTGATGGCCGCAGGTCAAGCCATGCGCCAAGCACGACGGAGCCGACCGCGATCAGGATCCCGGCCGCCGCAACGGCAAGGTCTGTGTGGTTCATGTCGTGGCTCCTCGACAGCCCGTTTGATCGTTCAGTCGGCGAACGGGCTTCTGCTCCCTATTCGGCGGCCTCTACCATCTTCTTGAACGCATCGAGGTCCCTGTCGACGCGGCGGTTCATCCAGCGGCGCACGGCGTCGGGTTTGCCTTCCCAGGCCGCCGGGTCGTACTCAAGCTGGTAGGTGACCATCGTCTTGCCTGCGGCGAGCTTCTCGAAGCGCACCTCGCCGGTCTCACGACCATCGATGGCCCGCCAGGCGATGCTCTCGTCGACCACGTACTTGACTAAGTCGGCGTCCCATTCGACGGTCTCGTCGTCGAACGCCGCGACCCAGTGCAGCTGGTCCTCCTCGACAAGCGTCACCGTCTCGATGGTCTCCATGAACTTCGGATAGTGCTCGAAGGCTGCCCAAGCATCCTAGACGTCGCGCACGTCCGCCGTCGGCGATGGTCCTATCGATGAACGCCATGCTTCCCTTTCTGTCGTTGGGGGGCCACGCTCCGAGGGACGCGAGCCCCTCACCCGTCGTGCCTTAGCCGACAACGAGTCGCACGGGAGCGTCCTGCGACGGACGCTCGAAACCAAGGTCAGCCCTTGTGGGACTCGACGAACTCCTTGTAGCGAGCGAGTGTCTCGCCCAAGTGCTGCCGGACCTGGGCGATCTCCTCGGTGTCGCTGATGCCCGCGAAATGCGCGCAGTAGTTGAGGTCCACCGTGGCCCGCGTGGTGTGGTCGTCGACCGCCTCCAGGTGCACGAAGCCCGCGTCGGGTTCGGCCTCACTTATGTCCGGGGTCTTGAGCGGGCGCTGGTAGAGGTTCCAGAACAGAAAGCGCGTCCATCGCTCGTCGGCCTTACTGACCGGGACGTTCACCTCGACTGACTGGCGGATCTCCTCGCAGACGCTCACAGGACTGCTCCCTTCGTTCCACTTTCCTCGCACCATGCCGGGGCAGATGGTTCCCCTGGGGTGGCGGTGCTGGAGCCGTTTGCACGTCGAACCTGCCCACGGAAGTCGCCCAGCTACCCGAAGAATGCGCCGAACTCATCGGCTTCAACGACCGCGACCAGTGTCGCCAGGACTGGCGACGGGGGCTCGGGCTCGTAGCGGTGCCACTTCAGGTCCTGACGCATCCAGTAGAGCGCCCAAGTGCGTCGCGCGCGCGTGAAGCGAAGGCGGGCGATGCCGTGGCTCGTCCAGGGGCCGCTGCCGCGCCAGGGTAGGCGCTCCTCGTAGATGCTCACGGCGTGACCATCGATCCGGTAGATGAAGCGCAGCTCGCCCGCGTACTGCGGCGGCGACTTGCGCCGGCACAGGTCGCCGACCGTGCGGTCGATGCGCTTGAGCTCGAGTTCGCTGAACGCCATGATGCGGCCAGCCTACCCCGAGCGTGGGAGCGAGTCACGCTCACAGGCCGCCGAACGGGCCGCTCGTGTCCGGCGATGCTGCGCTGTGCCGACGCATGACGAGGAGTCTCGTCAGCAAAATGTCGGCAGTTCTGCCGAATCGGAAGTTGTGTGCGCGAACCGCACAATACGAAATCGCCCTGAGCAGGGATTTCTGGCGCCCCCGGCTGGAATCGAACCAGCGACACCAGGTTTAGGAAACCTGTGCTCTATCCACTGAGCTACGAGGGCACGGCAGCCATGCTACCACGGGCTCCGAGCGACCGCCGACATCGCTGCGAGCGACCGCCGACATCGCTGCGAGCGACCGCCGAC
>CAZFJE010000048.1:0-18598 GCA_964519555.1 uncultured Thermoleophilia bacterium
TCGAGGGCCAGAAGACCGGCGCCTTCGAGATCTGCGACGCCCTGGGCGGCCCGCCCGCCTATCACTGCATCCCGGTGGGCAACGCTGGCAACATCACGAGCTACTGGAAGGGTTACCGCGAGTACCGCGAGGCCGGCGTCATCGACCGCCTGCCCGTGATGTGCGGCTTTCAGGCGGCCGGCGCGGCACCGCTCGTGCTGGGCCACAAGGTCGAGGCGCCCGAGACCATCGCCACCGCCATCCGCATCGGCAATCCGGCGCGCGCCGACGAAGCGCTCGCCGCCGCGCACGACTCAGGCGGCTTCATCGACTCGGTCACCGACGACGAGATCCTGGCTGCCTACAAGCTCGTGGCGCTCACCGAGGGCGTCTTCTGCGAGCCGGCGAGCGCGGCCTCGATCGCGGGCCTGAAGAAGGCCCGCGATCAGGGCCGCATACCGGCCGGCGTGGTGGTCACCTGTGTGCTCACCGGGCACGGCCTCAAAGACCCCGACACCGCGGTGCGCACCGCGGCGCAACCCGTCTTTACCTCAGACGCGCTCGCCGAGATCGAGCGCGCCCTGGCCGCGCCGGCCGCGCCCGCCGGTCTTGCCGCGCCCGTCACGGCCGGCGCGAGCGCCGGGCCGGCAGGCTCCGACACGACCGCAACGCCCGCCGTGCCCACCGCAAGGGCGTGACCTGCGGCCCTGCGGGGTATGCCTGCGGGGTATCCATGTGTGCCGAGGGCCGGCGGCACCGCGGACACGAGCTTCTGACCGGCCGGCCCGTCACGTTGCCGTGAAAGGAACATCCCTCACCCATGGATCCTGAAAAGCCGCCGAAGGGCCGCTCTTCGACCGCCGGGGAACGCCGCACCGCTCAGCCCCTGCCCCCCGAGACCGAGATCGTCATAGGCGACGAGCGCTTCGAGTCGCTCGGCCAGGCGAGCGCGGTAGAGGCCGCCGAGCGCTACGTCATGACCGAACCCCGCCGCCGCCGCCTGGTCATCAAAGAGAACGAGCTCCTCATGTACACCGACGAAGAGGGCCTCATGCCCGCCGCCGAAAGCTCGTCGCTGGGCCTCTATTTTCGCGACACGCGCTTTCTGTCGCGTCTCGAGATGACGATCGGCGGGCGGCGGCCGGTGCTGCTCTCGTCGACCGCCGAGCGCAACTACGTGTCGTCGGCCGAGTTCACCAACCTCGAGATCAAAAAGCCGAGCGGCGAGAAGATCCCCCAGACCTCGGTGCACGTGCGCCGCACACGCCTGGTGTCCGACCGCGTCTACGAGCTGCTGCGCATCAAGAACTACCACTCGGTGCCGGTCGAGGTCGATATCGAGCTCACCTTCGACGCCGACTTTCGCGACATGTTCGAGGTGCGCGGCATGCGGCGGCACAAGCGCGGCACGCGCCTGGCGCCCAAGGTCGACGGCTCCACCCTGACGCTCGCCTACTACGGGCTCGACGAGGTCCTGCGCAAGACGATCGTGCGCTTCGAGCAGCCGCCGGCCCGCCTGCGGGGCGGCACGGCGAGCTTTCGCGTGAGCCTCGCGCCGCGCGAACGCAAGGTGGTGCGCTTCTCGATCGAGGTGGCCATGCCCGACGCTCCACCCCTGAGCGAGGGCGACTTCACGGCGCGCCTCACCGACATGCGCCGCGACTACGAGCGCTCCTTTTCGGGCGCCTCCGGAATCTTCACCGACTCAGAGCAGGTGACCGGCGTGCTGCGCCGCGGCCAGGCCGACCTGCGCATGCTCTCCATGGACACGCAGTACGGGCGCACCTACGCGGCCGCCGTACCCTGGTTCGTGGCGCCCTTCGGCCGCGACTCGATCATCGCCTGCCTCGAGACCCTGATGCTCGACACGCGCCCGGCGGTCGATGCCCTGCGCTTCTTCACGCGCCTGCAGGGCCGCACCGACAACGCCTTCCGCGAGGAGCAACCCGGCAAGATCCTGCACGAGCTGCGGCGCGGCGAGCTCGCCGCCCTCAAGGCCATCCCCCACACGCCCTACTACGGCGCCATCGACACGACCGCGCTCTACCTACTGCTCATCTGCGAGGTGGTCATGTGGACCGGCGACCTCGAGTTCTTCGAGCTGCTGCGCGAGCCCATCGAGGCCGCGCTGCACTGGATCGACACCTGCGGCGATGCCGACGGCGACGGCTTTGTGGAGTACCAGCGGCGCTCGCGCGCCGGCCTCGAAAACCAGGGCTGGCGCGACGCCCGCGACGCCATCGTGCACCACGACGGCACGCCCGCCCATGGCCCCATCGCCCTGGCCGAATCGCAGGCGTACGTGTACTACGCCAAGCGCCGACTGGCGATCCTCTTCGGGCAGCTCGCCGACGTCGAGCTCTCCGAGCGCCTGCAGGCCGAATCGCAGGCGCTCAAGCTGCGCTTCAACGAGCGCTTCTGGATGGAAGACGAGGGCTACGTGGCGATGGCCCTGGACGGCGACAAGCGCCAGGTGAAGACCATCGTCTCGACCGCCGGCCACTGCCTGTGGTCGCGCATCTTGGCCGACGAGCACGTGCCGGCGGTGGCCGAACGCCTGCTCGCGCCCGACATGTTCTCGGGTTGGGGGGTGCGCAGCATGTCGAAGGCCGCGGCCGCCTACAGCCCCATGAGCCTCTACAACGGCAGCGTCTGGCCGTACGACAACGCGCTCATCGTCACCGGCCTCAAGAAGCACGGGTTCACGCAAGAGGCCAATCGCCTGGCCGGCGCCCTGTTCGACGCCGCGCTCGAGCAGCAGTACTCGCGCCTGCCTGAGTTCATCTGCGGCTTCACCCGTCAGGCGGTCAACCGGCCGGTCGCCTACCCCATGGCCTGCTCGCCCGACGCCCCGGCCGCCGGCGCGCCGTTCCTCATGCTGCAGGCCATGCTCGGCCTGTACGCGAGCGCCGCCGAGAACGTGCTCTACGTGCACAACCCGCTGCTGCCCAGGTGGCTGAACGAGGTCACCCTGTCCAACCTGAGCGTGGGCCGCTCAAAGCTCAGCCTGCGCTTTCGCCGCGACGGCAACCAGACCACCTTCTCGGTACGCGACAAACAGGGCGGCGTGCGCGTCGTCGTCGTGGAGTAGAAAGGCGCCCCATGGCCCCCTTCGTCATCGCTCACGTCTCCGACTTCCACGCCGGCTCGCCGTATTTCGTGGCCAACCTCATGGACCGTGCCGTCGTCGAGTTGAACGAGCTCAAACCCGACGTGGTGGCGGTCACCGGCGATCTCACCAACGAGGGCTTCAAGCAGGAGTTCCAGGTGGCCAAGGGCTACCTCGACCGCCTCGAGTGCCCCCATCTGCTCGTCATTCCGGGCAACCACGACTCGCGCAACGTGGGCTACGTGCACTTCGAGCACCTCTTCGGGCCGCGCGCCGTGGTGCTGCACACCGGCGACATCTCGATCGTGGGGGTCGACTCCACCGAGCCTGACCTCGACTACGGCACCATCGGCCGCTCGCGCTACGGCTGGCTCGAAGAGCAGTTCTCGGTGCCGGCGCGCTTTCGCATCTTCATGCTGCACCACCACCTGCTGCCGATCCCCGGCACGGGGCGCGAGCGCAACATGGTCTACGATGCCGGCGACACCCTCGAGGTGCTGCAGCGCTGCAACGTGAACCTCGTTCTGTCGGGCCACAAGCACGTGCCGCATGCCTGGCATTTTGAGAACATGTTCGTGGTGAACGCCGGCACGGTATGCTCGCTGCGGCTGCGCGGCGACACCCGGCCCTGCTACAACATCGTGACGATCGACGACGACCACGTGCGCGTCGAGCGCAAGTACCCCTTCCACGGCACCGAGACGATCATCGAGTTCTCGCCCTCGACGCTGCATTACCAGAAGTTCGCCGGCCGGCCCGACCAGCGCCGGCTGCAGAAGTAGGGCCGCACTTCCAACGACGCAGACCTGCTGTTCGAAGGCCGACCGCACTAACGACGGGGGGCGGCGTGCACGCAAACGGCGTGGACCCACACGGCGCACAGCCACACGGCGCACAGCCACACGGCGCAGACTCAAGAGAACCCGCGATCGCTCTGATCGACGGCGAGCACTATCCGCCGGTCGTGGTCGACACGCTGCGCGAGCTCTCGGCGCGCTACAGGTTCGTGGCGGCGCTCTTTCTGGGCGGCGGCGAGAAGCTGCGTGACCGGCAGGCCGACGGGCTCGACGAGCTCTACGGGCTGCCGGTCACGCAGGTGCCCGCTGGCGCTGCGGGCGCGCCGGGCGCCGGGCGCGGCAGCGGCGCCCCTGCCGGCGCCCCGGGCGCCGGGGTGGGCGCCGCCGCCCTGCGCGGCGCCCTCGCCGAGGTCCTGGCAGGCTCGGGCGCGCGGGTGGTCGTTGACGTATCCGACGAACCGGTGCTAGGGTACGAGGAGCGGTTCCAGCTCATCAGTGTGGCGTTGTCTTGGGGTGCACGCTACGTCGGGGCCGACTTCCAGTTCTCACCCCAGCCTCTTGCAAGACTCTCCAGCAAGCCGTCGCTTGCGATCATAGGAACCGGAAAACGGGTCGGAAAGACCGCCGTGAGCGGACTCTTCGGCCGTCGGCTCGGCGCCCGTTACGGGCTCGAGCAGGTAGTGATCGTGGCGATGGGGCGCGGGGGACCGGCGGCTCCGCAGGTGGTCTACGGCGGCGACAAGCTCGGCGCCCAGGGCCTGCTGGCCGTCTCAAGGCAAGGCCTGCATGCAGCGTCCGACTATCTCGAAGACGCCGTGCTGACCGGCGTGACCACCGTCGGTTGCCGGCGGTGCGGCGGCGGCATGGCGGGGGCTTCCATGAGCGACACGGTGGGCGCGGCCCTCAGTGTCGTACACGACATGGATGCCGCCATCGTGGTCTTCGAGGGCAGCGGCTCGGCAATACCGCCGGTGCAGGCGCAAGCGGTCGTCTGCGTGGCTTCGGCCATGCAGCCGCCCGAGTACATAACCGGGTATCTGGGTACGTATCGAATGCTGATCTCCGACGCACTCTTCCTCACCATGTGTGAACCACCCTTCTGCGATGCTGCTCGCGTGGCTGCGCTGCGCGACGCCGTCTCCGCCACAAATCCCGACATCGACGTCGTGCCGACGGTCTTCAGGCCGCGACCGGTCGACTCCGTCGCCGGTCGCCGGGTGGCCTACTTCACAACGGCGGCGCCCGAAGGCGCCGGCCTGCTGGCACGACACCTCGAAGAGGTCCACGGCGCGCGGGTCACGCTGGTCTCGACCGACCTGGCGCGCCGGCCGGCGCTGCAGCAGGCCGTGGCCGCCGCCGCCGACAAGGCCGACGTGTACCTCACCGAGATCAAGGCGGCGGCCGTCGACGTAGTCGCCGAAGCCGCCGCGGCGCAGGGCAAAGAGCTCGTGTTTTGCGACAACGAACCGGTAGCACTCGACGGTCGCGACCTTCGGGCCACGATCGACGGGCTCACCGACACGGCGCTGGCGCGCTTCGCGGCGGGGCGCTACGGCCCCCACGACAGCGCCGCCGCGTCACACGGCGCGCCACGCGGCGCCGCGCCACACAGCCCCCATCCCGCCGAAGGAGGGCAGTCATGACCGACGATGTCGAGATGGTGGTCGTCACCCGCGACCCCCAGCTGCCCTACTCCAAGGGCCTCATGGCGCAGGCCCTGATGGCCACCGGCCTGCCGCCCGAGCGCGCCTACCAGATCGCTTCGGCGGTCGGCGAGCGCCTGCACGACAGCCGACAGGGCACGATCACGCTGCAGGGCCTCGAAGGGATCGCCACCGACGTGCTCGGCGACGACGACGGCAGGGCCACCATCGCCCGTTTTCGCAAGTGGCAGAACCTCACAAGGCTGGCGCAGCCCCTGGTCATCCTGGTGGGCGGCAGCACCGGCGTGGGCAAAAGCACGCTGGCCACGCAGATCGCCCATCGCCTGGGCATCTCGCGGGTGGTCTCCACCGACACCGTGCGCCAGGTCATGCGCGCCTTCTTCGCCCCCGACCTCATGCCCGAGATCCAGTATTCGTCGTTCGAAGCCGCCGCCGGCGTGCGCATTGCGCTGCCCGACTGGAGCGACGTCGACGAAGCCGGCTTCATCGAGCAGGCCAAGAGCATCGCAGTGGGCGTCAACGCCGTCGTCGACCGCGCCATCACCGAAGGCCAGCGCACCATCATCGAAGGCGTGCACATCGTGCCCGGCTTTCTCGACCGCAGCCGCTGGAACCAGGCCGTGGTGGTCGAGGTCGTACTCGCCATCCACGACATCGAGCGCCACCGTAGCCATTTTTACGTGCGCGAGTGGGAGACCGACGGCATCAGGCCGCTGCGGCGCTACATCGCGGGGTTCCCTAAGATCAGAAAGGTCCAGGACTACATCCTCGCCCAGGCCGACAAGCAGGGCGTGAGGGTCCTCGAAAACGACAGCATCGACCTGACCGTCAAGGCGGTCATGGCCGACGTGCTCGACGCAGTAGCCGACTACACCCAGCCGGCGCCCGCACCCAAAGTAGTAGGAGGATGATGGAGCACATCGCCGACACCGTGAGCACCCGCGACCCGGTGCGCATCACTCAAGCCGCGCGCGGCGGTGCCGATATCGCTACCATCCCATCCCAGGTGCTCCATCACATGGCCGAACGGCAACGCCGGTTCGGACCGACAGAAAGGAGCCCGCGCTTGGGCATCTCACACCGGACCGACCCCCACATCGCCGGTCGCCCGACCCAACCGAGAATCCCGATCGCGAGACAATCATGAAGACCACTGAAGAAACGACAGGAAGTGAGTCCGTGAAGGAGACCCTGCAGGAGACAACGACCGCCGCACCGCCGGCCGCCGAGAGCGGCGGCGAGGCGCGCAGCGCGTCGCCCGACACCGCGGCTACGGCCGCGCGTGGCAACGGCGACGGCGCGCCCGCCTCTACCGGCGGCTCCGCGACGACCGCCCCGGCTGCGCCGGCCACCGCTGCGCCCTCCACGGCCCAGTCCGCGCCGGCCCCCGAGGCCAAGCCCGCGGCCGCACCGGCCGCCACCGCCACCGTGATCAAAGCGACGTCGGTCGAGATCGACCCGGCGCCGGTAAGCGCTCCGGCCAAGCCGCCGGCCGCCAGGGCGGCCAAACCCAAGGCGGCCGCGCCTGCCGCGCCCGAGGCCACACCGGCCCCGGCTGCGCCCGCGCAGCCTGCCGCCGCTGTTCCGGCCCCAGCAACTCCGGCGGCTCCAGTAACTCCGGCCGCCCCAGCCTCACCGGCCGCCGCTGTTCCGGCCCCAGCAACTCCGGCCGTACCGGCTGCCGCAGCACCCGCGAGCGTTGCCCCGGCCGTACCGGCCGCCGCAGCACCCGCGACCGCCGCTCCGGCTGCAGCGACACCGGTCACCGCCGCGCCCGCGCCCGCACCGGCCGCAGCCGCTCCCGTGGCCGCACCGGCCGCAGCCGCTCCCGTGGCCGTCACAGGCGACCAGGCCACGGCCGTCGCCGAACCGCCGGCTCCCCAGAGCAACCAGGGCGATCAGCAGAGTCGCCAGGCCCAGCAACAGCGTGGCGACGGCCAGCGCACCGGCCGCGACCGCGGCCGTCGCGACCGCGGCCGTCGCGGCGGGGGCGAGCGCCAGGGCGGCGACCGTTCCGGTGGCGGTGGCGGTGGCGGTGGCGGCGGCACCGAGACCGCCGAGCGCGAGCCGCGCGAGCGGCGTCCCGAATCGCCGCCGGTCGACAAGGTCGGCATCCTCGATGTGTTACCCGACGGCTTCGGCTTTCTGCGCACGCAGGGCTTCGTGCAGAGCGACGACGACGTCTACGTGTCGCTCAGCCAGATCCGGCGGTTCGGCCTGCGCCGCGGCGACGAGATCGCCGGCCAGGTCCGCGAGCCCAAAGACAACGAAAAGTACAACGCGCTGCTCAAGGTCGACACCGTCAACGGCGTCGACCCCGACACCGCCCGCGGCCGTCCGCTCTTCGAGAAGCTCACGCCGCTGTTCCCCGAGGAGCGGCTGCGCCTCGAGACTCCCGAGCACGACACGGCGGCCCGCATCATGGACCTGCTGTGCCCCATCGGCAAGGGCCAGCGTGGCCTGATCGTCTCGCCCCCCAAGGCCGGCAAGACGACCATCCTCAAGAAGATCGCCAACTCGATCACGGCCAACCACCCCGAGGTCAAGCTCATCGTCCTGCTGGTCGACGAGCGCCCCGAAGAAGTCACAGACATGCAGCGCTCGGTCAACGGCACGGTCGTGGCCAGCACCTTCGACCAGCCCTCCGAGAACCACGTGCAGGTCACTGAGCTCGTGCTCGACCGGGTCAAGCGCATGGTCGAGATCGGCGACGACGTCGTCGTGCTGCTCGACTCCATCACCCGCATGGCGCGCGCCTTCAACCTGAACACGCCCGCCTCGGGCCGCATCCTCTCGGGCGGCGTCGACGCCACCGCGCTCTATCCGCCCAAGAAGTTCTTCGGGGCGGCGCGCAACATCGAGTTCGGCGGCTCGCTCACCATCCTCGCCACGGCGCTGGTCGACACCGGCTCGCGCATGGACGAGGTCATCTTCGAGGAGTTCAAAGGCACCGGCAACATGGAGATCCGCCTCGACCGCAAGATGGCCGACAAGCGCATCTTCCCGGCGATCGACATCGACTCGACCGGCACCCGTAAAGAGGAGCTCCTCATGGAGCCCGCCGAAGCGGCCATGGTCTGGAAGCTGCGCGCCGTGCTGCACTCGCTCGAGCCCTCGGCCGCCATCGAGCTGCTCATCAACAAGGTGCGCACGACCAAGTCCAACGAAGAGTTCCTGGTGCAGATCCAGAAGAACTCGCGCTAAGCGCAGGGCGGCGCCGGTCGCGCCGGCGCAGTGCGGCGCGCCGGCGCGAACACGCCGGCGCGCCACGCCGCTCCGGCGGCGCTGACGCGACCGACCGACCTCCGGCCGCTGGTTTTGCGGCGGGAACAGTAGTAAGCGAGGGATGGTGCAGGTCCGCCGTTGGCGCGCGCCAAGGCGGACGTGCTACCATATCGTGCTTCCTCCCAGTCATCGAAGGGACGACGGTTCATGAAGAAAGACATCCATCCGCAGTACGTCGAGGCGACCGTGCACTGCTCGTGCGGCAACACCTTCACGACGCGTTCGACCAAGCCCGAGCTCAAGGTCGAGATCTGCGCCCAGTGTCATCCGTTCTACACGGGCAAGCAGAAGCTGATCGACTCTGGGGGCCGCGTCGAGCGTTTCCAGCGCCGCTTGAAGAAGGTCAACGAGGTCCACGCGAGCTAGCGCGCCGATGGCCGCGACGCTCGCCGTCACTCTTCTCGCTCACACGCCCGACCCCGACCGCGCCGTAGCGGCCGCGGGCCGGCTGTGTTACGCGCCGGTCTCGGCCGCCGAACTGACCGAGACCATGAGCGACGACGACGTCGCCCGCCTCGTGCGCGGCCTCGTGGCGTCGGGTCACCACTCGGCGCTCGAGCACGCCTCGTTCACCTTCGCCGTCGACGGCGTCTCGCGGGCCTGCACTCATCAGCTCGTGCGCCATCGCGTGGCGAGCTACAACCAGCAGTCCCAGCGCTACGTCAACTTCAGCCACGGCGACGCCTTCGTGGTGCCGCCCTCGGTGGCCGCCAACCACGAAGCCGAAGAGGTCTTCGTGCGGGCCATGAGCCACGCCCGCGAAGCCTACGACCAGCTGGTCGAGCTGGGCATGGCCGAAGGCCGCAGCCGCGAGTCGGCCCAAGAAGACGCGCGCTTCGTGCTGCCCAACGCCGCCGAGTCCAAGATCGTGGTCACCATGAACGCCCGCGAGCTGCGCCACTTCTTCGCCGTGCGCTGCTGCAACCGTGCGCAGTGGGAGATCCGGGCGCTCGCCTGGGAGCTGCGCGGCATCGTCAAGCAGGTCGCCCCGGCGCTTTTCTTCAAGACCGGCCCAGGCTGCCTGTACGGCACCTGTCCCGAGGGCAAGATGACCTGCGGCAAGCCCTACGACGCCGCACAGGTCGACGGCGCCGGAACGGCAGAGTGAGCGCCGTGCGCGCGCCGCGTGGCGACGCGCACGCCCTCGGCGACGCCGCGACCTCCGTTCGCGCCGTGCGTGGGGTCGCGACCCCAGCCCGCGACGCGCACGCCCTTCGCCACGTCGCCAAGGCCCTCGCTTTCAGCCTCAGCGCCAGCCACCTGCTGGCTCTGAGCGCGGTGCGTCGCGCTGCCGTCGGCGGCCAGGCGGTCATGGAGGGCGTCATGATGCGGGGCGTCGACAACTGGTCGCTGGCGGTGCGCCGCCCCGACGGATCGGTCTACGTCGAATCGTGGCCGCTCGTGTCGTTCATGAAGCGCTACCCCGTCCTCAAGCTGCCCATCCTGCGCGGCGTCACGGCCCTCGTCGAGTCGCTCGTCGTGGGTATCCGGGCGCTCACCATCTCGGCCAACGAGTCGACCGGCGAAGAGACGCAGGAGCTCACCAAAAAGGAGATCGGCGTCACGCTGTTCGTGGCCTTTGCCTTTGCCATCCTGGTGTTCTTCCTGGCACCGCTGGGCATCACGCGGGTGTTCCGGGCGCAGCTCGGCAGCGGCTTTGTGTTCTGGCTGGTCGAGGGCCTCGTGCGCGTCGCGATCTTCGTGGTCTACCTGCTCATCATCACGCGCTTTCGCGACCTGCGCCGCGTGTTCGAGTACCACGGCGCCGAGCACATGTCGATCCATGCCCTCGAGCATGGCGACGAGCTCACCGTGGCCAACGTCAAGAAGTACACGACCCTGCACCTGCGCTGCGGCACGTCGTTCCTGCTCGTGGTGATGGTCGTCTCCATCCTCGTCTTTGCCTTCGTGCGCTGGCCGGTGTGGTACCTGCTCATCCTCTCGCGCGTGGTGCTGGTGCCGCTCATCGCCGGCATCTCGTACGAGATCATCCGCCAGGCCGGCCGCCACGAGAACAACCCCGTGGTGCGCGTGGTCATGGCGCCGGGCCTTGCCCTGCAGTGGATGACCACCAAGCCCCCCGACGCCGCCCAGATCGAGGTCGCCATCCAGGCGCTCGAGCGCATCATCGAGCTCGAACCGCAGACCGGGCCGCCCGAGAAGGGCATCGAGGTGATGGCGTAAGCCATCACCGCCGGGTGCCCGTTCGCGGCGCCCCGTTGCCGTGCCGTCGCCATCGTCCGTGCCGTGCCGCCCCCGCGATCCGGCGTGGTCGCCGGGCGTGGCAGGTATAATCACCGCGAGCGCCACCGGCGCGCGGCCCACGCCCGAGGCGCCGCTATCGAAGGATCTTGTGCCATGACCGACGTGATCGACAATCTGATCGACGAGATCGAGCGCTCCTACGCTGAGCTGACCGAACAGCTCTCCGACCCCGAGCTGCTTGCCGACCGCAGCCGCTACACGGCGGCCGCGCGCCGCCACGCCGAGCTGTCCGACGCGCACGCCCTGGCGCTGCAGTACCGCGCGGCCGAGCGCGCCGCCGCCGAAGCCGAAGAGATGCTCGCCGCCGACAATGCGGGCAGCGGCTCGAGCAGCGGCGCCGGCTCGAGCAGTGGCGCCGGCAACGGCGGCTCGGGCGGCGACGACGACGGCGGCACGCCCGACGAGGGCGGCGCGCTCGACGACGAGATGCGCAACTACTTGCAGCAGGAGCTTCACGACAGCCGCCACCGCCAGGCCGAGCTGGCCGAAGAGATCCGCACGCAGATGCTCACGCGTGACCCCAACGACGCCAAAGACGTGATCATCGAGATCCGCGCCGGCGCCGGCGGCGACGAAGCCGCCCTGTTCGCCGGCGACCTCTACCGCATGCTCATGCGCTACGCCGAAAAGAAGGGCTACGAGGTCGCCGAGCTGTCCAAGTCCGAGTCTGAGTCGGGCGGCTACAAAGAGATCATCTTCGAGGTGCGCGGCCGCGGCGCCTACTCCATGTTCAAATACGAAGGTGGGGTGCACCGCGTGCAGCGCGTGCCGGTGACCGAGTCGCAGGGGCGCATCCACACCTCCACGGCGACCGTCGCCGTGCTGCCCGAGGCCGAAGACGTCGAGGTACAGATCGACCCCAACGAGCTGCGCATCGACATCTTCCGCTCGAGCGGCCCCGGCGGGCAGTCGGTCAACACCACCGACTCGGCGGTGCGCATCACGCACCTGCCCACCGGCCTCGTGGTGAGCTGCCAGGACGAAAAGAGCCAGCTGCAAAACAAAGAACAGGCACTGCGCATCCTGCGCGCCCGCCTGTTCGACATAGCCCAGGCCGAGCAAGACAAAGAGACGGCCGCGCAGCGCCGCAGCATGGTGGGCACCGGCGACCGCTCGCAGAAGATCCGCACCTACAACTTCCCGCAGAACCGGGTGACCGACGTGCGCATAGGCCTGACCTCGCACCGCCTGGCGGCGATCCTCGAGGGCGATCTCGACGAGTTCACCGAGGGCCTCGCCGCCGAGGCGCGCCGCAAGCAGCTCGCCAGCGTCGCCGCCGAAGCATGACCGAGGCGACGCGGCCGCCCACGGTGCGCCACGTGCTGGCGACCGAGGCGCGGCGCCTGCGAGCAAGCTCGCAGTCGCCGCGCTTAGACGCCGAGATCCTGCTGGCCCACGTGCTGGGCAGCACCCGCGAGCACCTCTACGCCGAGCCCGAGCGCGAGCTCAGTCCGGCCGAGCACGCGCGGCTACGCGAACTCGTCGCCCGGCGCGCCCGCCACGAGCCGATCGCCTACCTCACGGGGCGCAAGGCGTTCCACGACATCGAGCTCGGCGTGAACGAGCACACCCTGATCCCGCGGCCCGAGACCGAGACGCTGGTCGAGGTTGCCCTCGAGAAGCTGAGCGAGCTCGACGCCCTGCGGCGGCGCCCCACACCGCTGCGCGTGCTCGACATCGGCACGGGCAGCGGCGCCGTGGCGCTGGCGATCGCCAAGGCGCGGCCCGACGTGCGTGCCGTGGGCGTCGATGTGAACTACCGCGCCCTCGAGCAGGCGCGCCTGAACGCCGAAGTGCTCGGCCTTGCCGGGCGCTGTCGCTTTCTGGCGAGCGACCTGTACGCCGAGGTGCCGCGCGGCAGCCTGTTCGACCTGATCGTCTCGAACCCGCCCTATGTGGCCGACGACGAGCTCGCCGCGACGCCGCCCGACGTGCACGCCTACGAGCCTCACGTGGCGCTGCTCGGCGGCGCGCGTGGCCTCGACTTCTACCATCGCATCGTGCCGGCGGCGCCCGAGTTCCTGGCGTCGCGCGGCTCTCTGGCCGTCGAGATCGCCGAACAGCGCGCCGTCGAGGTCGCCGCGATCTTCCTCGAGGCCGGCCGCTTCGAGCAGATCGAGCTGCGCAACGACCTGGGCGGCCGGCCGCGCGTCGTCGTGGCCCGCGAGCGCGAGTAGCGGTCGCTCCCGTTGAGCCGCTACGAGAAGGCGCGCGGCATCATCCTCTCGAGCCGGCCGCTCGGCGAGGCCGACCGCATCGTCTCGCTGTTCAGCCGCGAGCTCGGCCGGCTCGACGCCGTGGTCAAGGGCGTGCGCCGCACCAAGTCGCGCTGGGGAGGGCGGCTCGAGCCTTTCGGCGTGGTCGACCTTGTGCTCTTTCGCGGGCGCTCGCTGTACACGATCACCTCGGCACAGCTCGTGGCCGCCTTCTCGCACGTCAGAGACGACCGCGAGGCCATGGCGGCGGCGGCCCTGGCCTGCGAAGCGGTGGCCGGGCTGTTCGGCGAAGAAGAGGCCAACGAGCGCGTCTTCAACCTGCTGGCGCGCTCGCTCACCGAGATCGACCGCGGCTTCGTGGGCCCGGCGCGCAGCTCGCCGCTCGTGCTGGGCGTGCTCATGAAGCTGCTTCACGAGGCCGGCTACCTGCCCGTGCTCGACCAGTGCGCCGCCTGCGGTTCGGGCGGCCTGGCGCTGGCCTTTTCGGCGTCGCGCGGCGGCCTTGTGTGCGAATGCTCCAGCGGCGAAGGCGTGCCGGTGACCCCCGACGCGGTCGAGGCCATGCGCGGCTCGGTCGAGCTGCCGCTCGCGCAGCTGCGCCTGCAGGGCCCCGCCGAGGGGGCCGAAGAGGCCCTGCGCCACATCCACCAGCTCTACACCCACGAGACCGGCACCCGCCTGCGGGCCCTGCGCTTCGCTCAGGCGGGGTAGCGCGGGCGGGCTTCGCCGCCGCGCGTACCGTTGACCTGAGGGGCCGACGCTGCGATTCTCACTTCGACCGCACAGAGTGCTTCGCGACCGTACCTCGGGGGGCACGCGATTGCGGGGCGCGTGATGTTCGACAACGACCTGCCTGCGAGGCCACCGGCATGACAGCCAGCGCAAACGAAGGTAGCGACCCGGGCGCCGCGCCCGACCGCTCGGACGCGCCCGACCGCTCGGACGCGCCCGACCGCTCGGACGCGCCCGACCGGCTGGTCTACTTAGACAACGCGGCCACGTCGTTCCCCAAGCCGCGCGCCTGCCTGGAGCGCACCTTCGAGACCTACGCTCGCCTGGGCGTCTCGCCGGGGCGCGGCGTTTACGACCTCTCCGAAGAGGCGTCGGCGTACGTCGACGCGGCCCGCGGCCGTCTCGCTGGGTTCTTCGGTGCGCCCGACCCCGAGCGCGTCGTGTTCGCCGCCAATGCCACCGACGCCCTCAACCTCGCCATCCAGGGCATGACGCGCCCCGGCGACCACGTGGTCTCGACTCGCCTCGAACACAACTCGGTGCTGCGCCCGCTGTGGCATCTGCGCGAGGCGGGGCGCATCACCTTCGACCTCGTGCCCTTCGACGGGCAGGGACTCGTCGACCCGGCCGACGTGGCGCGCGCTATCCGCCCCGAGACCAGCCTGGTCGTGGTCTCGCATGCCTCGCAGGTGCTAGGCACCGTGCAGCCGGTCGCCGAGATCGCCGCGGCCTGCGCCGCGCGCGGTGTGCCGCTGCTGGTCGACGCCGCGCAGAGCGCCGGCCACGTGCCGGTGCGCCTGAGCGACTGGCAGGTGAGCGCCATCGCCTTCACCGGCCACAAGGCGCTGCTCGGTCCGTCGGGCAGCGGCGGCCTGGTCGTGGCGCCCGACACCGAGATCGCTCCCACCCGGTTTGGCGGCACGGGCGTCGACTCGGGCAGCCTCGTCCACACGCCCACCTACCCGCACCGTCTCGAGGCCGGCACGCTCAACCTGCTCGGCGTCATCGGACTGTCCGAAGGCCTCTCGTTCGTGCAAGCCGAGGGCATGGCGGCGGCGCACGAGCGCGAGATCTTCCTGGCCCGCCGCTTGCGCGAAGGCCTGGCGGCGCTGCCGGGCGTGGTCGTCTACAGCCCCGTGCCGCGCCACGGCGACGTGCCTATCGTCAGCTGCAATGTGGCGGCGATCGCGCCCGCCGACGTGGGCGCCATCCTCGACGGCGACTACGGCATCGCCGTGCGTACCGGCTTGCAGTGCGCGCCGCTCGTGCACCACGACTTGCACACCGCCGAGCAGGGCGCCGTGCGCTTCAGTCTGGGTCACTTCACGAGCGCCGACGACATCGCCTGGGCGCTGCAGGCGATGACCGCCATCGCGCAAAGCGACTGACGGGGCGCACGAGCGCTCGGGCGCGCGACGGCGAGGGCCGCGCTTCGCGCAGACGGGGTAGCCGCGGCGCGGCACAACCGTTATGTCCAAGCCGACACAACGAGATTTAGCCGTCTCGGACACGCGGCTCCTTGCCGGGGCCAAGACCTGAGCATAGACTCGCACTGTCTCCGAGCTCGGACGTCCTAAGGGCACAGCTGCCTACGGAGCTTGAGCCGGTAGGGTACAGCGCGAAAGCGCCGTGTCTCCCAGTGCGGAAAGGAGATGGCGTCTCACGACCCTGTCTGCCCGTGCGGGGGCGTGCTCACGTCCCTCCCACGCGCGGCCGAGCCCGTGGTTCCCCTCCTTTCGCCTGGATCGCAAGGTCGAAGGCCGCTCGTCTGCCTTCCGGGCAGGTCGCCGGGGGGCCAGCGGGCAGTCGCACAACGTCTGGGGAGGGCAACTCATGAGAACACGCAGAGACTGGATCATCGTGGCCACGGTCGCGGCGCTGGTGGCCGTGGGGATCGTGCTGGCCGGCACTCTGGTTCCCGGCGCGACGGGCAAGGCCCGAGCTGCGTCGCTCGCCACGCCTGCGCCCACGGCGTCGCCCGCGCTCACAGTGGAGCGCAACGGCGTGGTCGCCAAGTCGTACGCCCTCGACCAGGTCGAGGCTTTCACGGCCGTCTCCACCTACGCCGGCTACCGGGGTGGCTCGGCGCACGGTCCCGACGCCGTCACGGGCTCCGCGATCACCGACATCCTGACCGCCGCGCTGGGCACGCCCCTGACCGCGGCCGAGAGTCTCCAGGTCGCCGAGACGCCGATCTCTCCGTCGGGCTTCACCCAGACCTTCCCCGGCGCGCAGATCACCGACCCCAAGGACAACTACAGCATGGTCGACGCGACGGGCGCCCCGATCCCGTCGACCGACCTGACGGGTACGATCGCCGCCATCCTTGTGTACTCCGATCCGAACGGCAGCGTCATGTCGGTCGCCAGTGGCCCGCTGCGCTTCTTCGTGGCGGATTCCGCGCTGAGTGACGGAGCGTTCACGGTCGGCAAGAACAGCGTCTCCAGCGTCAACGTGCTCAACGTCACCGATCCCATCACCATGACCCTCAAGGCCAAGCCCGCTTCGCTGAAGGTCGGCAAGACCATCGTCTTCAGCGGCAAAGTGACGAACGCCGTCGCCAACGACTCGATCGTCAAGCTGCGCCTCGTGATCGGCAAGCACTTCACCCTGGCGAGGACCGGCAAGATCAGCAGCACCGGCGCGTTCAAGATGACGTACAAGGCCAAGAAGCGCGGCACGTGGACCTTCACGGCCACCTACAAGGCCGGTAAGACCTTCAAGACCAGCAACGTCACGGTCACCGTCAGAAAGTAACCCCGACCGAACTGACTTCAGCGGCGGCGGCTCCCCTCGGGAGCCGCCGCCGAGTCCGATGAGGGGGGAGGTCACGTGGGCAGGCGCAGAACACGGGTGACTCTCGTCGCCGCTATCAGCCTTGCGGGGGTCGCCGTCTTCGCGTGTGTCGCGATGGCCGCGACGTCCGTGACCGCACCTGCGGCACCGCCCGCATCCGCCCTCGCCGCCTTCGCCGCGTCCGCCGCGTCCGCCGCGTCCGCCGCGTCCGCCCCGACCGCCCCGACCGCCCCGACCGCCCCGACCGCCCCGACCGCCCCGACCTACGGTTGGGTCCTGCAGCTGCGCGGCGCCGTCAACCGCGACCTCACCTCGGCGCAGTTCGCCGCCATGGCCGCCAAGAAGGGCGTCGGCGCCACCTGGCGCGATACCGGGGGCACCACCTGGGCGGGTGTTCCCCTGTGGCGGCTCGTCGCGCTCGTCGACGACAAGAATCCCAAGACCTTCGACTCAGCGCTCGCCAAGCGGGGCTACGACATCCAGCTCGTCGGTCTCGGCGGCGTGGCGGCCACCCTGGCGAGCAACGATCCCGCCGCGCGCTGGGTCGGCGAGTCCCACGCGATCGTCGCCGCTACGAAAGACGGCGCGCCGCTGCCGTTCGGCTCTCTGCAGACCGCAGGCGGCGTCACGAGCTGGTCGCCGGCCTGGCCCACGCAGCTCGTGGGGCCCACTCTGGCCGGCAGCGCGCTGCCTGGCGGCGTGGTGACCATCATCGTCTATCGCCACGGCGTGAAGCCGCCGGCGCGACCCGCCACGCAGCCGGGCTGGCTGCTGCGGGTCGAGGGCGCGAGCACCGTCACCGACACGGCCGCGCAGTTCCGCGCGCTGGCCAAGGCGCACGGCGCCACCTGGACCGACACAAGCTCCGCCACGACCTACGCCGGCACGCCGCTCTGGCGGCTCGTGGCCCAAGCCGACGGCGGCAGCCCGGCCACGCTCAACCTCGACCGGCTGGGCCTGCACTGGGCCGGACAGGCAGGGCTTGCCGACTACGCTGGCTACAAGGTCGACGTGTACGGCATGGGCGTCGATGCCGCGGGCGCAAACGCGCCCCCCGAAACGAGCTTCGCCGCTTCGACGGTCGTCAACGACGGCCGGATCGTCGTCGCCGACCACGCCGATGGCAAGGCGCTCAGTCCCACGCAGGGCAGCCTGGTGGCCGACGGTGCCACCTACGACTGGGTGCCGTCCTGGCCTACGCGCCTGGTGGGCGCCGACGTGCCGGCCGGCGCGTCGTTCGGCGGTGTACTGCGGGTCGTGCTCGAAAAGCCGGTCGTGCCGAGCTACGTGGTGCCGCTTGTGCTCAAGGGGCGGCGCACGGCCAAGATCCCTTACCTCGACTTTCCGACGCCGGTCACCTGGGACGGCACCAAGGCCGGCAACATCAATCCGACGGTGCGCGCCCTCTACCGCGGCCAGACGATCTCAGCGCTCATCGGCCTGGTCGACGACGGAAATCCTAAGACCTTCAACACGGCGCTCGCACGCAAAGGCTACGAGATCGAGTTCATCGCGAGTGACGGCTACACCTGGACGATCAAGAGCCAGACGATCATCGGCCAGAAGCACTGGATCGTGGCGTCGCTCAAGAACGGTGCCGTGATGTCGTCCGCAGAGGGCCCCTACCGTTTCGTGGGCTCGTTCATCAAGCCGTTCTACGGCAAGCAATCGGTGTTCAAGCTCGTCAAGATCAAGCTGGTCTTCTAGCAGATGGGATGAGAAGGCCAGCCTCCCACGGGGTACCGTGAGGTCCCC
>CAZFJE010000049.1:0-18261 GCA_964519555.1 uncultured Thermoleophilia bacterium
AGGCTGCTGCGGCCCGCACGGGTCGTCGTGGCGAGATAGCCGATGGCCGATTTCTCCATCTCAGGTGCCCCGCGAGTCGCCAGGCAGGTGCAGCCTTGCCCGGACCTGCTCAGGTGTTGACCACGATCGTCTTGCGCTTGTAGAGCGCCACGGACAGAAGATACGAGACGACGAGGATCCCCAGGGTCCACGCGATGGCCGTCCAGACATTGGGCCCGGCCGTGCCATCGACCAGCAGCGAGCGCATCGTCTCGACTACCGGGGTCATTGGTTGATGCTCCGCGAACCCCCGCAACAGCGGTGTCATGGAGCTCGTCGGCACGAACGAGGGGCTGATGAATATGAACAGAAGCAGGACGTAGCTGAATGCACCGGCCCCCTCCGTCGTCTTGGCAAGCAGGCCGAAGAAGATGGCGAGCCACGTGGTGGCAAGCGTGAACAGCAGCAGGAGTCCGGCAAAGACCAACCACCCGGTCACTCCGGCCTGCGACCGAAAGCCGATCGCGAACGCCACCAACAAGACCAACAGCGATGAGAAGAGGTTGGACAGGGTGGACGACGCGACCTGCCCGCCCAGGATCGACGACGGCGCGACCGGCATCGTCCTGAAGCGATTGATGATGCCACTCTGCACGTCCATGTTGAGGCGAATGGCGGCGTACGAGATGCCGCTGATGACCGTCATGACGACGATTCCCGGCACGATGAAGTCGATGGTGCTCACCGCGCCCGTCTGCTGTCGCAGCGACCCGCCCCACACATAGACGAACAGGAGCATGAGGGCGATCGGCATGAGGAGCACCGTGATGACCGTGTCTGGACTGCGGGTGATATGGCGCAGACTGCGCCTCGCAAGCGTCCAGGTATCTGAGAGCGTGCGCATCATCCATCATCCCCGCGGGTGCCGGTTATCTTGAGGAACACGTCGTCGAGCGTAGCCACCTTCTGGGAGAACTCGGTCGGCTCGATCCGAGCATTCTCGAGTCGGACGAAGATGCCGGCTACCTGGGCTACGGTGCCATCGGTGGTGATCGTCAGCGTCGCGCCCTCGCCTTCAGCCTGGGCGTGACTCTCGCCCAGCACCGTTGCGGCAGCGTCACGGGTCGCTTCGTCGTGGAACGTGAGCTCGATCAGCCCGCCCGGCACGAGCTTCTTCAGCTCGCCGGCCGTTCCACTGGCGACGATCCTGCCTTGATGCAAGACCGCGATGTCGTCGGCCAGTTCATCGGCCTCTTCGAGATACTGCGTCGTGAGGAAGACCGTCGTCCCGCCTTCAGCCAGCTTGTGGATCGTCCGCCACATCTCATTGCGGGCTTCCGGGTCGAACCCGGTGGTGGGCTCGTCCAGGAAGATGACCGCGGGACTACCGATCAAGCTCATCGCGATGTCGAGGCGGCGGCGCATGCCACCGGAGAACGTCGACACAGCGCGATCGGCTGCGTCCGCTAACCCAAATCTCCGCAACAGGTCTGCGGCTGTCTGAGCGGAGTCGGCAACGTGGCGCAAGTCGCCGATCAGCAGCAGGTTCTCGCGACCGGTCAGCCGATTGTCGACGGCGGCGAACTGCCCCGTCAGGCTAATCTCGTTGCGTACCTTGTGCGGTTGCGCGGCAATGTCGTAGCCGGCCACCGCGGCCGTGCCGCCATCGGCCCTTATGAGGGTCGTCAGGATGTTGATCGTCGTGGTCTTGCCGGCGCCATTGGTGCCCAGCAGGGCAAAGACCGTCCCCTTCTGAACGCTGAAGCTGACGTCTTTCAGGACTGAGACGCTCTTGTACGACTTGCTGAGCGACTTGGCTTCGATGGCTGCTTCCATGGCCGGTCTCTTCTTTCCAGGGTGGGGAGCGACGTCAAGGCGCGGGCCGCGCCTTGACGTCGCCTACGCGCAGTAGACCCGCACGACGTCGCCGTCTTTGCTGTCGACATTGACCTCCATCTCGCGCAGACCCTCGATGAGCTCGTCGATGTCTTCGGGCTTGAGATTGGTGAAATCGACCGACATGCCGTGCTCTGACAGCGACTTGTTTATCTGGTCCATGGCCAGGGGCGGGATGAGTGACGTGAGCTTGAGCCCCGAGCGCACGAGCGCGATGGGGACCTTCACGTGCACGTTGTCGCCGGTCGATCCGTTGACCTGCACGTAGAGGTACTTCGGCAGCGCCGCGACGAGCGGGCTGGGGTCGCCTGTGAACGCCGGCCCGGCCGGCCCCGCGGCGGCGCCGGCGCCCGTGTCGAGGGCGTCAAGCAGGCGCTCGGCTTCGTCGGCGGTGATCTTGCCCGCGGCAAGCAGGCTCAGGATCCGGCTGCGGTCTTCGGCCATCGTCAACATCCCTTCTTAGTAGACCGTCAGGTTGAAGGTCTCTTGCTCGCTGTTGATGCGGATGTCCATCCCGCGTGTCTCGCCGAACAGCGCGCACATGCGGGCCAGCAGGACGGTGTAGCGGCAGTAGCGCCGGCCGAGCAGAAGCAGCACGACGTCGACGATGATGGTGATCAGCAAGGCGACGACACCCAGCGCCAGAGCCAGCGGCCAGAGCAGAAACAGCGGCAGCCACAGGCGCACCGAGTGTCCGCCGGGCCGCGCGACCACCAGGTGGAGTATGGCCGGCGGGACGTTCACCGCCGCAGCCTCTCGGCGGCTTCGTCTGCCGTTATCTCACCGCTCTCGAGCAGGTCGAGAGTGTCGTCGCGTGCGGGCGCGGTGTCGACCTCGACCAGTTGGAGCTGGTCGATGATGCGGTTGAGGCGGTTCTTGACCGTCGGATAGCTGACGCCGAACGCCTTCTCCATGTCTTTGATGGAGCCGTGGCTGCGGACAAACTCACTCACGAAGACCTGGTCTTCGTAGCGCAGACGAGCCAGGGGCGGCAGCTCGAACTCGCCCCGGAGAACGATGCCGGCGTTGAGCCGCACCTCGGTGACGAGGAAGTTTCGGTCGCCGGTGAGGTCGGTGAGCTCGTGCCAGTCGTTTGTCATGTCGTACTCCACGTTCATTCAACTGATGCGCGAAAGATAGGAGAATTAATTAAGAAAGTCAATTACATACTTACGAAAATCAATCTGACGGTGCTCGCGAGCGATCGGCGCCCGAGGAATCACCTGGCGTGCGGCACCAACGTCTGGGGCACGCGACCGCTGCATGGTTGCCTGGTCGCCAGGGCCCCATGGAAACGCCGCACGCGCGTCTCTTGCCGTCGTGTGGGTAGGAACTTCGTAAGGCCGAAGACGGGTAGCTGGCGACAAGTCGGGCGCGGCGCACGCAGCCCAAGGAGGTAGCGACGATGGCGAAGATCGCGTTTCTCGGCCTGGGGATGATGGGCGGCCGGATGGCCGCTCGCCTGCTTGAGGCGGGCCACGAGGTGGCGGTCTGGAACCGCACGTCGGCGCGTGCCGCGTCCCTTGCCGAGCGCGGCGCGACCGTCGCTTCGTCGCCGGCCGAGGCGGCGGCTCGAGCCGAGCTTGCCATCACCATGCTGTCCACACCCGACGCACTCGAACAGGTGGTCTTTGGTGACGATGGCCTGGTCCAGGGCCTGCATCCAGGGCAGGTGTTGATCGACATGTCCACGGTCGGTCCTCACGCCGATCGCTCGGTCGCCGCTCGCCTGCCCCGGGGCGTGCCCTTGGTGGATGCGCCGGTGCGCGGCAGCATAGCGGAAGCCGCGGCCGGCCGCCTGCACGTCTTCGTCGGCGCAAGCGATGCGGACTTCGCGCGCGTGATGTTCGCCTTGGCGGTCTTCGGCGACGTGCGGCACACGGGGGGCCCGGGGTCGGGCCAGGCGATGAAGCTCGTGGTCAACCTGGCCTTGGGCGCATCGATGGTCGTGCTCGGCGAGGCGCTCGCGCTCGGTGCGTCGCTGGAGCTGCCGCAAGGGATGGTGCTTGACGTCTTGAGCGATTCACCGATCGGGCCCGTCGTTTCCGCCAAGCGCAGCAACATCGAATCGGGCCGCTACGAGCCGGCTTTCGCGCTGCGTCTTGCGGAGAAGGATCTCAAGCTCGTGACGGACGCGGCCGCGAGCGGCGGCTGCGACCTCAAAGTGGCGCGCGCGACCTTGAGGTGGCTTGAGGAGGCGTCTCGGCACGGCGCGGGCGACCTCGACTTCTCGGCGGTCGTAGCGACGATCGCCGGCGAGAGCACGAGCGCCTGAAGAGCGCACCACGCGCCGTGAGATGGCACATGTCGCACCCGCTTGCCGACGATGACTCTGGAGCGGATTCGCCGAGGCCGGTGATCGAGGGCGACGCCCAGCGACCGCATGCATCCGCGTGGTCTCCGTTCCGCCACAGGGTCTATCGCGATCTCTGGATCGCCCAGTTCGTCTCCAACGTCGGCACCTGGATGCAGACGGTCGGCGCGGTGTGGGTCATGCTCGAGCTCAAGGGCTCGCCCACCTTCGTCGCGTTGGTGGCGACGGCCAGCTCGCTGCCGACTGTGTTCCTCGGAGTCGCGGGCGGAGCGCTGGCCGATCTGCTCGATCGTCGTCGGCTGCTGCTCGTCACCCAGACCCTCATGCTGGCCGCCGCCGCCGCGCTGGCTGCGCTGGCTGCCTCCGGTGGTCTGACTCCTTCGTCGCTCCTGGCCCTGACCTTCGCGCTGGGAGTCGGTGCCGCCCTGAACGGCCCCGCCTGGCAGGCGATCCAGCCGGAGCTCGTGCCCCGGGACGAGTTCCCGCAAGCCGTGACGCTGGGCGGTGCCAGCATCAACCTGGGCCGCGCGCTGGGCCCCGCGCTCGGAGGACTCATTCTGGTGGTCGCCGAGCCGTGGCTCGTCTTTGCGCTGAATGCAGCGTCGTTCGGCGCCGTGGTGGTCGTCCTCTGGCGCTGGCGGCGCGCGCCCGGCGAGGCCGATGGACCTGCGGAGCGATTTGCCGGGGCGGTACGCGCCGGGATCCGCTACGCCTTGTTCTCGCACGCGCTGACGGGCGTCCTGGTGCGTGCCGGCTTGTTCTCTCTGGCGAGCGCCGGCCTCATGGCTCTCTTGCCGGTCTACTCAAAGAACGTGCTGGGCCTCGGCTCGGGTGGCCTTGGCCTGCTGCTGGGCGGGTTCGGCGGCGGCGCGCTGGTCGCCGCGGCGCTGCTGCCTCGAGCCCGCGCCCGCCTGAGTCAGGACGCCGTGGCGACGATCGGTGCGCTCTGCGTCGCCGTGGCCCTTCTGGCGCTGGCGCTCGTGCGCTCGGCGCCGCTGGCCCTGGCCATCATGGTGGTCGCCGGAGCCGCCTGGCTGCTTTGCCTGTCGACCTTCAACGTGGCCTCTCAGGAGGCGCTGCCCGGCTGGGTCCGGGCCCGCGGGCTTGCCATGTACCTCACCGCCTTCACAGGCGGTATCGCACTGGGGAGCGCCGCTTGGGGTTACCTGGCGGACTCACTGGGGACGCCGGCGGCCTTCGCCTGGGGGGCGCTCGCGGTGGCGCTGACGCCGTTGCTCGCGCTGCGCTTCCGGCTCGGTGTGATCGGCGATCTCGACCTCACGCCCGCGCCGATGTACGCGCCGGAGATGCGGCTCGCCGTTGACGATGCCGGCGGGCCCGTGTTCGTGACGGTCGCCTACGAGGTGGCACCGCGGGCGGTCGATGAGTTTCAGAGAGCCGTGCGGCGGGTGGGCCGGGCTCGTCGGCGTACCGGTGCGGTGCGCTGGTCGGTCTATCGTGACGCCGAGGCGCCGCAGCGCTTTGTGGAGATGTTCATCGTGCCGAGCTGGCAGGAGCACGTGCGTCAGCACGAGCGCCGCACGGTGACCGACGCCGCCCTGCAGGAGGCCCTGCGAGCCTTCCTTCGCGACGGCACGGAGCCGGAAGTGGCGCATTTCGTCGCGCCTCCTCGTCCCGTGCGTCGCGGCGAGGCGTGACCACGAGCCCGGCGGTGCGCTGAGCGCTTTCAGCCGTCCTGCACGATCCGCACGCTGGCGAGGAATCCGACAAAGAGCATCGTGAAGAGAAAGACGACGACGCCGGTCTCGCGGATGTCGCTCGTGCTCCACGTCCCCCCGGCGACAGAGATGAGCTTGTCTGACCTCTGCAGCAGATACCCGTAGACCTGGCTCATGCCGACCAGCACGTAGAGGATCGTGGCCTGAAACCAGTGGGTCCGCCCTGCAACGCTGCAGGGTGCGCCGTGTCGCCGGCTTCGGTAGAGAGCGAAGAGCTCGTAGAACACAAAGACGGTGAGGAACCAGCCGAGGAAGTTCGTGAGCGGCACACCGAAGAAGCCGCCACCACCTCGCCATATCCACAGCCTCTGAACGGTCGAGCTGTAAGGATCCATCCCGACATCCCACATGACCATGATGAACGCCGCGGCGATCGGCAAAGCGAATCGCGCAACGCCGCTACGCGGGTCGTCATCCGCCTTGCCCAGCAGCACGTTCGCCACCACCCACGACAAGTAGCCGCTGCCGAAGTAGGCCAGCGCGATCAGCACCGGGACCAGATAGAGGCGAGGCCCCGGCACCGCGACGTAGACATAGTGACCGAAAGGAAAGCCGGTCACGATGCTGGCGTTCTCCAGTGAGAAGCTGACGACGAGGCAGATCGCCAGGAAGACCAGGATGTCCCGGCTTCCGTAGCGCTGCCGTCCGTGCATGAGAGCGAAGACGAACGAGACGACGACGAAGGTCACGCCGAACGCAGCGTTCGTGTGCATCTTGTCGGCCAGACTGGCCGCGAAATAGACGCCGATCAGGACCCACAGCACCACCGCGCTCGACGCGTGTCGCCTTAGCGCGTCCGTGTGCCCGGCCGTGGGTCGAAGACGCTTCTCATGGTCTGCAGGACGCGGACGGCGCTCTCGACCGAGCTCTCGTCGATGGTCGTGGCGAGCGTGGCTTCGCCTGCGTGCATGCGCGCGTGCAGGTCGAGCACCATGGCGCGACCGGCGGGCGTGAGCAGCACCGGCCGCCGCCGCCGGTCTTGCTCGTCGTCTTCGCGCGAGACCAGGTCGAGTCGCTCAAGGCCGGCGACGAGACGCGTCACCGCGGCTGGGTCCACGGCCAGTTCGCGCGCCAGCGCGGAGGTGGTGGAGCGGCCGTCCTCCAAGGCAAGCTGCCGCAGTACCTCGAGCTGGGCGCCCGTCACGCCGAACTCGGCCGCCGCCTGCCGCAGGAAGGTCCGATAGGTGAGCAGCACCTCGCGCACCAGGTGCAGGTACGTTGTGCTGGGATCGTGTTCGAAGAGCCCCGCGTTGTGCTCGGAGATGGGAAGTCGAGCCATGGCAAAATACTTGTCTAAGTCAATGATAAAGTCAAGTATACGTGGGCATTCCTCTCGATGCGGCGACGCGTGTCGGTCCTGCGGCTGGGCCTGGCAGCCTCGTTCAAGCATCGCGCAGCCACAAGAGCAATCCGCCCACGATCAGCGCTCCCGCTGCCCAAGCGGCAAGCACGCCGAGGCCTGCCCAGGGGCCGATAGGCAGGCTGCGCAGATTGGTGGTGGCCTGGATGGCAAGCCCGGCCGTCATCGGCCCGATCTGCTGCAAGTGTCGCTGCCAGTGCGCGCCGGGGATCACCGCGGCCACGATCGGAAAGAGGTAGAGCAGGCCGAGAACGATGCCGATGCCAGCCGCCGAGCTGCGCACTGAGGCGGCCACGCCCAGGCTGAGCAGGGCGACCAGGGCGAGGTACAGGACCGAGCCGGCGGCGGCGCGCAGCGTCGGCCCAGAGGCAAAGGAGAGGAGGGCGTAGCCGTGCGCCGCCGTGAAGCCATGTCTGGGCAGGATGAGACGTCCGGCGAGCAGGCAGGCGCCCACGGCGAACGTGCCGGTCGCAAGTACCAGGCCACCGACGACGACGGCTTTGGCGGCCAGGACGGTCGATCGCCTGGGCATGGCCGCGAGGGTACTGCGCATCACACCAAAGCCGTACTCGCTGCCGATGGCGACCACTCCCAGGACGGCGACGACCGCCTGACCGAGGTAGATCCCGGTGAGACTGAGCTTGGTCAGGTCGACGCCCGCGCCGGTGTTCGCAGAGCTCTCCGCGGTCACTACGAAGGCACTCAAGGTCACAGTGACCACGATCGTGCCAAGCACAAGCCAGCTCGTGCCGACGACGGTGCGCAGCTTCGTCCACTCGGCGCGCACTGCCGGCCTCATGCGTCTCTCCGGCGCAAGGCCAGGGCCGCCAGGCCAAGGGCCAGCGCGGCATAGGCGCACAGCACGGCAAAGCCGGCCCAGGGTGCCAGCGGAAAGTAGCCCGTCGCCGGAGAGTAGACGTAGTCCACCTGCGGATAGGCCCTCAGGGTCTGCTGGATCGCCAAGCCGGCGGCTGGGGTGAGGCGCAACAGCCACTGCGACGCGGTCAAAGGCAGGGCGGCCGTGATCACAAGGACGTTGGGCAACACGATCGCCGCGATGACGGCGACGATCGCCACAGCGCTGCGCCGCAACAAGGTACCCACGGCAAGCGCGATGATCGCGGCAAGGGCGAGCAGCCCCGCAGTGCCGGCCACCACGCGGACAGAGCTGAAGACGCTCACCGGGTACAGGTAGTTGCCGTTCACGCGCAGGAGGTGTTCGCCGAGCGGCACGGCGATCGCGGTGGCGACCAGCCCGACGGCGAAGGTGGCCGCACCGAGCACGAGCGCCTTGGCCGCGAGCACCCGGCCACGCCGCGGAGTCGCCGCCAGGGTGGTGCGGATGAGGCCACGCCGATACTCGGCGGTCATGAAGAGCGCACCCACGACGATCACCACGATGAGCCCGACGAACATGCCGGCAAGGGTGTCCGCGGGAGTGGAGCCGACGTCCACTGCCGGGGCGATGTCGCCGGAGCCACTGACGGTGAACGTGCCGTCGGACTGGTGGTAGCCGCCCGAGGTCAAGGTCGGCGTCATGGTGCCGGCTCCCACGACGCCGCCGCTCCAGGATTGTTCGGGCCACTGCCCCCGCAGGTCGACGTGGTCGAAGACGGCGCTCGCCGAACTGCCCGATGGCGACGAGAAGGCCTGAGCCGACGGTCTGGTCTCCGGAGAGGTGACGAAGAGTCCGGCCTGTACCGTCTCGGAGAGTCCCGCCAGACGGGCGCTGCCGACCCGGGTCCACTGCGCGCCATCGGCCGACTCGTAGCCGGTGAGCAGATCGCCGGAGCGGCTCAGCCGCAGCCAGCGCGGCGCTGCGGCGGCGATCGTGCCCGGGCTGCCGGCGACGTCGTGGGTGTAGTCGTACTGCAGGCGCACGCCATGGCTGCCTGTGACCATGATCGCGGCGTAAGGCGATCCTTGCTTCGTGCCCTCCTTGACGATGAGCCCGGCCTTGGCCCAGGGAACGAGGCCGGGGCGCGTGGCCTGCTGTGCGTCCGCGCTCGTCGAGTGGCTGGTGGACGATTGCGCCAGCAGGCCGGTCAGTGAGCCCACCCGCACAGTGATACTGCCGTCGCCCGCCAGCGGCCGGTGGACGAAGGAGAAGGTGTCGGTCACGGCCTCACCGCCCGGTCCCTGCGGGACGAACGGATGGGCGACGACGACCGGAGAGCCGGGACTCGCCTGGAACGTGTTCTGTCGGTGGAACGTGGCGACTGCCGCCATGACGACGATCAACAGGCCCGCGACGACCAGGGCGATCACCCAGCCGCGCACCGTGCGCAGCTTGGTCCCTTCGGCGCGCAGCGTCTGGGCAAAGCCGGCACGGCCGTTCGGCAGGCCGGAGCGGTAAGGCGTGGTCGTGTCGCTCATCGCGGCGCCTCCCCGGCTGGCGCGGCGCGAAACTCGACCGCCGCGCTGGTGAGCTCCATGTAGGCTTCTTCCAAGGTGGCGCGCTGCTCCGAGACCTCGGAGAAGGCCACCCCGCGGCGGCCGAGCAGCTCCACCACGCGCTGCGAAGCAAGACCTGAGACGGTGAGCGCGTCGGGGCCGGTGGCGGCCACGGTCGCGCCCGCCTCGCGCAGTACCGTCGTCGCCCGCCCCGGCTCGGTCGTGCGCAGTCTGACCAGGCCGCGCGAGGCGGCGGCAAGCAGCTCGGCCAAGCTGGTGTCGGTCACCAGGCGGCCGCGGCCGATCACCACGAGGTGGTCGGCCATGTCCTGCAGCTCGCCCATCAGATGACTGGAGACAAAGACGGCTCGTCCTTGCCCGGCCAGCTCGCGCAGAAAGTCGCGCATCCAGACGATGCCCTCGGGGTCGAGGCCGTTGAAGGGCTCGTCGAGCAGCAGGATCGGCGGGTCGCCGAGCATCGCCGCCGCCAGGCCGAGACGCTGGCGCATGCCCAGCGAGTAGCCGCCGGCCTTGCGCCGGGCGATGCCTTGCAGGCCGGCCTGCTCGACCACCTCGTCGACGCGGCGCGCCGACAGGCCCTGGGAGTGGGCCAGCCAGAGCAGGTGGTTGCGGCCGGACCTGCTCGGGTGCAGGGCGCCGGCGTCGAGCAACGAGCCGACGTGGCTCAGAGGTCGGCGCAGACTGCGGTAGGGCCGTCCGCCGACCAGGGCGCTGCCCTGCTCGATTGAGCCCAGACCGAGGATCACGCGCATCGTGGTCGACTTGCCGGCGCCGTTGGGGCCGACGAACCCGGTGACCTGCCCCGGCCGGACCGTGAACGACAGGCCGTCCAGGGCCACGGTCTGGCCGAAACGCTTGTGGAGGTTGGTGACTTCGATGGTCGCTTCGCCGCTCATGGCATCGTCCTTGCTCGATGGCTTTCGAGAGCGGTTCTACGACATGGCCGGTGTCAGCACGGTGTCGGACGTCGACACCGTGCTGACACCTGAGACCGAGTATCTTGGGACCCGGGATCACGGAGTCGCGCCTTCGGAACAAGGCGTGGACAGCTGCAAGGGAGACCGCGAGGAGATCATGAGAGTGCTGGTCGTCGAAGACTTCGAGGTCCTGGCCAGGACCATCGCCAAGGGACTGCGGCGCGAGGGCATGGCGGTCGACGTCGCCCTGGACGGAGTCGCCGCGCTCGACCACCTGGCCGCGACCCGCTACGACGTGGTGCTGCTCGATCGCGACCTGCCCGGAGTGTCCGGAGACGAGGTCTGCCGCAGGCTTGTGGCCGAGCACTGCGAGACGCGGATCCTGATGCTGACCGCGGCCGGCGCCGTCGAAGAGCGCGTCGACGGCCTCGGCCTGGGGGCCGACGACTACCTGCCCAAGCCTTTCGACTTTGCCGAGCTCGTGGCGCGCGTCCGCGCCCTCGGTCGGCGCGCCACGCCGCCACTGCCGCCCACGCTGGCAAGGGTCGATCTGACCCTCGACCCCGCCCGTCGCACGGCGTCGCGCGCCGGACGGCGCCTCGACCTCAGCCCCAGGGAGTTCGCCGTCCTCGAGTGTCTGCTCGCTGCCCAAGGGACGGTGGTCTCCGCCGAAGAGTTGCTCGAACGCGTCTGGGACGAAGAGGCCGACCCCTTCACGACCGCGGTCAAGACGACGATCCGCCGCCTGCGGGTCAAGCTCGGTGAGCCGCCCGTCATCAAGACCGTCCGCGAGGGCGGCTATCGCATTGGAGGTGCGTGATGGACCTGCGCGAGAGAGGGGCCTTGCTGTCTCATCTGCCGCGGCGCACGCTGCGCGCGCAGATCACGCTGCTCTGCGGCGGCGTCTTCGTCGTTCTGGTCGCCGCCGTGCTGGGCGCCACGGGCCTGCTCTGGGGAACGGCGGCCCACGCCGCTCCCGGCACCCCGGCGAGCGCGATCGCCGACACGCAACAGGTCATCGACCTCGTCGACCTCCACCGGCTGGTCTTCGGCCTTACGATCGTTTGCGGGGTCGCGGTCGTGCTGGCCGTCGCTCTGGGCTGGCTGATCGCCGGTCGTGTTCTCAGACCTCTGCGCCGGATCACCTCAACGGCCAGACAGATCTCGGCGACCAACCTGCATCAGCGCCTTGACCTCAAAGGTCCCGATGACGAGCTCAAACAGCTCGGAGAGACCCTCGACGACCTGTTCGCGCGACTCGAGTCATCGTTCGAGGCGCAGCGCCGGTTCGCGGCCAATGCGTCTCATGAACTGCGCACTCCGCTCACCGCCGAGCGGAGCTTGCTGCAGGTGGCTCTCGCCGACTCCGATGCAAGCGTCGAGTCGTGGCGCGCAACGGGCGAAGAGCTTCTGAGCCTGGGCGAGCTGCAGGAGCGTCTGATCACGTCGCTGTTCACCCTGTCGCGAAGCGAACGAGGGATCGCACGCCGGGAGTCCTTCGATCTTGCCGCGGTCGCGGAGCAGGCGGTCCTGGCACGCCGTCAGGAAGCCGAGCGCCAGGGCATCAGTCTCGACGCGGACATCGTAGAAGCTCCCATTGCGGGCGATCGCGATCTCGTCAAAAGTCTGGTGGCCAACCTCTTGGACAACGCTCTGCGTCACAACCTCGAGGGCGGTCGCGTCGACGTCGCGACCGGTGTGCAGGCAGGCCGCGCCGTCCTCACGATCGTCAACACGGGACCGCTGGTGCCGCCTGAAGATGTCGAGCGTCTCTTCGAGCCCTTTCGCAAAGCAGGCGCCGATCGCACGCGAAGCAACGACGGGCACGGGCTCGGTCTGGCGATAGTGCACGCCGTCGCCGATGTCCACGGCGCGACCGTCATCGCCGAGCCGCAGCCCAGCGGCGGTCTGAGGGTCGAGGTCGTGTTTCCTGACTCGATCGCCATGGCGGGCGGGCTGGCCCTCGTGGGCAGCAGCGGCAAGACTGCCTGAGGTGTGTCACAGCCTGCCCGGGGCAGGCCCAGACCGGCTGTTTGGTCAGCGTCTGGCGCGGGCCTCGGCGACGATCGCGCGGGTCCCTTGCGTGGATGGGTCGCCGTGGCCGAAGTACACGATGCGAGCGTCCAGTTCCTCGATCCGGGACAGCGATTCGTATGCCTGGTCGGTGGAGGTGTTGGCGGCTTGGGGGGCGACGTGCGCGCCGGGCTCTCCGGTGACGACGTCGATGTTGTTGACGGCGTCTCCGACGAACAGGGCTTCCTCGAACGGCGCGTAGAAGACGCAGTGGCCCTCGGTGTGCCCGGGAGTGTGGATCACTCGCAGTCGTCCCGGCACGTCGAGCTCGTCGCCGTCGTCGAAGGCGATGACCTTCGGGACTTTGGACTGCTTGGCTCCGCCGTTGGCGATCGTGTGGCGCAGCGCTCGGCGGCTGTGGGCGTGCCTGAGCATGCCGAGCATGGCCAGCGGCGATCCCTCGGCGTGCTTAGTCTTGCCCTGCCGGGTGCGCTCGCTGTCTGCTCGGTGGACGTAGACCGGGATCCCGTGGCTTGCTTGCAGTTCGCCGGCGAATCCGACGTGGTCGGGGTCGGCGTGAGTCAGGACGATCGCTTTGACGTCGTCGATCGAGCGGCCCATCTCGGCCAGGGCCGGCTTCAGGGTGTTGCGGTATCCGCTCAGGCCGGCGTCGATGAGGGTGACCTCGCCATCTTGCTCGAGCACGAAGAAGTGCCCGAACTCCGTTCCCAGCATGCGGATCATCGGTGGGGCCTCCTGGGCGAGCCGGGACGGCTCGCGGCTGTCGATCTCATAGCGGTCTCCTGTTGGTCTGCAGTCGGGTGAGGATCTGGTCGAGCCGGGCGAGGTCGTCGGAGTCCAGGTCGACCAGTGCCGCCGGTGGCTCGGTGAGGATCGCCTGGCCGCGTCGGGCTGCGTCGCGTCCGGCGTCGGTGAGGTGCACGAGCTTGCGACGGTTGTCGTCGGGGTGGGGGGTGCGATGGACCAGGCCTCGCGCTTCGAGCATGTCGACGCCGACGGTCGCGGCCGGCGGGTCGACCGCGGCGGCGCGTGCGATCTCCCGCAGGGTCATCGGACCATCGGCGAGCTTGACCAGCAGCTCGACCTTCGCGGGCCCGAGATCGAGGGCGGCGTGAAGGGCACGCCGACGGTCCTGTCCGGCGACGAACTCATGCAGGGCGCTCCACACCCGGGATGCGGTGTCTGCCATAACCATTATTGTAGCACAACAATTAAGCTGCGAGCGGGGCCGGCACTTGCCCCAGGCGGCCCAAGCGGCGGCAGAAGCACGGCCTCGACCTGATCGAACGTGCGACACTTCGTTTGGTCGCACGCCACGACGGATAGGGTGCCACCGCTGCGCGATCGCGGAGTCGGAGTCCGAAACCAGGGGGAGACGCAGATGGACTGGAACATCATCGAGGGCAAGTGGAAAGAGCTCAAAGGCCAGGCGCGGGAAGAGTGGGGCAAGCTGAGCGATGACGAGCTTGAGGAAGTCGGGGGCAAGAAGGATCGCCTCGTAGGCAAGCTGCAGCAGAAGTACGGCTACGCCGCCGACGAGGCCGATCGGCGTGCGGACGAGTGGGCGAAGCATCAGGACGCCAAGCAGCACGATGAGGCCACCAAGATCTGAGCTCGGCGGAGGTGACAAGTGCCGTCTCGCACGATCAGCGATCATCTGCAGGCCTTTGCCCGCGACACTCTCACCTGGGCGCAGGCAGCGACCCGCTCGCCGTCGTTAGGCCACGGGTAGCGTGACCCAGCCCAGATCCTGGGTCACCTGATGGCGATCAAGCCTCCCAAAGAGGCCGGGTCGGGGTCGGCCGACGCCGGTGCCGCGCACTCATCGGCGCGACCATCGGAATTCGATCTCACGAAGGCGAGCACGGGACCGGTCTGGCGCCAGTACCTGCGAGCCATGGGACCGGGGCTGGTTACCGGGGCATCCGACGACGACCCCTCCGGGATCGCCACCTACTCCCAGGCCGGGGCCCGATTCGGCCTGGCGTTCTTGTGGACCGCGCTGCTGACGTTGCCCTTGATGGCTGCTGTCCAGGAGATCTGTGACCGCACGGCCCTGGCGACCGGCACAGGTCTCGGCGAGCTGGCCATCAAGCGCTTCCACCGGGCCGGTAGAGCGATCGTCGCCGTGCTGCTTGTCGCCCTCATCGTGGCCAACGCCCTCAACATCGCCGCCGACCTGGTTGCCATCGGCTCTGGCATGCAACTGCTCGGCGCCGGACCGATCTGGCTTTGGGCGCTTCTGGCGGGCGCCCTCATCACGACGCTGCTGGTGTTCGGCTCCTTTGCCCGCATCTCGCTCGTCTTCAAGCTGCTCTGCGCCGCGCTTCTGGCCTATCTCGTGGTCGTCGTCATCGTCACCCATCAGTGGCTTCCCGTCCTCAGCCACACAGTCGTTCCGCACATCGAGCTGAACAAGACGTATCTCGCGCTCCTGGTCGCCGTGCTCGCCACGACCATCTCGCCGTACCTCTTCTTCTGGCAGAGCGCCCACAGGCTCGAAGAGATGCGCGACGAACCGGAAGGCGGAGCGCAGGCACTACCCCTCAAACGGCAGAGTCCCGCAAAAGCACGTCGCAAGCAGGCCACGAGCCGCCTCGACGTCTTCGTTGGCATGACGTTTTCGAACCTCGTCATGTTCGCCGTCATCGCAGCGACCGCCCAGACGCTCCACGCCCATCACGAGATCGACATCCAAAGCGCAGCTCAGGCAGCCAAGGCGCTCAAACCCTTTGCCGGACGCTTCGCCAGTGCGATCTTCGCCCTCGGCTTCATCGGCAGCGGGCTGTTGGCCGTCCCGGTGCTCGCTGGCTCCGGCTCGGTCGGCATGGTCGGGCTGCTCGGCAAGCAGTGGGGGTTCTCGCGTTCTGTCCGCAAAGCCCCCGTCTTCTACGGGCTTGTCGCCGTGGGGACCCTTGGGGGTACGGCGCTGAGCCTGCTGCAGGTCAACCCGATCAAGCTGCTCGTGTTAGTGGCGGTCATCAACGGTGTCGCGGCCGCGCCCTTCCTCGTGGTGGTCATGTGGGTATCGAGCAGCCAGCGCCTCATGGGCAAGTACGTAAATGGCAAGGCGGCCAAGATCCTCGGGTGGCTCACGGTCGCGATAATGGCCGGCGCAGCGATCGCAATGTTCGCTACCGGTGGCATCAGCCTCTGACCGGCGCACGGTCCGCCCTTGCCTCAGCGACGGCGACCGTCGACGAGGACTTCAAGGTCGTCGGCGCCGACCAGTCAGGCCGTCGATCGACTGCGTCGTCGCCGCTCAGACACGCGTGACTTCGTCGCGCGTCTGGTCGGCGGCGGCCACGGTGCAGTTCACCGCTGTGCCGGCAGCCTGCTGAAGCAGCATGTAGAGCGTCTCGCGCTGGCCGTCGTCGAGCGCCCCGAGCACTTCGTCTTCGACCGCCGACAGCGCGCACTCGGCCTTGGTGAGTTGCTCCGCGCCGGCGTCGGTGAGTTCGACCAGGTGGCGCCGCCGGTCCTCGGGCGAGCGCCGCCGTTCGATGAGCTGCTTGGCTTCCAGCTCGTTGAGCAGCCCGACGATGTTCGTCCCGTCCATCTCCAGGATGGCGGTAAGCGCCTGCTGGGTGCTGCCGCCGCGCTCCCGCAGCACCGTGAGCGCCACCAGGTGGCGCGGCCGCAGGCCCATCGGCGCCAGCACCGCCTCGATGCGCAGGCGCATCTTGCGCGCCAGGTGATGGAGCAACGCGCCCGGGTGGTGTGTCGGATGGTCGGCCACAGACATACGCTGACTATACCCGTTTGCACCAGCTATCAATGTGGTAGAAACGATTGGTTCTTTGCAAATCATTTATGAAAGGGTAGCCACGTGGCGAACCTGCTGCACATCGACTCAAGCATCCGGGGAGACGCCTCGGTCAGCCGCAAGCTCAGCGCCCGCGCAGCAGACGTCTGGCGCGCTGCTCATCCTGATGGCACCGTCACCTACCGCGATCTCGGCCGCGACCCCCTGCCGCACCTTGACGCGGACGGTGGGCTGGCCCGGATACTGCCGCGCGACCAGCACACAGCGGCCCAAGCCGAGTCCTGGGCACTGACCGAAGAGCTGGTCAACGAGGTCAAGCAAGCGGACGCGATCGTGCTGGGCCTTCCGCTCTACAACTTCGGGGCACCCAGCAGCGTCAAGGCCTGGGTCGACCACCTCATCGCCCCTGGGCTGTCGATCGACCCCGAGACCCACGCCGGTCTGCTCGGCGGCCGCGACTTCGTCGTGCTTGCCAGCCGAGGTGGCGGCTACGGCGAAGGCACGCTCCGCGAAGGCTGGGACCACGCCCAGCCATGGCTGTCGCACGCCATCTCACCCACGGGCCTGGAGCCGCGCTTCATCACCGCCGAGCTGACCCTTGCCGAGGTGACACCGGCCATGGCCGAGCTGATCCCGCTGGCCGCCACGAGCCTCGCGGCCGCCGAGCAAGCGATCGACGGCCTGTGGGCCCCCGTACTGGCACTGGCATAAGGCCTCCCGGCGGCGGCACCTCGACCGAGGCGCTCGCTGCCGATAAGGCACACGTGGCCGCCGAGGAAGCCCGGCGCGGGGTCGAAACGGCACGGACTTTGTAGCCGACGAGGCCCAGCGCGAGTTTGACCGAGCGGAGCGCCCTGCCGCCGCGGCCCTTGGCTCACGGTTTCTTCAGGAATCTCAAGTAGAAGGCGCCAAAGACCATGACAATGCCGATATTCACTATCAGCCGTTCCCAGAATCGATTCCTGAAGAACAGCAGATCTACGCCAACGACAGCGGCCACCAACACCACAACGTAGAGCACCACATAGGTATTCCTTGGCATTTCGATCTCCCGTTCAAGTCGCGCTTCCGCTCGATGGGTAGCTGGCGTCGTGGCGAGACATTGCCGGCTATGATGCTGTCGGGCTTCCAGCCTCGCGACGTGAACCCACCGCCCGTGGCGGGAGCCCATTCGCCGATCCACTTCCTATGGTAGTGCCGAAGTCACCTCCGGTGTGAGCGACGGGCCGTAGTCCGCCAGTGAGAAGCCCCGTCGTCAAGGAAAGGCACGGGAGTGCGCGGCCCTTCCTCTGCTATCTTGGAGCGTATGAACTGGCGCAGCCTGGTGAGGCGGCTGAACCCCGCCGCATATGAGCGCGTGAAGTGCGCCCCTTGTGACGGCACCGGCTTCGAGCTGGTAGACGAAAAGATCCGCTACCGGCGCCGAAGCCCTGTGCACTGTGAAAAGTGCCACGGCAGGGGCTGGCACTTGGTCGAGCGCGAGCGTGACTGACCTGGGACAAAGCACGACCGCGGTCGCGGCGGGTAGCAGAGATGCCGTGGCCTCGATCACCAGCCCGCATCCGGGGCCACCTGAGTCGACTCCATGGACGGCTGGCCGCAGGTAACTTGCGTGACAAGGGTGAGGATGCTACCATGTGGTACATGGTAGCTGACTCTCAGCGACGAACGGAACTCCTGCGCGGTGTGCTCGACCTGTGCCTGCTGGCCGTGATGAACGAAGGGCCGGCATACGGCTACGAGATGACCAAGCGGCTGCGCGATCGCGGCCTTGCGATCGTCGGCGAGGGCTCCATCTATCCCCTGCTCGGACGCCTGGAGCGCGACGGCCTGGTCGAGAC
>CAZFJE010000050.1:0-18247 GCA_964519555.1 uncultured Thermoleophilia bacterium
CCGCCGGTCGGCGAGCTCATCTACACAGTGCTCTCGCAGAACACGGCCGACGTGAACACCGACCGCACCTACGCCGAGCTGTGCCGCCGCTACCCGACCTGGAGCGCGGTGCGCGACGCGCCGGTGGCGCAGGTCGAGCAGGCCATCGCGCTGGGCGGCCTGTCGCACGTGAAGGCGCCGCGCATCGTGGCCATCCTGCAGGCGCTGAGTGCGGCCGGCGGCGAGCCCGACCTGAGCCTGCTCGACGACCTCGACGACGAGCACGCGCTGGCTTACCTCGAACGTCTGCCGGGGGTGGGGCCCAAGACCGCGGCCTGCGTGCTGCTCTTCGCGCTGGGGCGTCCGGCGATGCCGGTCGACACCCACGTGCACCGCGTGGCGCGCCGACTTGGTCTGCTCGACTGGGGTGTGAGCGCGGTGGCCGCCCACGCCGTGCTGACCGCCATGGCCGGCCCCGAGCCGGCCGACATCTACGCGGCCCATGTGGGCCTTGTGCGCCATGGGCGGCGCGTCTGCCACGCCCGCCGGCCGGCCTGCGCCGGCTGTCCGCTCTACGACCTCTGTCCCAGCGCCGGCGCGCGTTCGTAAGCGCTGAGCGCACCGCACGAAAGGAGCTTCGGCATGACCAAGCTCAGCGACGACTTCTCAAAGAAAGACTGGAAGCACTGCTGTGGCAAGGGCTGCAAGAAGTGCGCCCTGCACAACGCCTACCTCGACGCCTACGGCAAGAAGGAAGGCGAGAAGAAGTTCGCCAAGGACCACGACAAGATGCACTGACCGGCGCCGCACGCTGCGGCGAGCCGCCGGTCGCAAGCCCGCCCGGTCGCAAGCCCGCCCGGTCGCGAGCCCGCCGGCCGCAAGCCCGCCGGTCGCGTGACCCGCGCCGTCGCGTCTAGTAGATCTCGGGAACGAACGTCTGGTCTTCGTAGGGCGGGCGCATGTAGCCCTTGTCTTCGCGGCGCGGCTGCAGCTTGAAGGGCTTGGGCGTGAGGTCCTCGTAGGGGATGACGCTCAGCAGGTGGCTGATCACGTTCAGGCGGGCGCGCTTCTTGTCGTCTGAGTTGACCACGAACCAGGGTGAGCGCTTGGTGTCGGTGTAGTGGAACATCTCGTCTTTGGCGCGCGAGTACTCGACCCACTTGTCCCAGCTCGCGAGGTCCATCTCTGAGATCTTCCAGCGCTTGGTGGGGTTCAGGATGCGATCCTTGAAACGCCGCTCCTGCTCTTCGTCGCTTACGCTGAACCAGTACTTCACGAGGATGATGCCGCTGCGGATGAGCATCTCTTCGAAGGGCGGGCACGAGCGGAAGAACTCGTTGACGTCGTCTTCGGCACAGAAGCCCATGACGCGCTCGACGCCGGCCCGGTTGTACCAGGAGCGGTCGAAGATCACCCACTCGCCGGCGGCCGGCAGGTGGGGGACGTAGCGCTGGAAGTACCACTGGCTGACTTCGCGTTCGGTCGGCACGCCCAAAGCGACCACGCGCACGAAGCGCGGGTTCAGCGTCTCGGTGACGCGTTTGATGGTGCCGCCCTTGCCGGCCGCGTCGCGGCCCTCGAAGATGGTGACCACCTTGAGGCCGCGCTCCCTGATCCACTCCTGCAGCTTGACGAGCTCGATCTGCAGCCTGCCCAGCTCTTTTGCGTAGGTGGAGTCGTCGAGCTTTCTGCGTTGCGGTTCGACTGAGTCGAGCGCATCGGGTTTGTCGGGAGTCACGTTGCCGTCCTTCCCTTGCTCGCGGCTGCCTGCATCCTGAACCTGATTGCCGGTCCATCTGCGTGCAGTAGTCCTTATGCCCCGTAGTCTACGCCACCAGCATCGGCGAACGCACAACGGCGTTCCCTCACGCCGCGCGCCGCGCCGTCCGCGGCCGGCGCGGCCCGGGCGCCGCGGGTCATCGGCGTTGGCGGCGGGGCGCGGGGGGGATAGGGTGTAGACCGATGGTCTCCGTAGCAGACAGTCAAGGCGCAGGCGACGGCCCCGACGGGCGCGTCGTCGGCTTTATCGACATCGGCACCAACTCGGTGCGGCTCATGGTCGTGCGCATCTCCTCGCGGCGCGCCTACCAGGTGATCAACCTGCAGCGCGAGGTCGTGCGCCTGGGCGAAGAGGAGTTCGCCGACCACCTGCTGCGCCCCGCGGCCATCGAGCGCGGCGTGCTGGTGTGCCGCTCGTTCGCCGGCCTTGCCCGCAGTCACGGCGCCGTCGAGGTCGTAGCCGTGGCCACCTCGGCGACGCGCGAGGCGCGCAACCAGGGCACGTTCGTGACGCGTTTGCACGACGAGGCCGGGATCGACGTACGCGTCGTGTCGGGCCGCGAAGAGGCGCGCCTGATCTACCTGGGCATCCAGAGCCGCGTCGAGCTCGGCCCGCGCACCGTGTTCTGCCTGGACATCGGGGGCGGCAGCACCGAAGTCATCGTGGGCGACGCGCGCCGCCACCTGTTCCTCGACAGCCTGCCCCTGGGCGCCGTGCGCCTGGCCGGCGACCCTGCCCTGCCCGACGTCTCGGGCCGCGTCTCGGGCGACGACTACCTGCGCCTGCAGCGCGCCGTGCGCCTGGCGTCGGTGCACGCCGTCGCGGCCGTGCGCAAGTTCGACATCGATGCCGCCTACGGCACCTCGGGCACGGTGCGCAACGTGGCCGCGGTGGCCGCCCGCGTGCTCCACGACCGCGAACCACAGCGCGACGAGACGGCGAGCCTGTCCGACGTACGCAAGGTGGTCAAGCTGCTGCGCGGGCTGTCGCTCGAAGAGCGCCGCAAGGTGCCCGGCCTCAACCCCGATCGCGCCGACATCGTGATCGCCGGCGCCGTCGTGCTGGAGACCCTCATGAGCGACATCGGCCTGACGTCGGTGACGGCCCTGAGCGAGACCGGCCTGCGCGACGGTCTGCTCATGGATTACCTGTCGCGCGGCCCCGACGCCGCCCTGGTGCACGAGCTCAGTGTGCGCGAGCGCAGTGTCTGGCGCCTGGCGCACGCCTGCGGCGCCGACGAAGACCACGCCCGCCACGTGGCGCGCCTGGCGCTCGAGCTCTTCGACAGCTCGCGCGAGGCCGGTTTTCACGCGCTCGGCGACGAAGAGCGCGAGCTGCTCGACTACACGTCGCTGCTGCACGACGTCGGCACGTTCGTCTCGTACCCCGACCACCATCACCACTCGGCGTACCTCATCGCCAACGCCGACATGCTGGGGTTCGACCAGCGCGAGATCGCCATCATGGCGGCCACCGCGCTGTTCCACCGCAAGTCGGCGCCGGGCGTGCGCTACCCGGCCTTCGCGCAGCTCGACCAGCAAGCACGCGCTACGGTGCGCACCCTGGCCAACCTGCTGCGGCTGGCCGAGCGCCTCGACCGCAGCCATAGCGCGGTCGTGCGCCACGCTCGTCTGGTGGCCAACGGCCGCCGCGCGCTCAGGCTGCTGCTCACCACCAGCGGGCCGGCGCAGCTCGAGCTGTGGGGCCTCGAAAACCGGCGCGTGTCGATGGAGAAGGCCATGGGCCGCCGCTTGAGCATCGAGGTCGAGGCTTCGTCGGCCGACGACGAGAGCGACTCCTAAAGCTCGCCGACCACCTGGCCCAGCCGGCGACTGAAGTCGGCGCCGCGGATCTTGGCCCACATCTCCGGGAACGTGTCGACCAGACGGTTGAGCTCCCCCTGCCGCGTGGCCAGGTAGGTAGCTACTCCCGGCGCGATGATCATGGTCATGGCGCGGCGCATGTTGCCCGACGGCGGCTCCCAGCTGCCCCAGGTCAAGAAGTTGCGCAGGATGGTGCAGGTCACGACGGCGTCCTGCAGGTCGCCCAGATGGTCCTGCATCTCCTTGGTGGTGCTCACCAGCGGCTTGGCCTGCGGGCCCAGGACCTCTTCGAAGAACTCGAACGTGTAGCGCAGGCTCTTGCCGGCGATGCGCAGGCGGTGGAAGCGCACGAGGGGCGTGTCGTGACCGCCGACGACGTCGTCGTAGGCCCAGACCGACGCGACGCGGTCGTAGAGCACGGCGGGCAGCACGTGGGCGACGCGGTGCGGGCGCGCCTCGCCGCTCTCCGACACGAAGGCGAGGCTGACCGCCGCCGGGTCGTCGAGCAGCCCGGTGAGGCTCTCGACGAAGCGCGGGTAGCGGTCGCCGTCGAGGTAGGCAAGCAGCGCGGCGCGCGCTTCGAGCCGGCGCTGCACCCACACGGCGAGCAGCGGGTCGAGGTCGCCGTGGCGCTCGGCGGGCAGCGAGTCGAGGTAGCGCATGGTCTTCTCGTGAAAGACGTCGAGGTCGCGCACGGCGCCGAGCATGTGACCGGTGCGCTTGAGGCCGCGTTCGATGGGGCGCAGGGCCTGGGCGTCGAGGTAGGGCTCGAAGACGCGCAGCGCCGCCCTCATGCGGCGCGTGGCCACGCGCATGTCGTGAAGGTCTTCGATGTCGTCGTCGGCGCGCGTGCCGGCTTCGTGTTCGAGCATGCGGTCAAGGTGAAAGCGCAGCGTCTTGAAAGCGGCCTCGGCCATGGTGTCGGTCGCCCTGATGCCGGGGCGCGGGAGCCGTGCGCTCCGCGGCGCCGGCGTGGCGGCCGGCCGGGCTGGGGCTTCGACTGTGGCGGGCGCTTGCGCTGCCGGCGCTGCGGCCGCAGCGCCGGCAGCGTCGTCTTCGGACTCTTCGGCCCGCGGCGCCGTCGCCGCCGGGGTGTGGAGCGCGCCGGCGGCCGCCGCCGCGGCGGCCTTGCGCGCGCGCTTGACCTGGTTGCGCAGCTTCTTCGCGGCACGACGCTCGGCGTCGGTCTCGGTGGCCGCGGCCGACTGGGTCGTCGCGGGAGCCGAGGCGGGAGCCGCCGCGGGAGCCGATGCGACCGTCGCGGTCACGTCGACGACCGGCGCGCTCGGCGTGGCCTCACTTGCGGTCGGAGCCGCCGCGACGGGGCGCCGCGCCGCGACGAGCCGCGCTGGGAAGATCGCGAGACCCTCGGTGCGAAAGCGATTGAGCCAGTAGCGCACCGTGCGCGGCGCCATGCCGGCGCGCGCCGCGGCGTCGCGCTGCAGGGCGCCGTCGTGCAGCGCCAGCAGCACGCGGGCGCGCCGCCCGACGGCGTCGGTGCGCCGCGCGATGCGCGTGAGCAGGTGCGCCTGGTCGTCTGAGAGCAGGCCGACGGCCGACGGCTCGTCCTGCGCGGCGGACTGCGATTCGTCTTGCGCGGCGGACTGCGGCTCGTCCTGCCCGGCGGACTGCGACCCGCTCTGCGCGGCGGCCATGGCGCGCTCGAACTTTGATAGCGGCTGCGGGGTGAGCGCGAACTCGCGCTGCAGGGTGTCGGCGATGGTCGCCAGGTCGGCTTCGGTGCCGTCGCCTTTGAGCTCGGCTTCGACTTCGTGGTGGGCCGGCCGGGCGCCGTCGGCCACGACGATCGTGACGGTGTCGAGCGAGAGCTCGGCGATTGTGTGCCCGTCGCGCGCGAGGCCGCGTGTCACGCGGTTCTGGCGCACTTCGGCGAGTGGCGTCAGAAGGCAGTCGCGGCCCGCCGCCAGCACCTGCTCGCGAGCCTCGCTCGGCGGCCACGCGCTCGGGGGCGCGTCGGGAGCAAGGTCGGCCGGCAGGTCGATCTCCCACTCGTCGCGGCGGTGTATGGCGCCCGGCTCGCCGTCGGCGCCGCCGGCGGGCGCGCTGCGGCGTTTGACGGTGAGTACCACGCGGTCGCCGCGGTCGCGGCGCCGGCACACGAGGCCGGCGGCCTGCAGGTCGTGCCCGGCAGTGTCCAAATAGACGTCGGTCATGTCGGCGACCTCGCCGCCCGCGATCTGGTAGCCGGCGAGCTCGCCGAGCTCGCCGAGGCGCTCGAGCGTGGCGGCATCGGGCGCGCTGAACTTGGCCTCTATCTCCATGATGGCGCGGTCACCTTTCGCTTAAGAAGACGCGCGGCGGCAGCAACCAGACGAGTGTGCCGCGCATGGTCTGCTCGTCTACGTCGACGCGGGCGACGCCCGCCTTCTTGACGGTCACGCTCGCGCCGGTGAGTTGTGCGATGGTGGCGCTGAGGTCGGGTTCGTGGCCCACCAGCATGACCGTGCGGGCGCCCGGGTGGTCGGCGACGATGGCCGCCAGGCGCTTGCGGTCGAAGCCGTGAGCCAGCCGCTGGTCGTCGGCGAGCCGGTCGGCGCAGCCCAGCGCGGCGGCCGCGATCTCGGCCGTCTGGCGCGAGCGCGTCAGCGGGCTCGTGAGCAGGGCGTCGACGGCGACGCCCGAGCGCGCCAGCACGCCGGCGACCAGCGCCACGACACCGCGGCCGTCGTCGGTCAGCGGGCGGTCGGCGTCGGGGCCGTGCCAGTCGGCCCTGGAGCCCGCCGGGCCGTGGCGCAGGAAGATGATCTGCATGTCGCTCCCTTACCGCCCGGCCGACGAGCGCCGCCTGGTGTGCTGCGGACTTGGCTGGGGGGCGGCGACGCGGTCGGCGGCGTGCTCGATGAACCAGGCCTGGCTGTCGAGGGCCTCTTCGCCGTCGGCCGGATGCGCGTGCACGTAGCTGCCGTCGGCCTGCATGTGGCGCGCCTTGACGTTGTCGCGCAGGTAGATCTCGAGGATGTCGTCGCGCAGGCGGCGCACGATGACCGGGTCTTCGACGGGAAAGAGGATCTCGACCCGGCGGTTCAGGTTGCGCGACATGAGGTCGGCGCTGCCCACGAGCACCTGCTCGTCGCCGCCGTTGCGAAACCAGAAGATGCGGCTGTGTTCGAGGAAGCGGCCGACGATGCTGGTCACCCTGATGTTGTCGCTGACGCCGGGAATGCCGGGCCGCAGCGAGCACATGCCGCGCACCAGCAGGTCGACTTTGACACCGGCCTGCGAGGCCCGGTAGAGGATGGCGATCATCTTGCGGTCGACCAGCGAGTTCATCTTGAAGACCAGGCGGCCGCCCCGGCCGGCGAGCTGGTGCTCGATCTCGCGCTCGAGCAGGGCCTCGAAGCGCTCGCGCAGGTTGATGGGGCCGACCAGCAGTTTCTTGTAGTCGCGCGACCGCGAGAAGCCCGTGAGGAAGTTGAAGAGCTCGGTGGCGTCCTGCCCCATGGTCTCGTCGCAGGTGAACAGGTCGAGGTCGGTGTACAGGCGCGCCGTGACCACGTTGTAGTTGCCTGTGCCGAGGTGCAGGTAGCGCCTGATGCCGTCGCCCTCGCGCCGCACGACCATGCCGATCTTGGAGTGCGTCTTCAGACCCACGAGGCCGTAGACGACGTGCACGCCCTCGTCTTCGAGCGCGCGCGCCCACTCGATGTTCGGCTCTTCGTCGAAGCGCGCCTTGAGCTCGACGAGCACGGCGACCTCTTTGCCGTTGCGGGCCGCCTCGAGCAGCGCCGCGACCGCCGGGGCGTTGCGCCCCACGCGGTAGAGCGTCATCTTGATGGCCAGCACGTCGGGGTCGTGCGCCGCGCTTTCGAGCCAGTCGATGACCGGCTCGAACGAATCGAAGGGGCGATGGATGAGGATGTCGTGCTTGCGGATGGCGGCGAACACGCTGAGGTCGGGTTCGTCGAGGCCGCGCGGCACGGCCGGCACGAACGGCGGGTCTTTCAGGTCGGGCCGGTCGAGGCCCAGCAGGTTGATGCCGCTCATGCCCAGAGGCGGCGCCACCACGGCCAGGCCCTCGGGCTCGATATCGAGGTTATCGATCAGGATCTTGCGCACTTCGTCGGGCGTGGACTGTTCAATCGTAAGGCGCACCACCGACCCGAAACGGCGGCGCAGCACGCCCTGCTCGATCGTCTCGAGCAGGTCGTCGGCCTCAAGCTCTTGAATGGACATCTCGGCGTCGCGGGTGACCCGGAAGGTGTAGACGCCGACGATCGCCATGCCGGGAAAGAGCTCGTCGAGGTCGGCGGCGATGAGCTGCTCGAGCCAGACGAAGTCGTAGCGGCGCGACTTGGCCGCGGCCGGCAGGCCGGCAGGCGGCGGCACGGCCACCAGGCGCGGCAGCGACGACGGCACCTTGACACGGGCGAAGAGCTGCTGGCCGTTCTCGTCGCGGAGCAGTACCGCCAGGTTGAGGCTCATGTTCGAGATGTGGGGGAAGGGCCGTCCGGGGTCGAAGGCAAGCGGCGTGAGCACCGGGAACGCGCTGCGGTCGAAGTAGGCGACGGCCGCCGCGCGCTGGCCTTCGTCGAGCTCGGCGTAGTCGTGGATGGCGACGCCGGCCGCGGCGAGCTGCGGCTTGATGATCGTGGCCCAGGTGTCGCGCGCCGCGGTCATGAGCTGGTAGGCCTGCTCGCGGCAGGCGACGAGCTGCTCGGCCGGCGTCATGCCGTCGGTCGAGAGGTCGGCGACGCCGGCTTCGACCTGCTGGCGCAGGCCGGCTACGCGCACCATGAAGAACTCGCCCAGGTTCGAGCCCAGGATAGACAGGAACTTGACGCGCTCGAGGAGCGGGTTGTGCTCGTCTTGGGCCTCTTCGAGCACGCGCCGCTGGAAGGCCAGCATGCTGAGCTCGCGATTGATGTAGAGGGACTGGTCGCCCAGGTCGATGGTCGTCTCTGCGCCGTCGGGCTGGCCGGCCGACGGAGCGGCGGCGGGAGCGTCGGGGTTGGCCCCGTCGCCGCCGCCGGAAGAAGAGATCGAACGCGAACGGGTGGGCATGAAGACTCTCCCCCGAAGGTTTTGCCGACTATTCATAGTACCCCATCGGAACGTATCGACCGTACGGCTTGCCGTCTGTGCGGGCGGTGCGCGCGAGGTTGCGCGGGCGGTCAGTGGGCGGCGCACGCGAGGTTCCGCGGGGGCCGCTGGCAGCTCCGGCCGCGGCCCGTCGGGCGCCGGCTCAGCGGCCCCGGCCGCGGCCTGCCGGGCGCTGGGGGAGAGGGCGGCCTTCGGGCGGGCCGAACAGGCGGTCGAGCACGCGCCAGTGCCAGACCGCCCGCACAGTGAACCCCCACGACACGGCGATCACGATGAGCAGGATCTGCTGCAGCACGCCGATCGGCTGCATGGCGAACAGGTGGCGCCCGCCGGCGCTCGAGACGATGATCAGGTAGGCGACAAACAGCACCGCCGCCATGATCGTGGGGCGGCGGTCGCCGCGCAGGCGGGCGCCGCCTACCCAGCGCATGCTGGGCGGCACGGTGAAGGGCAGCAGCAGGATGCCGCAGAGCACCGCCAGGGCGGTCGTCACCGTCTGCGCCTTGGGCAGGGCGGCCTGGACGGCTTGCGCGGTGGTGGCGCCGTGGTGGGCCAGCAGGTAGCTGTGTTCGCCGGTCTTGAAATAGAGCGTGTAGACGGCCAGCTCGAAGGCGGCCAGCAGGATGGTGGCCGGCACGGCGAAGCGCGCCAGCGGCCGGTAGATGCGCCCCTTGATCGTCTGGCCGGACTGCGCCCAGACGATGAGGCCGATGGTGGGCACGGTGGCCGTGAGGTACGACAGCAGCGCGGACTGGCGCGGCGAGAAGGCAAAGCCGCCGATCAGTGCCACGAACGGTATGACGAGCGCCCGCGAGAAGATGCGCACCGCGAAGATGTTGAGGATGTCCTGCATGCCGTTGCGAATGCGCTGGCCCTCGCGGAAGGCGGCCGGCAGCACGCCGAACGAGTCGCTCATGAGCACGAGGTCGGCGACGCCGCGGGCCGCCGGACTGCCGCTTTCCATGGCGATGCCCAGGTCGGCGCGCTTGAGGGCGATCACGTCGTTTACGCCGTCGCCGACCATGGCCACGTAGCGGCCGCGCTGGTGCAGGGCTCTCGCCAGGGCTTCCTTCTGCTGGGGAGAGACGCGGCCGAACACGGCACCGTTGGCGGCCGCGGCCGCAAACTCGCGTTCGTCGAAGGCGGCTAGTTCGGCCCCCGAATAGGCGGTGAGCTCGCCGCCCAGCCCCGCCTGCGTGGCCAGGGCCGACACCGTGCGGGGGTCGTCGCCCGAGATCACCTTCACCTCGATGCCGGCCGCGGCGAACTCGGCCAGGGTCTCGGCCACTTTGGGGCGCAGCTCGTCGGCCAGGCTCACCAGCCCGAGCGGCACGAGGCCGCCGGGCAGCACCGGCGGGCGCCCGGCCCGCGCGGCGCCCGCTGCGGAGTCGGCGGCCTGCGCGGCGGTCGCGGCGGACGCTACCCCTGCCACGCCCGCGGAACCGGCGCCTGGGTCGCCCGGGCCGCTCTCGCCGGGCGGCGCGAATCGTGTTGCCGTCCGCGCTCCGGCCACGAGCAGCACGCGCAGGCCGGCCGCCGACCACTCGGCCTGGCGCTCGCCCAGCGCGGCGCCGGCCTGCAGCCGGGGTGCGATCACCTCGGGTGCGCCCAGGACCAGCGTGGCCCAGGGCAGGGCGTCGGCGGCGAAGGTCAGGCCGCTCCACTTGCGACTCGACGAGAAGGCCGCTTCGTCTGTGATCGCCAGAGCGCGCCCCGGCAGGGCCTCGGCGAGCGCCTCGATGGTGCGGTTGGGAACGCCGGTGCTCGCCGCGTAGGCCGACAAGAGGCGCTCGAGCTCGTCGCGCGCCGCCTCGAGCGGCTCGATGTCGTGCAGCCGGATCGCGTTGGTCGTGAGCGTGCCGGTCTTGTCGGTGCACAGCACGTCGACGTTCGACAGCGACTCGACGGCGTTGGCCTCCTGAATGAGCGCGCCCTTGCCGGCCATGCGCACCGCGCCCAGGGCGTAAGCCAGCACGATGGCGAGGATCAGGCTGTTGGGCACCAGGCCGACGATCACGGTCGTCGCCTGCACGGTCTCGACCCACGGCAAGTGCTGGGTGAAGTGCTGGGCGACGACCAACGCCACAAAGGCGAGCGCGATGACGAGCAGGATCCATACGAGCACGTTGGCCTGGTGCTGCAGAGGCGTCAGAAAGCGGCGGTGCGCCTGCGCGGTGGCGGTCACCCTGTTGGCGAAGCTGTCGGCGCCGACCGTCTCGGCTTCGTAGTAGCCGCTGCCGGCTACGCAGAAGCTGCCCGACAGCACGGCGTCGCCTGAACGCTTGACGACAAGGTCGGACTCGCCGGTCAGCAGCGACTCGTCGATTTCGAGGTAGCCGGGGCCGACCACGTGGCCGTCGACCACGATCTGGTCGCCGGACTGGGCGCGGATGATGTCGCCCACGACAAGTTCGGCGGGGTCGACTTCGCGCTCCACACCGTCGCGCACCACGACGGCGTGCGGCCTGGTGAGGATGGCGATGCGGTCGAGGGTGCGCTTGGCGCGCATCTCCTGGTAGAGGCTGATCACGGTGTTGGCGACGACGACGCCCACCGACAGCAGCGCGTCGAGATAATGACGGAACGCGATGAGCACCGCAGCCAGCACGAACAGGATGTTGTTGATGAAGTTGAAGACGTTGTCGCGCACGATCTGGCGATACGTGCGGCCGGTGCTTGTCGGCATCTCGTTGCCGTCGCCGGCCGCGCGTCGCCGCGTGGCTTCGGCTTCGGTCAGGCCGGGGAGACCGCTCGGGCCGTTCGGGCCGCCGGGGCCTCCGCGGCGTGTCGGCTCGCTGCGGTCGGTCGGGTCGCCGGGGCCGGCGAACGGCTCGGTGGGCTGTCGCTCGTGGGTGGCGATGACCGGCTCCTTTGCGGGGCGACGAGAGACTCGCGTCATCGTACCACCGGGCCTGGCGCGAGACGGGGCGGGCCCTGCGGGCCCGCCCCGTCTTTGCGTTCTGCGTCTGGCTGGTAGCCTTGGTAGTCTAGCGTGCCTGCGTGCCTGCGTGCCTGCGTGCCTGCGTGCCTGCGTGCCTGCGTGCCTGCGTGCCTGCGTGGCGGCGCGGTGCGCGTGGGCTGCTCAGGCGGCCCCCGTCAGGCGGCCCGCTTGGGCGGCCCGCTTGGGCGCCCCGCTTGGGCGCCCCGCTTGGGCGGGCCCCGCCACCGGCGCCGACAGCTCAGGGCTCGTCGTGGCGCATCTCGTGGCGGCCCGTGAACGCTCGTCCGAGCGTGAGCTCGTCGGCGTACTCGAGGTCGCCGCCCACCGGCAGGCCGCTGGCCAGGCGCGACACGCGCACCTGCGGCGGCAGAAGGTCGGCGATGTAGAGCGCCGTGGCCTCGCCGGTCATGGTCGGGTTGGTTGCCACGATCACTTCGTCGACGCCCGCCGCGACACGCTCGACGAGCTCGGCCACGTGCAGGTCGGCCGGGTCGACGCCGTCGAGCGGCGACAGCGCGCCGCCCAGCACGTGGTAAAGGCCGCGGTACTCGCGCGTGCGCTCGATGGGGATGATGTCGGCCGGTTGCTCGACCACGCAGATCAGCGAGGGGTCGCGGCGCGTGTCGGAGCAGATGGTGCACAGGTCGCCTTCGGCCAGGTTGAAGCAGCGCTTGCAGAAGCCGATCTTCTCTTTGACCTCGACGATGGCCGCCGCCAGCGGCAGGATCTCGCCCGGCTTGACCTTCAGCATGTAGAAGGCGAGTCGCTGCGCGGTGCGCGGGCCGATGCCGGGGAGCTTGGAGAGCTCGGTGATCAGGCGTTCGACCGCGGGTGAGTACACAGAGATCAGAACAGACCGGGGATGTTCGGCAGATCGACGCCGGCGGTGGCGCCGCCGAGCTTCTGCTGCGCGAGCGCCTGGGCGGCGCGCAGGGCTTCGTTGGTGGCGGCGGCGACCAGGTCCTGCAGCATCTCGACGTCGTCGGGGTCGACGGCGCCCGGGTCGATGCGGACCTCGCGCACCTCGAGCGCGCCCGTGACCACGACCGTGACGGCGCCGCCGCCGGCGCTGGCTTCGACGGTCTCCAGGGCAAGCTCTTCCTGCGCCTTGGCCATCTTCTTCTGCATGTCCTGCACCTGCTTGAGCATCTTCTGGTACTGCGGGTTCATGGACCTTCAGTCTCCTTCTGGTCGTCTAGTCGTCGTCGGGCAGGTCGCTGGCATCGAGCTCGCGCTTGGCGAGGGCGATGCGCTGGGCGATGGTCAGGCCCGCGTCGGGCGCCGCCGCCTTGGGCGCGGCTGGTTCGGACGGGGCCTGCTCGAGCTCGAACTTCAGGTCGGGCGCGTCGCCTGTGGTGCGCGTGATGATCGCGGTGAGCAGCATGCGGTTGTCGGGGGTCGAGGCCTTGCCGAACGTAAGGCTCGAGGGCAGCCCCACGACAAGTCGCTCGCCGTCGGCGCGCACGCGGGCGTCTTTGATGGCGGCATACAGGCCGATGTTCTGGGCTTCGGTCTGCTGCAGCACGAGTGCCCAGGCGCGCTTGACGCGGTCGGCACCGCCCGCCGTGGGCGCGTCGCCGTCGGGGGCCGGCTGCGCGGCCTCGCCGGGGGCGGCCCGCACAGGTTCGGCGGCGGCTGGCGCCGCTTCGTCGGCCGCCCGCGGAGTATCGTCGTCGGCCCGCACCGCACCGCCGTCGCCGGCCCGCACGCCACCGTGGCCGGCGGCCTGCGTGGCGCCGTCGGGCGCCGTCGGGGGCGCGCTTGCGGCCGGCGGGACCGCCGGCCGCGGCGTGGCTGCCGCGCTGACGGCCTCGGCGAGTCGCGCGACGCGGGCGGCCTGCGCGGGGTCGTGGGCCTGCGCGGGGTCGTGGGCCTGCGTGGGGCGGGCTGCCGGCGCTTGGGCGAACGGCACGCTGCCCGACTCGAGCCGCCGCAGGCGTTCTTCGAGGGCGTCGGGCGAATGGTCGACTTCGGGGCGCGCCGCGCGCACCAGCGCCATCTCGAGCTGCAGGCGGGGGTCGAGGCCGCCGCGGATCTCGGTCTGGGCGCGGCCCAGCAGCTCGATCAGGCGCAGCAGCTCGCGGCCGGGGAGCTGGTGGGCCTGCCGGGCCAGGCGGTCGAGCAGCTGCTCGTCGATCTCGAGGTTCTGCGCCAGCGCGAGCATGGTGCCGGGGTCGTCGGAGACATCGTCTAAGTATTGCACCAGGAAGATCTGCCGCAGGTGGCGCAGCAGGTCGTGGATGAACTGCGGGTAGCTGGTGCCGCGCTCGGCCAGGCGCTGCACGAACAGCAGGGCGGCCGCCGGGTCGCGGTCGATGACGATGTCGACGATCTCGAAAAGCAGCTCCGAGGCGATCACGCCGAGCACGTCGAGCACCTCGCGCGACGTGATGGCGGCGTCGCCGAAGAAGGTGGAGAGCTTTTCGAGCGTGCCGATGGCGTCGCGAAAACCGCCCTCGGCGTGCCGCGCAATCTCGAGGATGGCGGGCTCGTCGACCTCGATGCGTTCGGCGGCCGCGACGTGGCTGAGCACCAGGGCGATGTCGTGCACGCGCGGCCGGCGAAAGTCGAAGCGCTGGCAGCGCGACAGGATCGTCGCCGGAATGCGGTGGGCTTCGGTGGTGGCGAGCACGAAGACGACGTGCGGCGGGGGCTCTTCGAGGGTCTTCAGAAGGGCGTTGAAGGCCTCTTTGGTGAGCATGTGGACTTCGTCGATGATGTAGACCTTGTAGCGCCCGTTGACCGGCGCGTAGCCGACCTTGTCGCGCAGCTCGCGGATGTCGTCGATGCCGCGGTTTGAGGCGGCGTCCATCTCGATCACGTCCATGGCCGTCGAGGCGGCGATGGCGCGGCAGCTGTCGCACAGGCCGCAGGGCGTGACGGTAGGCGCCGTGATGCGCTCGGGCGAGGCGGGATCGCCGGTGCAGTTGAGGGCCTTGGCCAGGATCTTGGCCATGCTCGTCTTGCCTGTGCCGCGCGAACCGGCGAACACATAGGCGTGCGCGACCGCGTCGCTGCTCACGGCATTGCGCAGGGTCTGCGAAACGTGGTCCTGGCCGACGATCTCGGCGAAGGTCTGGGGCCGGTACTTGCGGTAGAGGGAGAGCTCCATGGACGTCCTAGTGCCGTCGATCTACTTCGTCATCGTCGCTCAGGCTGGCGTGACTTCGTGTCGCGCCTAGTGCCGTCGATCTACTTCGTCATCGTCGCTCAGGCTGGCGTGACTTCGCTTTCGCGCCTAGTGTACCCTGCGCGGCGCGGGCGGGTGAAGAACCCGCGCCCGCGCCGCACAGACGCCTGATGGGCGAAAACGAGCGTGAGGATCGAGAGCGGCCGCGCACCCGCCGTCGAAACACGTTCCCCGGACGCCTTTGCCGGGCGCAAGCTCCGGTCAGGATGACCCACGGCACATGGGAGCGCCTGCTTACCGCTGCTTCCTCCCGGATCTGACGGGGTTCGCAGGTTCCCATTGCGTGGGGCCCGACCATCGACGCCGCGCGTCGGCCGACTGCTCCACAGAATGGCCCCTCGGGCGGGGATTCAGCCCCGCTGTAGCGGATTGCGGGTACAGGGCACCGCTGGCTCCCCGCCTAGCGCGGCCACGGGGGAGTCTACCCGTGGCTTGGTGGCGAATCAAACGTGGCTGAGGCGGGCGCTCAGGCCAACGTGGGAGCTCGATCGAGCGCGTCACTCACGCGGACGGGCGCTCTCACGCCGATGCGGCGTGTTCCTCGCGGGCGGTCAGGGCCCAGGCGTCGGCGATCGCCGCGGCGATCGCGGCCGGGTGGGTGATGTGCAGGGCGTGGCCGCCGTCGCCCACCACGATCAGGCGCGAGTCGCGCAGCCGCCGGTGAAAGGCCTGCGACTCGGCTGCCGGAGCGATGCGGTCGTAGGCGCCGACGACCACCACGAACGGCACCTCGAGCAGGCGGTACGAGCCGGCCAGCACGTGCAGGTCGGCGGTCGCGCGCTCCAGGTCCTCGACGGCGTGGCGGAACGGCTCGGGGCGCAGCGCGACGGCCAGTGCGGCGCGGGCGTAGGCGGCCGGCAGGGGCTTGGGATAGCAGGCACGGCCCAGCAGCACGTAGCCCACAGGGTAGGCGGTGGGCACGAGCACGGTCGCTGCCGCCAGCCGGCCGAGCATGGGAATGCGCAACACGCGGATCAGCCGCGAGATGGGCAGTCGGTAGGGCAGCACGTGGCCGCCGACCGTGACCACGGCGGCCACGTCGTCGGGGTAGAGCGCGGCGTAGGCGACGGCCACGGCCGCGCCGAGCGAGTAGCCCACGAGCACGGGGCGCTCGATACCGAGCTGCCGCACGGCGCGGTGGAGCAGGTAGGCCTGGCCGATCGGCGTGTGGCCGTCGGCCGGCGGCGCTTGACTGTAGCCGTTGCCGGGGCGGTCGAAGGCGATCACGCGGTAGTGCCGCGCCAGCTGTTCGTTCAACTCGATGTCGAAGTCGTGGGTGGAGCCCAGCAGGCCGTGGATGAGCACCACCGGCGGGCCCGTGCCCGCCTGCGTGTAGCGCAGCTCGACGCCGTCGACCACGACGGCGTCGGGTGGGCGCGGGTAGTGCCGCTGCGCGCGGCGCACCACCAGGCGGGTGAGCACCGCGGCGGCGGCGAGCGGCGCCGCGCACGCCGCAAGCGCGGCGGCGAGGGGGCGAGCGACCGATTTAGTGTCAGGCGACATGTCGAGCCTGTTGTGCCCACCGTCAACGCCTGAAACGCGGGTGGGGGGCGGGGCGGCGGGCCGTCGGGCCCGCCGCCCCGCCCCCCACCAGGGAGCGGCTCGTGACGGTGCGCGCTAGACGCGCAGCACCACCCTGCGGATCTCGGGGTCTTCGGAGGGCCGCACGTCGAAGCCCAGCGACTCGACGAAGCGCACCATGCCGTCGTTCGAGGCCAGCACGTGGCCGTAGATCTCGCGCACGTACTGGCCGCGGGCGGCCTCGATGAGAGCGGTCATGAGGGCGTCGCCCACGCCGCGGCGCTGGTGGCTGTCGCGCACCACGATGGCGAACTCGCCCTCTTCGGTATTGGCGGTCTCGATGGACAGGCGGGCGACGCCCAGCATCTGCTTCTTGCGGCCCTTGCCGCCGATCGCCACGATGGCGATCTCGCGGTCGTAGTCGATGTGGCAGTAGCGCACCATCATCGACTTGGTGATCTCTTTGATGGGGCCGAAGAAGCGGTGCTCGGTGGTCGCCTCGGAGAACGACTCGACCATCTCGCGCCACATGGTCTCGTCTTCGGGGCGGATGGCGCGTAGCTCGACCTTCTCGCGGTCGATGGTCATGTCCCACTGGTACTTCGTGGGATACATCGAGATGATCAGGTGCGAACCGGGCTGGGCGATCTTGCGCACGTCGCGGGGCTCGATCATGATGCGCGCGTCGAGCGCCGCCAGGCCGTCGGGGCGCACCTGCAACGGGTTGACGTCCATCTCGACGATCTCGGGAAAATCGACCAGCAGGTAGCTCGCCTTGACGAGCGTCTGCTCGAGGGCGTCCATGTCGACCGGCGTGCTGCCGCGCCAGCCGCGCAGCAACTTGGAGACCTTGGTCTCGCCGATCATGGTGCGCGCCAGCGCCTGGTTCAGCGGCGGAAAGTCGACCGCGACGTCGCGGAAGAGCTCGACCCCGGTGCCGCCCATGCCGAACATGATGGCCGGCCCGAAGGTGCGGTCTTTGCGCGAGCCGATGATGACCTCGTGGCCGCCGCGCGACATGGCCTGCACGGCCACGCCCAGGATCTTGGCCTGCGGTCGCGCCTTGGCCACACGCTGGGTGACTATGTCGAACTGTTTGGCGGCTTCGGGCGCGGAGCGCACGTTCAGGGCGATGCCGCCCACGTCGGACTTGTGGGTGATGTCGTGCGAGAGGATCTTGATGGCCACCGGGAAGCCAATCTCTGCGGCCTTCTTGGCGCACTCTTCGGCCGTGGTGGCCAGCACCGTCTTGACCGTCGGTATGCCGTAGGCCTCGAGCACGTTCTTGGCCTCGATCTCGCTCAGAGTGGTGCGCTTCTGGCGGGCGACCTCGATGAAGATCTCCTTGACCCCGGCGCGGTCGGGGGTGAAGTGCGGCAGGATGTCGGCCGGCGTCTCGTAGAGCTGGGCGAGGCTCTTGGTGTACTGGTACATGTAGAGGTACGCGCGCACGGCGTCTTCGGGGGTGTCGAAGGTGGGCACGTGGGCGGCGCGCAGCAGGCGGATGCCGTCGGCCACCTTGATCTCGCCCATGAACGAGGTGAGCAGGGGCTTGCGCACGTGGCGCTTGGCCACGGCGATCAGCGCCTCGGCGGTCTGCGTGGGGTAGCTCATCGCCTGCGGCGTGAGAATGGCCAGCACGCCGTCGCAGTTGGGGTCGTCCATCATGGCGGCGGCGGCCGCGGCGTAGCGCTCGGCGGGGGCGTCGCCGCCCACGTCGACCGGGTTGCCGCGGGCGGCGAAGGTCGGCAGGCATTCCTTAAGGCGGGCGTCGGTCTCGGGCGCGAGCTCGGCGAGCTCGCCGCCGAGGGCCAGCAGACGGTCGGAAGCCATCACGCCGGGCCCTCCGGCGTTGGTCACGATGCCCAGCTTGGGGCCGCGCGGGCTCGAGACGCGTGACAGCGCTTCGCTTGCGTCGAAGAGGTCTTCGATCTCGTCGACGCGCACCGCGC
>CAZFJE010000051.1:0-18225 GCA_964519555.1 uncultured Thermoleophilia bacterium
TCGGCGGCATCGTGCGCATGCTCTTCTCGGCCGAGCTGCTCACGCCGGCCGGCGTGCGCGGCCGCGCGCTGTCCGACCACAACCCGCGCTTCCGTAACTACCACGAGAACGTCTGGCCGGTCGATACGGCAGCGATCGCCCGTGGGCTGCGCCGCCAGGGCCTCGACGAGCTCGCCGTCGAGCTCGAGGCGCGCCTGCTCGACACGGCCAACATGCTGGGCGGCACGTTCGAGTTCCTGGCCGTCGACCACGAAGGGCGCGTGGTCGATCCGCGCCTGACGGCCGAGAGCGCGGCGCGTCTGTTCGGGGGCCCCGTGGCGGGCCTGCCGAGCGAGATGGTGCCCGACGAACCGATGGGCTGGACGGCCACCGCGCTGCTGGCCATCAAACGTGGTCGCGCGGCCCGGGCGCGCGCGGGGCGAGCGGTCGCCGAGCGACTCGCCGCCCGCCCCGCGTGGCTGACCGAGCTCACCCGTGACGTGCTCTCGTCGATCGCCCCGGTCGAGGTCTGCGCGACGCGCGCGCAGCTCGACGAGCGCTACGTCGCGCTCGCCCCGACGTATCTCGACCACGCGCGGGGGCTGCGCCGGTCGGCCGCCACGGTGCTGGTGCAGGGCTTCGGCGGCGTGATCCCGCGCGAGGTCGCGCGCCGGGCCCGCGAGGCGGCCCGCGCCGCGTCGGCGCGCGCGGCCCGCGCCGCGCCCGGAGGTGCGGCGCGCACTCGCGGCGGACCGCCGGCGGCCCCTGGTCGCGGCTGACCGCCGCGCGACCTGCGCCGCGCGGCCGGCGACGTCGCCGGCCGCGCGGCTGTGCCAGTGGACTGTCGCGGGCGCGAGCGAAAGAATGGTGCTTTCAGACGGCGGCGCTCGCGCCGCCGTCTGAAAGCCAGATGGTGCCGGAGCAGCTCCTGGGCACGTCGCACGCCGGTCGTGCTCCGGGCGTACCTTCTGTTCCGCCAGCGAAAGGATCGCCATGGGCCAGTACGATTCGTTCCGGGAGCTCGTCGTCTCGACCTGCCACACGCTGCTCGAGCGCGGCTACCTGAAGGCGACCGAGGGCAACGTGTCGGTGCGCGTGCCGGGCCGGGCGCTTTTCGCGGTCACGCCCTCGAACTACGACTACGCCAAGATGCAGGCCGACGACATCTGCGTGCTCGACTACGACCTGCACCGCCTGAGCGGCACGCGGAAGGCCTCGATCGAGGCCGGCATGCACGCCGCCGTCTACCAGGAACGCCCCGACGTCAACGTCATCATCCACACCCACCAGCCCTACGCCAGCGCGCTGGCCCTGATCCGCAAGCCCATCCCGGCGCTCTTCGACGAGCAGGTCATGTTCCTCGGGCGCGGCGTCGTGATCGTGCCCTACGGCCCCTCCGGCACCACGTTCCTGAAGCGCCGCGTGAGGTCGAAGCTGAGCACCGGCGACAACGCCTACATCCTGGCCAATCACGGCGTGCTCGTGCTGGGCGGCGACGTCGGGCGCGCCGTCCACAACATGGCTCTGCTCGAAAAGGTGGCGCTCGACTACCTGCTCACCCTCATGACCGACGACAAGGCCGCCACCATCCCGGTGCCCATCCGCGAGATCGCCTTCGCCAAGCTGCGCGGCGACCAGAAGAAGCTGGCCGCGCAAGAGGCCGAGGCGGCGCGCGACGTCGCCGTCGCGCTCGCGGCCGCCGCGCGTGACACGGCGCCGGCCGACGGCAACGGCGCGGCCGCCGTCGAGGCGACCACGGCGGCCGCCGCCGAGGGCACGCCGTCGGCGCCCGACGAGCAGCGCTACGCCATCAGCGCCTACCCCGACGTCGCCGCGGTCTACGCCGGCCTCGAACGGCTCGTGCGCGGCCCGCTGCGCAAGGTCAAGCCGGCGGCCATGGCGCGCTATCTCGACTACTTCGAGACCAGCTGCCCGCGCTCCAAGGCGCTCACCACCGAGGCGCGCGAGTACATTCCCGGCGGCGTGCAGCACAACCTCGCCTTCAACTACCCGTTTCCGATCGCCGTCGAAAAGGCCGACGGCGCCTACCTGTGGGACGCCGACGGCAACCGCTACATCGACTTCCTGCAGGCCGGCGGACCCACGGTGCTGGGCAGCAACTACGCGCCCGTACGCGACAAGGTCATCGAGCTGCTGCACGACTGCGGGCCGGTCACCGGGCTCTTCCACGAGTACGAGCTCAAGCTCGCCATGCTCGTCAACCGGCTGATGCCGTCGATCGAGATGTTCCGCGCGCTGGGCTCGGGCACCGAGTCGGTGATGGCCGCCATCCGCGCGGCGCGCGCTCACACCGGCAAGAAGTACGTGATCAAGGTGGGTGGCGCCTACCACGGCTGGAGCGACCAGATGGTCTACGGCCTGCATGTGCCGGGTACGTGGCGCTTCGAGGCCAAGGGCATACCCATGGGCGTCACCGGGCGCACGCGTGAGGTCTACCCGAACGACTTGAAGGCGCTACGCCGCAAGCTCGTCCAGAACAAGCTGCTGGGGGGCACCGCGGCGGTCATCGTCGAGCCCATCGGCCCCGAGAGCGGCACCCGGCCTGTGCCCTTCGAGTGGAACGCGCAGGTGCGTGAGCTGTGCGACGAGTTCGGCGCGCTGCTCATCTTCGACGAGGTCGTCACGGGTTTCCGGCTCGGCCTGGGCGGCGCCCAGGGGTACTTCGGGGTCAAGCCCGACCTCACCGTGTTCGGCAAGTGCATCAGCGGCGGCTACCCCATGGCCGGCGGCGTTGGCGGGCGCGCCGACGTGATGATGAGCTTTGCCTCGGGGATCGGCGGCAAGAGCGGCGAGCACGCCTACGTGGGCGGCACGCTGAGCGCCAACCCGCTCTCGTGCGCGGCCGGCTACTTCGCTCTGCTCGAGATGGAACGCACCAATGCGCCGGTCCTGGCGGGCCGCGCCGGCGATCGTCTCACGAAGGGCCTGAACGACTTGATCGCGCGCTTCGGCCTGCCGTACGTGGCCTTCAACCAGGGCTCGATCGTGCACCTCGAGACCTCGGGCGTGATGCTCCTCGACCTGCACAACCCGGTGCGCTTTCTGCGCGGCATGAAGCCGCGCAAACACATGATGGAGGAGATGGGCGCCGCCTTCATGGCCAACGGCCTGGTCACGCTCGCCGGCTCGCGCCTCTACACCTCGATGGCCGACACCGATGAGGTCATCGACGACGCACTCGCACGTTTCGCGGCTGTGCTGGCCAGCGTCGAGGGCGTCTAGACCAGCGTCGAGGGCGTCTAGACCAGCGCCCGGCGGCTGCGGCTCAAGTCGTCTGACGTCCGCTGTCAGACGTCTACTTGACTGATAACAGAATACTGTTTATGTTGCCCCCATCGAGCAGGAGGGGTGGGATGGCAGTCCGGGAAGCCGCCTTGATCCGCCAGGGCGACGCGAAGAACTTCATGGAGGGCGTCGAGCACTGCCGCGAGTATGTGCGCGATGCCACGTTATGGTTCGGCACGTCGGTGGTGCCGCCGGGCGAAAGGGGCGAGGTCGACCCCGGTCACGGCGTCTCCGAAGAGGTCTTCTTCTGCGCCGAAGGGCACGTGCTGGTCTACGACGGCGAGCGCTACTACGAGCTCGCCAAGAACGACGCGTTGCTCATTCCGCCGGGGCTGCCCCACACGATCATCAACATCGGCGAGGTGTCCGCCACGGTCGTCTGGTCGGGGGCTCCCGGTGAGTGAGTCCAACGCTCCCCTGCTGATCGGCCTCGACCTCGGCACGACGGCCCTCAAGTGCGCCGCCTACACCGAGAGCGGCGACCTGGTGGCGAGCGCCACCAGGGAGTACTCGCTGCTCACGCCGGCCGACGCCGTCGTCGAGGTGCACCCCTCCACCTACTGGAGCGAGTTCGCCGCCACCGTCCACGACCTGCTCGCAGAGCCCGGCGTCGACGCCGCCCGCGTCGTGGCGCTGGGCATCTCGGCGCAGGGCGAGACGCTGCTGCCCGTGCGGGTCGACGGCGCCCCGGCGCGCAACGCCATCGTCTGGCTCGACGGGCGCGCCACCGACGAATCGGCCGAGCTCACCGAGCGCTTCGACGAGCAGCGCTTCTACGAGATCACGGGCCAGCCCTGCATGCTGCCGACCTGGCCGGCCGCCAAGATCCTCTGGCTCGCACGCCACGAGCCGCGTGTGTTCGAGCAGACCGCGCGCTTCCTGCTGATCGAGGACTACTTCCTGTGGCGCCTCACCGGCGAGTACGTGAGCGAGGGCTCGCTGCTCACCTCGACCTGCTATTGGGACTTTCGCACCAAGCGCTGGTGGCCCGAGATGCTCGACGTCCTGGGCATCGACGAGTCGCGGCTGCCGGCCATCGTCGAGCCCGGCGTGGCGGTCGGCACGCTGCTGCCGGCGGCAGCCCGCGAGCTCGGGCTGCCGAGCTCGATGGTGGTCTGCACGGGAGCGCTCGACCAGGCGTGCGGCGCGATCGGCGTGGGCACCGTGGGCCCGGGGCGCTTCAGCGAGAACACCGGCGCCGCGGTCGCCCTGTGTGCGACCCTCTCCGAGGCCCGGCTCGACCCCGAGCGGCGCATGCCCTGCCACTACCACGGCGTGCCCGACACCTACATGTTCCACACGTTCACCAGCGGCGGCGTGGTGCTGCGCTGGTTCCGCGACCAGTTTGCCGAGGCCGAGCACGCCGTGGCCGCCTCGCTGGGGCTCGACGCCTACGATCTGCTCTCGCAAGAGGCCGGCACCATCGCGGCCGGCGCCGAGGGTCTCGTGCTTATCCCGCACCTGCAGGGCGCCATGGCGCCTGAGTCCAACCCCAACGCGCGCGGCGCCGTCGTGGGCCTCAGCCTGCGGCACGGCCGGGCGCACGTGGCGCGCGCCATCCTCGAGTCGATCGCCTGCGTCGTGCGCCGCAACGTCGAGGTGCTCGAAGACCTGGGCGTCGCCGTGCCCGAGATCCGCGCGCTGGGCGGCGGTGCGCGCAGCCCGCTCTGGAAACAGATCGAGGCCGACGTCACGAAGCGTCCGGTCCTCACCACCAGACAGCCCGATGCCGCGACCTTGGGAGCGGCCATTCTGGCGGGCGTCGGCGAGGGCCGCTTCGCGAGCGCCCAGGAGGCCGCCGAGACCATGGTCCAGATCGACCAGACCTTCGAGCCCCGAGCCGGCCTGGGCGCGCGCTACGACGAGGTCTACGCCACCTACCTGCAGACCTACGACGCGCTCTGCCCCGTTTTCGACGCGCTGGCGGACGGTCGGTCGTGAACCCCGCTCCCGGCGACTCCGGCCGCGCGAAGCGCGAGCCGCGAGTCGTGCGGCGCGACCGGGTGACGCTGACCCAGTCGTGTGCCGAGGCGCTCGAAGAGGCCATCGAGAGCGGCGCCTACCGGCCGGGTGCCCGCCTGCCCTCCGAGGCCGAGCTCGCCGCCGAGCTCGCCGTCTCGCGGCCCACGTTGCGCGAGTCGCTGCGCCTGCTTGAAGAACGCGGCATGATCCGCCGCCGCCACGGCCAGGGCACGTTCGTGCGCGAACGCCCCATCCAGAAAGAGCTCAATCGCAACTTCGGCATCACGAGCATGATCCGCGCGGCCGGCTACGCGCCATCGGTGCGCCGCAGCGCGGTGGCGGCCACCACGGCCGACGCCGAGCTCGCCGAACGGCTCGCCATCGGCGTGGGCGAGCCCGTCTGGCGCATCGAACGGGTGCGCCTGGCCGACGCTCGCCCGGTCGTCTTTTCGATCGACTCCCTGCCCGGCTCGCTGTTCGCGCGCGACGACCTCGACGACGTCGTCTCGGGCGAGGAGCAGTCGCTGTACTCCCTGCTCCACAAGCTCTACGGCATCGTCATCTACCGCGGCGAAGCCGAGCTTGTCCCCTGCCGGGCCACGGCAGAGCTGCGCGACCGCCTTGAGGCCAAGTCCGGAGCTCCGCTGCTGTGCATCAAACAGGTCGACTTCGACCAGCGCGGCCGGGCGGTCGTGTACTCGGTCGAGTACCACGTGGCGGACTGGGTGCGCTTCAGTCTCGAGCGCGTCGGCCCCGGAATAGCGACGATCGACATGTGAGCGTGACGAGGGGGTCCGAGCGCCACCCCGCACTCCACCACGAGTCTCGCGGAATCGCTTCGATGCAAGGGGGTTCATCAGATGGCTGGCACAGGTTCGACGACTCAACCGCCGCGGGTCGACCCATCACCAAGGGTGGCGGGGGCCACCGCTGCGGAATCGGTCGACATCTCGCTACTCGACGACGTTAACAAGCTCAAGCCGCACGCCCTGGGGCTCCTCGGCGTGCTCTTCCTGGCGCTCGCGGCGGCCGCGCCCATGTCGGCCATGCTGGGCAACGTGCCCATCGCGGTTGGCTTCGGTAACGGCACCGCCGCTCCGGGCGGCTTCATTCTCGCGGCGATCCTGCTCTTCCTGTTCTCGGTGGGGTACGTCGCCATGGCGCGCCGGTTCACCACGGCGGGCGGTTTCTACGGCTACATCAGCCACGGACTCGGCCGGCCGCTCGGCATGGCCGCCGGCTGGGGCGGCATGGCCGCCTACTCGGTGTTCGAAGCCGGGGAGTGGGGCATCTTCGCCTACTACACGCGTAGCACGTTCTCGCAGTTCCTGCACATCAACCTGTCCTGGCCCATCTACGCCTTCGCCGGTCTCGCGCTCGTCGCTGTGCTGACGTACTTCGACGTCAAACTGAGCGCCCGCATCCTGGGCGTCGCGCTGGTGCTCGAGGTGCTCCTGCTGCTCGTCATGGACATCTTCGTCCTGGCCAAGGGCGGCGGCCCGACGGGCATCAGCTTTGCGCCGCTGAACCCGGGCTCGGCGCTCGTCGGAGCCGGCATCAAGGCGGCCGCTCCCGGCGTCGGCATCTTCTTCGCCCTGTGGTCGTGGGTGGGCTTCGAAGCCACCGCGAACTACGCCGAAGAGGCGCGCAACCCGCGCAAGATGGTGCCGCGCGCCACCTACATCGCAGTCATCAGCCTGGGCGTCCTCTTCACGCTGACCTCGTGGGCGGTCGTGCTCGGGCACGGGCTCACCAACGCGTCGAACGACGCCGCGACCAACCCGGGAACGTTCTTCTTCACCGTCACGAGCCACTTCGTCGACCCGTTCGCCAAAGACGTCATGGAGTGGCTCATCATCACGAGCACGTTCGCCTGTGCCATGGCCTTCCACACGGCGGCCACGCGCTACTTCTACGCGATGGGGCGCGAGGGTATCCTCAACCGCTGGCTCGGCAAGACGCACAAGCGCTGGCAGAGTCCCTACGCCGGCAGCTTCTTCCAGTCGGGCGTCGCCGCCGTGCTCATCCTTCTCTTCATCCTCATGTGGTACGTCAACAAGCCCACGCAGAACTTCGCCGACTTCCAGACGGCGCCCTACCTCGAGCTCTACGGCTGGCTCGCCATCGTGGGGACGTTCCTGGTGCTCGTGATCATGACCTTCAGCGGGATCGCGACCATCAGCTACTTCGGCCGGGCCGAGAACCGTCACTACGAACACTGGCTGCGCTGGCTGGTGGCGCCGCTGCTCGGCTCGCTGGGCATGGGCTACGCCGTCTACCTGCTGTGGGCCAACATCTCCACCCTCGGCGGCAAGATCTTCGTCGTGACGGCGATCCCCTGGGTCGGCACCGCGTGGCTCGCCATGGGCGTCGTGATCGCGTTCGTGATCAGGTCGCGCAACGCCCAGAAGTACGAGGTTCTGGGCCGCATGGTCAACAAGGGCCTCTAGCAGCCCGTCGCCTGGCCCGAGAAAGGCGGGGCAGCCGCACGCTGCCACGGCGTGCGGGTGCCCCGCGGGCCACAGGCTTCGCCCGCGCAGCCGCCGCCCCGGCGCCTGCACCGACTTGAAACATCAGACGTCTGACGTTATGTTGTAAGCTACGAACGCGCGTCGCGGGGTGCGCCCTGCCGCCCCCCTCAAGCACCGGGGCGTGCCTCGCGTCGTCGCCCGCGCCCGCCCGCGGCCTCAAGGGCCCCGCCGGGCCGAAGGAGCGACTTTGGGTCACATCATCGGTATCGATGTCGGGTCGCAGAGCGTCAAGGGCGTCTTGCTGTCGCCCGACGCCGAGCTGCTGGGCATGGCCAACGCGACCTGCACCATGACCAACCCCGCACCGGGCTGGGCCGACCAGGACCCGCGCGACTGGGAGAAGGGCATCGAGCGCGTCGTGGCGCAGCTGCTGGCGGCGAGCGGCCTGCCCGGCGAGGCCGTCAGCCATCTGGGCCTCGCCTGCCAGGTCGACGGCGTCGTGCCCGTCACGGCCGACGGCCGGCCCCTGCGCGCGGGCATCATCTGGCTCGATCGCCGCGCCTCAGACCAATCGCGGCGCCTCGCCGACGAGGTCGGCGTCGACTGGCTGTTCGCTACCACGGGTCTCAACGCCGACGCCTCGCACATCGCTCCCAAGATCATGTGGCTGCGCGACTGCGAACCCGAGACCTATCGGGCGACCGCCGTGATGGCCTCGGTGGGCGGCTACCTGCTGGGCTGGCTTACCGGCCTGATCGCCCAGGACCACGCCAACGCCTCGTCGACCCTGCTCTACGACATCCGCCGGCGAGCGTGGTCTGAGACCCTGCTCGGTGCGACCGGCATCGACCCGGCGGCGCTGCCCGAGATCCGGCCGTCGCACGAGATCGCCGGTCGCCTGCGCGCCGACGCGGCGCAGCGCCTTGGGCTGACCACGCGCTGCTGTGTCGTGGTGGGCACGGGCGACGAGCACGCCGCCTCGCTGGGCGCCGGCGCCGTGTCGCAGGGCGCCATCACCGATGTGACGGGCACGGCCGAACCGGTCACCGCCGTGGCCGCCGCGATCGTGTTCGACCCCGAGCGGCTGGTCGAGACGCACGCCCACGCGGTCGACGGCGCCTGGCTCATCGAGAACCCCGGTTTCGTGTCGGGCGGCAGCACCATGTGGCTGGCCGAGAAGGTGCTCGGCGTGCCCCAGGGAGAGTTGTTCGACGTGGCGGCCGCGGCGCCGGCGGGTTCCGGCGGCGTGCTGTTCCTGCCCACCCTGTGCGGCGCCACGGCGCCGCGCTGGAACGATCGCGTGCGCGGCGTGTTCGCCGGCCTGTCGCTGAACCACGACCGCGGCCATCTGGCGCGCGCCGTGCTCGAAGGCTGCGCCTTTGCCCTGCGCGACATCGTCGTGCGGCTCGACGCCATGGGGCTTGGCGGTCCCGAGATCCGCGTGGTCGGCGGCGGCGCCCGCAGTCCCCTGTGGATGCAGATCAAGGCCGACGTCACAGGGCGTTCTGTGCGCGCGGTCCTGGCGCCCGAGCCCACCGCTCTGGGCGCGGCCATCCTGGCCGGCGTGGGCTCCGGCCTGTTCGCCGACGCGGCCGACGCGGTGGCGCGGGTCGTCGCCGTCGCCCCCGAGCCGCTCCTGCCGCGGCCCGACGCCGTGGCGGTCTACGACGAGGCATACCAAAAGTACCTGACTCTGTTCGATGCGGTGGAGGTGGCTGTTTCATGACCGACCTGTTCGACCTCGATGCGCTCCGCAGGCGGCTCGCTGCCGCCCCCGACGGCGCCGTCCTCAGCCCGCTGGGCCTGCAGAAGGTGGTCATCGGCGAGGGCGCCCTCGAGACGCTGCCCGACGTCGTTGCGGCCGTGCTCGCCGCGCGCGGGGCTACGGGACCGGTAGTCGTGCTCACCGACCACACGCCCAAGCGCTATCGCGCGACCGACCTGCTCGGCGCCGTCACCGATGCGCTGGCGGCGCGATTGACCGTGCGCACTGTGACGGTCGGCAGCCCCGGCCACGGCGCCCACGCCGACGAAGCCACGCTTGCCAAGGCGTCGAGCGAGGCCGCCGGCGCCGGCTGTGTCGTGGCGGTCGGTTCGGGTACGGTAGCCGACATCGGCAAGGTGGTCGCCGCCGCGCACGGCACCGGCTACGTCATCGTGCAGACGGCCGACAGCGTCAACGGCTTCGCCGACGACCGCTCGGTCTTGCTCGTGAGCGGCGTCAAGCGCACCACGCCCACGACCTGGGCCGACGCCCTGGTCATCGACACCGACGTCCTGGTCGAAGCGCCGGTCGAGATGAACGTCTCCGGCTTCGCCGACCTGATCGCCACCTTCACGGCGCCCGCCGACTGGTACCTGGCCACCCTGCTGGGCATGGACGACATCTACCTGCCCACGGTGGTCGCGCTCGCCCGCGAGAAGGGCCCCGCCCTGCTCGCGGCGGCGCCGCTCGTGCCCAGCGCCGATCGCGCGGCCCTCGGCGAGGTCGCCACCACGCTCACGCTGAGCGGCATCTCCATGGGCATCGCGGGCACGACCGCGCCCTGTTCGGGCATGGAGCACGCCGTCAGCCACCTGATCGAGATGGCCACCATGAAGGCCGGCAACGAGACCGCCCTGCACGGCGCCCAGGTCGGGGCGGCGAGCGTGGTGGCCGCGCTGCTCTGGCACCGCGTCCTCGACGTGCTCGCCGACGGCGGACTGGCGCGCGTCCGGGTGCCCGACGCGGTGCGCTTCGAAGCCGACGTGCGGGCCGCCTTCGCCGACGTCGACCCGAGCGGCGCCATGGGCGAGGAGTGCTGGCAGGACTGCGCGCGCAAGCTGACACGCTGGACGCGGGCGGGCGAGGCCATCACGGCGGCGGCGCGCGACTGGCCCACCCACGACCGCGCCCTGCGCGAGCTGCTCGCCGCCCCCGAAGACCTCGTGGCCGCCCTGCGCAGCGCCGGGGCGCCCGCTTTGCTTCGCGAGGTGCGACCGGCGCCCGACGAGGCCGCCGCACGCTGGGCGGTAGCGAGCTGCCACCTCATGCGCTCGCGCTTCTCGGTGGCCGACATGGCCTGCTTCCTCGGCATCTGGGACGACGCCTGCGTCGATGCCGTGCTGAGCGACGCCGCCGCCCTTGGGGGTGGCCGGTGAGCTCACACGCCGCCAGCGTGCCGGCGACCCGCCGGCCCACCCGCCTCTACCCCGGCTACGCCTTCGATCTGGACGGTACCGTCTACCTGGGCGACGCCCTGCTGCCGCACGCCGCCGAGACGATCGCCGCCATCCGCGCCGCCGGCTCGCGCATCGTCTACGTCACCAACAAGCCGCTGCAGACCGCCGACGATTACGCCCGCAAGCTGACCCGTCTGGGCGTGCCCACGCCGCGCGCCGACGTGGTCACGTCGGTCGACGCCCTGGTCGACTACCTGCAACGCGAGCACCCCGGCAAGACTCTGCTCGCCGTGGCCGAGCGCTCGACGGTCGACGAGCTGCGCGAGGCCGGCTTTGCGGTCACCACCGACCCGGCCGCCACGCAGGTCGTGGTCGTCTCGTTCGACCGTACCTTCGACTACGAGAAGTTGAACGCCGCCTTCCAGGCGGTGCGCTACCACGGCGCGACCATCGTGGCGACCAACCCCGACCCCTACTGCCCGACCCCCGACGGCGGACTGCCCGACTGCGCCGCCATGCTGGCCGCGATCGAAGCCAGCACGGGCGCCAAGGCCGAAGCCATCGTCGGCAAGCCCAGCATCCACATGGCGCAGGCGCTGCTCGACCGGCTCGGCCTGCCCGCGAGCGACGTCGTGCTGATCGGCGACCGGCTCCTGACCGACGTCGCCATGGCGCTGTCGCTGGGCATGACGGGCGTGCTCATCCTGACCGGAGCGACCCACGTCGACAGCCTCGGCGGCTCGCCCGTAAAGCCCGACTTTGTGATCGACGGACTCGCACAGCTTCTGCCCGAACCCGCTTCCCTTTGACCAAGGAGGTCCACCGGTGAACTTCATCTTCATGCTGACCCACAACGACAGCACCGTGCCCGACGCCGCCAAGGTCTATGAGAGCCTGCGCGGCACGGCGCTGCACTACATCGGCTTCAAGGACATCGGCGCGACCCCCGAAGAGCTCGCCGTGGTGGCCGAGAAAGCCCACGCCGACGGCCTCGAGGTCATGCTCGAGGTCGTCTCCACCTCGCGCGAATCCGAGCTGGTCTCGCTCGAGGCGGCACGCCAGATCGGCGTCGACTGGGTCATGGGCGGCACGCACGCCGCCGACGGCGTGCGCATCCTTGCCGGCAGCGGCATCAAGTACCTGCCGTTCCCGGGCCGTATCGACGGCCACCCGAGCGTGCTGCTCGGCTCTATCGCCGAGATTAGCAAAGACGCCCGCGACCTGACCGCGCTCGACGGCGTCTACGGCGTCGACCTGCTCGCTTACCGCAGCCCCGACCAGGATCCCATCGCCCTCACGCGTGACGTGGTGGCCGCCTCGGCCGGTCCTGTGGTCGTGGCGGGCTCCATCGCCACCGCCGAGCAGATCCGCCTGGTGGCGTCGGCCGGGGCCTGGGGCTTCACCATCGGCGGCGCCATCTTCGAGGGACGCCTGCCGGGCGCACCCGACCTGGCCGGCCAGATCAGCGAGGTCCTCACCATCACGGCGGGCGCCGAGGCGGTCCGTGACTAAGGAGTCGCTCGTGCCCCGCAAGCCTCGCCCCACGCTGCCCGACCGCGTGCGCGACCTGCTGCTCGCCGACCTCTTCGCCGGCGTCTACGTGGCCGGCGACCGTCTGCCCAACGAAGACGAGCTGGGCGCGCGCTTCGAGGTGAGCCGGGCGACCATCCGCGAGGCCGTGCGCGGTCTGGTCGAGGCCGGTTACCTGGTGCGGCGCCACGGCACCGGCACGTTCGTGACCGCGCTGCCGCGTCACCGCCACACGCTGAACGCCAACCTGAGCTACACGGCCATGATCCGTCAGGCCGGTCTCGAACCGGGCCGCAAGCTGCTCCTCCGCCTCGTGCGCGCGGCCACCGGCGACGAGGTGAGCGCCCTGGCCCTCACGCCCGCCGACACCGTGCTCTTCGTCGAGCGCATCCGCACGGCCGACGGTCGGCCGGTCGTCTATTCGACCGACCGCATACCCACCGCGCTACTCGGCGAGGCGGTCGCCGGCATCGCCGACGGCTCGCTGTACGAACTGCTCGAGACGGCGCACGCCGGGGTGCGCAGCGCCTTGGCGACGCTGCGCCCGGTGGTCGCCGACACGCGCCTCTCCCGCCTGCTCGAGGTGCACGTCGGCGACCCGCTGCAGCGCATCGAGCAGGTCGACTTCGATGAACTGGGCCGGCCCGTGATGCTCTCGTCGGAGTGGCATGTGCCCGATGTCTTTGAACTGAGCGTGAATCGCATGAGTGACGCAGCGGCCGGTTCGGCCGGTGCGTGAGTGACCGCCGCAAGCGGCGCAAATCTGGAGGTCCGACCGTGGTAGCTGATACGAGCGTGGCATTAGGTCCCGATGCCCGCCGACGCGCTCTCGAGCGCTTCGCGACAGAGACGTTCGATGTGCTGGTGATCGGCGGCGGCGTGACCGGCTGTGGCGTCGCCTTAGACGCGGCGAGCCGCGGACTGAGCGTCGCGCTCGTCGAGAAGCGCGACTTCGCCGCGGGTACGTCGAGCCGCTCGAGCAAGCTCATCCACGGCGGCCTGCGCTACCTCGAGAACCTCGATCTCGTGCTCGTGCGCGAGGCGCTCCACGAGCGCCGCCTGCTGCTCAAAAAGACAGCGCCGCACCTGGTGCACGCCACGCCGTTCCTCTTTCCGCTCAAGCACCGCGGGTGGGACCGCTTCTACATGGGGGCCGGGCTGTTCATCTACGACGCCCTGGCCGGCCTGCACTCGGCGGTGCCCCGCCATCGCCATCTCTCGAAGGCGAGCTGCCTGCGCCATGTGCCGGCGCTGCGCGACGGTGCGCTGTGCGGCGGCATCCGCTACTACGACGCCCAGATGGACGACTCGCGCTTCGTCGTGGCGCTGGTGCGGACCGCCCTGGCCCACGGCGCCGTCGCCGCCGCCGGCGTGCGCGCCGTCGACATGCTGCGCGACGGCGATCGCGTGACCGGCGCGCGGGTGCACGACACCGAATCAGGGCGCGAGCTCGACATACGAGCCCGGGTCGTGGTCAACGCGAGCGGTGTGTGGACCACCGAGGTCGAGCACCTGGCCGGCGTCGCCAACCCGGCGCTCGCCGTGCGCCCGTCGAAGGGCATCCACCTGGTCGTGCCCCGGGACCGCATCGACTCGGACTACGCCCTTATTCTGCCGACCGCCAAGAGCGTGCTCTTCGTGCTGCCCTGGGCGGGCCACTGGATCATCGGCACCACCGACACCGACTGGCACTACGATCTCGATCACCCGGCGGCCAATCGCGCCGACATCGAGTACCTGCTCGACCAGATCAATCCGGTGCTCGCCCGGCCGCTCACGCGCGCCGACATCGTCGGCGTCTACGCTGGCCTGCGCCCCCTGGTGAGCGCCGGCGGCAAAGACACGACCAAGGTCTCGCGCAACCACCAGGTGCGCCGCGACGCCCCCGGCTTCGTGAGCGTCGCCGGCGGCAAGTACACGACCTATCGCATCATGGCGCGCGACGCCGTCGACGCGGCCGCGCACGAGCTGCCGTTCGCGGTCGAGGCCAGCCGCACGGCCGACCTGCCGCTGCTGGGCGCCGTCGGCTTCTCGGTGGCCCGGTCGCGCGCGGCCGCCCACCCCGGCGCCGCCGGGCTCGAGCGGGCTCAGCTCGACCGCCTCGTCTCACGCTGGGGGTCGCTGGCCCTCGAGGTGCTCGACGTGATCGCCGCCGACGCGGCTCTGGGCGAGCCGGTGCCCGGCGCCGACGGGTATCTCTGCGCCGAGATCAGCTACGCCACCTCGCACGAAGGCGCGCTGCACGTCGACGACGTGCTCACGCGGCGCACGCACATCTCGTTCGAGGTGCCCGACCGCGGCGCCGAAGCGGTCGCCACCGTGGCGCGGCTCATGGCCGCGGTGCTGGGCTGGGACGAGGCCACGGCCGAGCGCGAGATCGCGCACTACCGTGCGCGTCTGGCGGCCGAGCTCGAAGCCGAGACCATGCCCGACGATGCCGCCTCAGACGCGGTGCGCTCGGTCGTGCGCGACCTGCGCCTCGATTCGAGCGACGATGGTCCCGCGAAGTCGCCGGTGCACACCTCGGCAACGTAGTCCGGACACACGGCGGCATGCAGGCCGCGCACGCTACGACGAGGCCGTAGTGCACGCCGCGACGAGGCGTCATGCACGCCGCGACGAGGCGTCATGCACGCCGCGACGAGGCCGATGGCTCAGGCGCCGGTGCCCCAGCGCCCGAGCCACCACGCCACCGAGCGGTCCGCCTCGAGGGCGAAGTCCGACGCGACCTTGCGGGCGTAGACCCCTTGGACGTAGTTCTCGTAGGCGCCGAAGCCGCGCGCCCCGTGGAGGCGGTCGAGGTCGTCCGAGACCTCGCGCAGCTCGGCGTCGCTCAGGCGACGGTACCTGTCGCGGTGGACGACGTGCTTCTCGTAGCGCTCGACCACGCGCGGCGGCGTCCTGGGCCGGCCCAGGCAGAGCATCGTCACGGGGAATGTGTAGCGCGGCAGGTGGAGCAGCTCGGCGTGAGTCTCGCCGAGCTCGAGGATGTCGCCGATGTAGCACGAGCCTATGCCCAGCGACTCGGCCGCGAGCACCGCGTTCTGTGCGGCGATGAGGGCGTCGCAGCAGGCGAGCATGAGCTTGCCGGGGCCCGGCGCCACGTCGTACGGCACGCCCTCGATGCGCTCGACTCCCGCCGCCGCGAACAGGTCGGTCCACTTCTGCAGGTCGGCCACGAAGACCAGCACCCAGGGCGCTCGTGCGATGAAGGGCTGGTGGTCGCAGGTCTCGGCGAGCCGGTCCTTGAGTGCCTGATCGTCGACCTCGATGATCGAGTACAGCATCATGTTGCCGGCCGTCGGCGCCCGCATGGCGCTGTGCAGGATGGCCTGCTTTTCGTCGTCGCGCAGGGGCGTCGCCGCCCAGGAGCGCGTCGAACAGCGGCCGTTGAGCAACGCGAGTGTGCTGTTGTCGAGGGTCATCCGCGCCTCCTGGGGACGGGCGGCAGACGGTCCGCCGAGTGCGTTGGATACAGTTCAGCGACCCCTGCCTTTACAGACTAGACGAAACTTACTGTAGATTGATAATGTGTGTCTAGTCTGTAAAGGAAAGCCATGGACCCACGCAGGAACCCGTATGCTCCGGGCGCCGGCACAAAGCCGCCGGCCCTCGTGGGGCGCGACAAGCAGATCGAGTCGTTCGACATCCTGCTGGAGCGCCTCGAGAACGGCTACGCCGAGCAGTCCATGATCATCACGGGCCTGCGGGGCGTGGGCAAGACGGTGCTGCTCGACGTCTTTCGCGAGAAGGCCGAGAGCCGCGACTGGGCCACGGTCGAATGGGAGATCGAGAAGAACTCGACCTTCGCCCCCAAGATGGCGGCCCACGTGCGCCGCGCCTTGTTGCAGATCGCCCCCAAGGCCCGCTGGACCGACCGCCTGCTGCGGGCCGCCTCTATCCTGAAGTCGTTCACTGTGACCTTTTCGAGCGACGGCGCGATGACCGCCGGCCTCGACGTCGAGGCGCTCGACGGGCGCGGCGACAGCGGCGTGTTGCCCGACGACCTCACCGACCTGTTCATCGCCATCGGCGAGGCGGCCCACGACCAGGGCGTGGGCGTGGTCTTTCTGATCGACGAGATCCAGTTCCTGCGTGCGCCCGAGCTCGAGGCCCTCATCGTCGCCCTGCACCGCTGCACCCGTCGCTCACTGCCCATCACCCTGGTGGGCGCCGGGTTGCCGCAGATCCCGCGCCTCGCCGGCGAGGCGCGCTCGTACAGCGAACGGTTGTTCCGCTTCCCGCGGATCGGCGAGCTCGAGGTCGCCGACGCTTGCGACGCGCTGGTGCTGCCGGCCCGCGAGGCGGGCATCGAGTTCGCCCCCGACGCGGTCGGCTTCATGGTCGACTACACGCAGGGCTACCCGTACTTCCTGCAGGAGTACGGGCGCATCGTCTGGGACGAGACGTCGGCCTCTCCGGTGAGCGTCGACGACGTGCGGTCGGTGCTGCCGCTGGTCGAAGCCGGTCTCGACGAGAGCTTCTTTCGGGTGCGCGCCGAGCGCGCCACCGAGCTCGAGCTACGCTACCTGTACGCGATGGCCGAGCTGGGCTCAAAGCCGCAGCGCGCCAGCGAGGTCGCGCGCCGCATACAGCGCACGGTCGAGCAGGCCGGGCCGATCCGCTCACGGCTGATCGACAAAGGACTGCTCTACACCCCGGGCCACGGCTACGCCGCCTTCACGGTGCCGCAGTTCGACCGCTACATGCTGCGCTGCCACGCCGAACTGGGCGCCGCCGCGGGCAGCTGACCGCGGCGACCACGAACGGGCCGGCGGGAGAACGCGATCGCACGGCCGACCCTCTGGCGCGGTCCGTGCCCGGTGCTATGCTGCGGACAGAGTCCCAGGGACGGTCGGCGACCGAGGGGGGAGCCTCGTGACTCAGGGCGGCAACGGCGCGGAGGGCGGTCCCGGCAAGTACGTGCTTGCCGTCGATTTGGGCACGTCGGGGGTGAAGGCGGCGCTGATCGCCGTCAACGGTCGCGTGGTCGCCTGGGAGAGCGAGCCGGGCGCCCTGCACGTGCTGCCCGGCGGCGGCGCCGAGCAGCGCCCCGACGACTGGTGGGAGGGTCTTGTGGCGGCGGCCGGGCGGCTGCTGCGCAGCCGCCCGGCCGCCGCTCGCGAGGTCGTGGCCGTCTGCTGCTCCGCGCAGGGCGAGGGCACGGTGCCCGTCGACGCCCAGGGGCGGCCGCTCATGAACGCCATCCTGTGGATGGACATGCGCGGCGCGCCGGCGCTCGCCCGCCAGTTCCGCGGCGTCGTCAACTACTCGGGCCTCAGCGTGCCGCGCATCCGCCGCTGGATCCGCCTGACCGGCGGCATGCCCTCGCCGACCGGCAAAGACCCGGCCGCCCACATGCTGTTCGTGCGCGACGCCTTTCCCGAGGTCTACGAGCGCACCCACAAGTTCCTGAACGTGCTCGACTACCTGAACCTGCGCCTGACCGGCCGCTTCGTGGCCACCGACGACTCGATCCTCACCTCGTGGGTGACCGACAACCGTCACCCCGGCCGCATCCGCTACCACGACGCCCTGGTGCGCGACTGCGGCATCGCCGCCGACAAGCTGCCCGAGATCGTGCCCTGCACCGAGGTGCTGGGCCCGCTCACCACGGCCGCGGCCGCGGCGCTGGGGCTGCCGGCCACCACGCCGGTCGTGGCCGGGGCCATCGACAACTCAGCCGCGGCCATCGGCTCGGGCGCCGTCGACGACTTCGCCACGCACCTCTACATCGGCACGTCGTCGTGGCTGGCCACGCACGTGCCCTTCAAGAAGACCGACGTCTTCACCGGCATCGCCTCGGTGCCCTGCG
>CAZFJE010000052.1:0-18166 GCA_964519555.1 uncultured Thermoleophilia bacterium
GCGGCTCGAGCATCATGCCGCAGAAGCGCAACCCCGACGCCGCCGAGCTCATGCGCGCGGCGGCCCCTCGTGTGGCCGCCGACCTGCAGGGCCTGCTGGCCACGCTGCACGGCCTGCCCCTTGCCTACAACACCGACCTGCGCGAAGACAAGCGCTACCTGTTCGACGCCGTCGACTGCCTCGACGGGCTGCTGCCGGTCGTGCGCGAGCTGCTCGCCGACGTGGCCTTCGACACCGGCCGCATGGCCGCCGCTTGCAGCTCGTTCCTGATGGCGACCGACGTCGCCGACGAGCTCGTTGGGCTCGGCTTGCCGTTCCGCGAGGCCCACCACGTGACCGGCGCGCTCGTGCGCCGCTGTCTCGACCTGGGCTGCGAGCTCGGCGAGCTGCCGGCCGCCGAGCTCGACGCGCTCCTGCCGGCCATGAGCACCAAAGTGAGCGCGCTGGTCGATGCCCAGCGCTCGCTGGCCGCCAAGGTGAGCTACGGCGGGTCGGCGCCCGCCCGCGTGCGCGAGCAGCTCGCCCTGGCGCGCGAGGCGCTCGCGGTCTAGCGACGGTGCCGCCGCCTCGTGATCCAGAACCCGGCCTTCCCGTGAGCGATCGTCTGCCGTGCGCCTTCTTCGCGCGACCCGTCGTCGAGGTCGCCCACGACCTGCTGGGCTGCACGTTCCTGTACGGCGGGGTCGGCGGGCGCGTGGTCGAGGTCGAGGCCTACCGCAACGACGATCCCGCCAGTCACACCTACCGCGGCCGCACGCCGCGCAACACCGTCATGTTCGGCCCGCCGGGGCGCCTGTATGTCTACTTCACGATGGGCCTGCACTTCTGCGTGAACGTGGTCTGTCAGGGCGACGGTGAAGCCGCCGCCGTGCTGTTGCGCGCTCTTGAGCCGACGGTCGGCCTCGAGGCCATGCGCAAGCGCCGCGGCTTTCAGGAACCCCGCCTGCTGTGCAGCGGACCGGCCAAGCTCACCCAGGCGCTCGGCATCACGCGGGCCGACAACGGCATCCGCGCCTGCGCTGACGACGTTCGCGGCCACACTGGTGGCTTCGCCGACGGGCGCGACGGCGAGACTCGCGTCGGCGTCGATGGCGGCGGCGCGGGCGGAGACGGCTCCGCGACGGCCGCCGGCGCCTGCTTTCTCGCCCGCGAGGGCGTCGCGGCGGCAGACCGCGGGAGGTGGGGGCGCCATGCGCCGCGCATCGTGGCTACGCCGCGCATCGGGGTCACGGCGGCGGCCGACACGCCCTGGCGCTTCGTCGACGGCGACAGCCCGTTCCTCTCGCGCCCGCTGCCGCGCGCCGGCCGGCGCTGACGGCGTTTGTCGCTCCGGCGGACTGAGTACAACCGAACCGGTTATACAATGGTCCCAGGCCAGAGCGGTCGGCGTCGGGCTCGCGGCCGCGCACGCGTCCCACGAAAGGAACTCACGTGAAGTTACGAGAGATGTACGAGACCGCGATCCGCATGGGCATCGAGGCCGATCCCCGGGGCCGTGAGCTCGTCGAGCGCTCGCTGGCCACGGTCAAGCGCCGCTACGAGGCGCTCCCCGACTACCTCAAAGAGATCTTCGACCCCGAGGAGCTGACCAACCCCTACATCGACACGCGCATCTACGTGGGCGCCGACGACGCCGAGGTCACGGCGCTGCTCGCGGGCATCGACATGAACGTCGGCGAGGTGCTGCTCGCCGACCGGCTGCGCGAAAAGGGCCGCCGCATCGACGCCATCTACACCCACCATCCCGAGGGCATGGCCCTCTCCAAGCTCGACCGCGTCATGGAGATGCAGGCCGAGGTGTGGGAGACCTGGGGTGTACCGATCAACGTCGGCGAGTCGGTCATGGACGAGCGCCGCGTCGAGGTACGCCGCCGTTTCATGCCCATGAACGTCGACCAGGCGACCGACGCCGCGGGGCTGCTCGGCATCCCCTTCTTCTCAGCTCATACGCCCACCGACAACCTGGTGACCACCTTCCTCACCCACTTTCTTAAAGAGCGCGAGCCGCTGCTCATCGACGACGTGCGGCGCGCCCTGTTCGACGTGCCCGAGTATCGTCGCGCCGCCGCTAAGGGGGCCGGACCGTACGTGGTCGAGGAGAAGGCCGGCAAGCGTGCCGGCAAGATCTGGGTCGACATGACGGGCGGCACCGAGGGTCCCGCGCCGATCATGGAGAAGCTCGCCGACCACGGCGTCGGCACCATCGTCGGCATGCACATGAGCCCCGACCTGCGCAAGGTCGCCGAAGACAACCACATCCACGTGGTGATCGCCGGTCACATCTCCAGCGACTCGATCGGCGTCAACCTGCTGATGGACGAATACGAGCGTCAGGGCGTCGAGATCGTGCCGACCTCGGGTCTCATCCGCGTGCGGCGCGACGCGGAGTGGAAGCTGCTCGCCGACTGAGCGCGCTGTCGCCATCGTCTGTGCCCGTCGCTCGGCCGCGCGCCGAGCTGCTGGCGCCGGCCGGGGGGCCACCTGCTCTGCAGGCGGCCCTGTCGGCCGGCGCCGACGCCGTCTACCTGGGGCTCGACACCTGGAGCGCGCGCGCCTTCGCCGCCAACTTCGCGCCCGAGGCGCTGCTCGCCGCCATCGACCGCGCGCACCTGCACGGCGCCCGCGTGCACCTCGCCCTGAACGTCCTGCTCAAAGACGACGAGCTCGACGAGGCCGTCGAGGCGCTCAACGAGCCTTATCGGGCCGGCCTCGACGCCCTGATCGTGGCCGACCTCGGTTTCGCGCGCCTCGTCCACGAGGCTTACCCGGAGCTCGAGCTGCACGCCAGCACGCAGCTCGGCACGCACTCGAGCGCCCAGCTCGAGCGGCTCGACGCCCTGGGCTTCACGCGGGCCATCCTCGCCCGCGAGCTGAGTCTCGACGAGATCGCGGCGCTCGAGCCGCACGGCCTGGGCCTCGAGGCCTTCGTGCACGGCGCGCTCTGCTATGGCTACTCGGGCGCCTGTCTGCTCTCGAGCATGGCCTCGGGGCGCAGCGGCAACCGCGGGCGCTGCAGTCAGGCTTGCCGGCTGCGCTATCGGCTCGACGGCGGTGCGGCCGCGCCCACAAGTGGCGCGGCGTCCGGGGCACACGCGGGCCGCGCGCCGTCGGGCGCGCTCGCGCACCGCGCCCCGTCGGGCGCGCCGCCGGCGCGTCGCGGCGAGCCCGGCGCCGAGCCCGATCTGCCACGCGTCCTGTCGACCGGCGATCTCGCCGCCATCGCCGCCCTGCCGGCGCTGCTGGCGGCAGGCGTGACCTCGTTCAAGATCGAGGGCCGCATGAAGGACGCGGGCTACGTGGCCGTCACCACGGCGGTCTACCGCGAGGCGCTCGATGCGACGCTCGCCGATCCCGGGGGGTATGTCGTCGCGCCGCGGTGGCTCTCGCGCCTCGAACAGAGTTTCTCGCGGGGCTTCACCACGGCGCACCTGGACGGCGAGCACGCCGGCGTGCGCGCCGCCGGTCGCCACGGCAACCGCGGCCTGCAGGTCGGCCGCGTCGAGGCGGTCGACGAGGCTCGCGGCGAGGCCACCGTGCGCGTCGAGCACGAGCTTCACGAAGCCGACGTCGTGCAGATCTACACGACGCGGGGCGCGACGCAGCCGGCGCCGCTTTCGAGCCTGCTGGTCGGCCGCCTGGGCGGCAAGCGCGTGGTGCTGCGCTTGCCCGAGCGCGTGAGCATCAAGGACCGTGTGTTTCGCACGAGCTCGGGCCTGATGGACCTCTTCGCCGCCGACGCGGTGGCGGGGCGCGTCCTGGCGCGCCCGATCGCGCTGGACGCCGTGCTCAGCGGACGGCGCGGCGAGCCGCCCCGCCTGCAGGTGAGCGCCGCGGGCGAGACGGCGACGGCTACGGGCGGGGCCGTCCTCGAAGCGGCGCGTACGGCAGCGCTGTCGGCCGACAAGGCGCGCCGCGCGATCGGTGCACTGGGCGGCACGCCCTACGAGCTCGAAGACTTCGACTTCGCCGTCGACGACGACGTGTTCCTGGGCGTCGGCGATCTCAAGGCGCTGCGGCGGGCTGCGCTTGCGGCGCTCGACGAGCGGCGCTTGGCGGGGCGGCGGCGGGCTGTGCCCGCCGCCCCACTCGGCACCCCGCTCGCGCCCGCCGCCGCCGCGCTTGCGCCCGCCATCGCCGCGCCGCGGGCGCCGGTGGCGCGCCCGGCCGTCGTAGTGCGCCTGCGCCCCGGTGAGCAGATGCACGGCGTGGGGCAGGTCGACGCCGTGTGTCTCGACCTGCGCTCAGGCGACGACCCGCGGCTCGTCGCGCGCGCCGCCACGGCGCTGCGCCGTGGCGGCCTGCAGGTGCGGGCCCGTTCGCCCGAGGTGCTCTTCGACGCCGACGAGACGTGGGCGCGCGCCATGGCCGCCATCGGCTGGGACGCCGTCTACGCCCGTCACGTGGCGGCGCTCTCGTGGGCGCCGAGGGTCTTCCTCGAGTACCCCCTGCAGGGACTCAACTCGCGCGCCGTCGCGCTCTACGGCGCCGACGGGGTGGTCTGCCCGCCCGAGCTTGCGCTCGCCGACGTCGCACGCCTGGCCGGCGGCGTGGTCGAGGCGCTGGTGTTCGGGCGCGAACAGGTGCTCGTGAGCCGCGACACGCTGGGCATCGCCGAAGCCCTGGTCGACGCCCCCGGCGCCTCGAGCGCACCGGCCGCCGCCGGCGCCGCGGCCGCCGCGAGCGCGCCGGTCGCGCTCACGCTGACCGACGCCCGGGGCTACGCGTTCCCCGTGCTGGTGGCGCCCGGCGAGACGCGCATCTTCAACTCGCGGGTGACGAACCTCTGCGGCCACAGCGCCGATCTGGCGGCGGCGGGTGTGGGTGGCGTCGTGGTGGTGCAGTCGGACATGAGCGACGACGAGCGCCGCGCCTTTGCCCGCTCCGGACCGGCTGGACTCGCCGCTTTCGACGACCGCGAGCGTTTCACGACGGGCCACCTGTACCGCGGCGTCGGCTGAGGGTGGCTCGCGGCGTGGCGAAGGTCTCGCCCCGCCGCCGCACACCTGCCGTCGACCTGTAGTCCGCCGTCTCAGCCGAGCCGCCGTGCGGCAGCCCACCCCGCCCGCCGTCAGGGCGACGGCGAGCTCTGCGGGGTGAGCGCGAGCGCCACGACGGCGCCGATCTCCAGATGCTCGCCGGCCGCCGGCGATTGCGAGACGACCGTATCGGCGGCGCCTGCGGTCGAGACCGCCGCGCCCAGTCCCACGGCGGCCAGCGCGGCTTGGGCGGCGGTCGCCGAGAGTCCGACGACGTTGGGCCCGACGACGGTCGTGTCGCTGCCGTGCACGACGATCGTGACGGCGCCCTGGCTCGAGCTGCCGGCGGCCGGGTCTTCGTGCACGACCGTGCCGAGCGGCGCCGAGCTGTCGGTGGATCCGTCCCAGGAGACCGTGGCGGTGAACCCGACGGCGCCGAGCGCCTGCTGGGCGGCGCCCCGATATTGGCCCATCACGTCGGGCACGACGAGGAGCGGGCCGCTGTCGATGCGCAGCGTGACGGTGCTGCCCTGCAACACGGTGCGGCCCCCGCCCGGAGACTGGCCCAGCACCGTGCCCTGCGCCGCCGGGTCGCCGGGCACCTCGACGACCTGGGCGGCGAGCTCCAGCCTGGTCAGCTGCGCCTGGGCGGCGGTCACGCTCAGGCCGCTCAGGTCGGGCACCAGCACCGGTCGCGGTCCGTGGAACGTGCACGTCTGGGTCGGGGCCTGGCCGACGAAGTAGAAGCAGGCGATGCGCTCGGGACACCATCTGGTGGCGAGGTCACCGGTGCGCGGGCACACGATGCGCTTGACCGTGGGAGGCGTCGTGAACGAGGGAAACGCGTGGGCCGGCACGCCCGTCAGTGCCGCGCCGGCGAACCTGCTCCAGATCTGGGCCGGGAAGGTGCCGCCGGCCACCCTGATGCCGCGCACGATCATCTCTTTCTGCGAGCGGGGGTAGCCCAACCAGACGGCCGCCGACAGGTCGGGCGTGTAGCCGCAGAACCAGGCGTCGGCGTAGTTGGTGGTGGTGCCGGTCTTGCCGGCCGCGGGCCGACCGATGGCCGCGGCGACGCCCGTGCCGCGGGTGATGACCTGCTGCAGGACGGAGGTCTCAAGGCCCGCTTGCCAGGTCTCGAGCACGCGGCTGCGCACCAGGCTGTTGAGGGCCAGCGTGTGGCCCTGGTCGTCGGTCACCCGTCTGATCGAGATCGGCGCGGGTTGGCCGTCGTCGAGCCACGAGCCGCTCAGGCGCTGCCCGCCGGTGGCCAGCGTGGCGTAGGCGTTGGCCATCTCGAGCGGGCTCACGCCCGTGGTCAGACCGCCGAGGGCGATCGACGGGTTGTCGCCGATGGGGCTCGTGATCCCCATGTCGGCCGCGGTCGCCGCGATGTTGTCGGGACCGACCATCATGGCGAGGTCGGCGTAGACGGTGTTGTCGGACTCGACGGTGGCGTCGGTCAGGCTGATCTTGCCGGCATAGCCCCCGGAGTAGGTGCTCACGTTCCACGTCGACCCGCCGCCCAGGTCGATCGACTTGGGCTCGGAGATGAACACGCTGCGCGGCGAGATGCCCTGTTTGATGGCGGTCGCCAGAGCGAACGGCTTGAAGGCCGACCCCGGCTGCCGGCGGCCGTCGACGGCCACGTTGAACTGCTGTTTGGCAAATGAGGGCCCGCCCACCAGAGCTTCGACCTCGTCTGTGTGGGGGTTGATGGCGACGATCGCGACGCTCGGGTCGCCGGGCCGCTCGAGGATCGACGTGGCGGCTTGGTCGGCGTCGCGCTGCACGCGTTGGTCCAGGGTGGTATAGACGCGCAGGCCGCCGCCGAAGGCGGTCGCCGCGCCGAACTGACGCACGAGCTGCTGGATCACGTAGGCTACGAAATAGGGGGCGACGTGGCTGTGGGGCAGCCCATGGATACGCCGCGGCAGCGGCGCGCGCGCCGCTGTCGCGGCGTCGCCCGCGGTGATCATGCCCTGCGCTGCCATGGCGGCCAGCACTACGCCGCGGCGCGCCCTGGCAGCGGCCGGGTCGGCGAACGGGTCGTCGGCCGACGGGTCGTGGACGACGCCGGCGAGCAGCGCCGCCTGGGGCAGCGTGAGGCGGCGCGCGCTCGTGCCGAAGAACGTGCGCGCCGCCATCTCGATGCCGTAGGCCCCCTGCCCGAAGTAGATGGTGTTCAGGTAGTTGGTGAGGATCTTGTCTTTGGACCAGCGATTCTCGAGCTGGTAGGCGAGCACCGCCTCGCGCAGCTTGCGCGAGAGCGTCTCGGAGGTGCGCTGGTCGGTGGGCAGGTAGGCGTTCTTGATGAACTGCTGGGTGATCGTCGAGCCGCCCTGCACGGTGTGGCCGGCGCTCAAGTCGCTCATGAAGGCTCGGGCGATGGAGGCGTAGTCGATGCCGGAGTGCTCGTAGAAACGGCGGTCCTCGATGGCCACGACGGCCTGCTTGAGCACCGGCGCGATCTGGTCCGACGTCACGACGACCCTGCTCTCGTCGCCGCGCAGCACCGCCAGCAGGTGGGGCTTGGCGGCGCCGTCGTAGATGTAGGTGTTGCGACTCACGGGCTGGTGCGCGGCGATGTCGAGCTGCGGCAGGCTTTTGGCGACGGACGTCACGGCGGCGTGCAGCGACATCCCGGCCACGCCCACCACGGCCACGACGACGCCCAGCGTCACGACCGCGACGATCGTGCGGTGGTCGGCGTGACTGTCACGTACTTTGCGAGCGCGCACCCACATACAGCCTCTGTCGGTCGATTCGCTGCGCTTCCGTAGCCCCCGGCGCGCGCTCGGCGCTCGCGGGGCGCGACCCCCGCTCGCGAGGCGCGCTCGGCGCTCGCGGGCGCGACCCCCGCTCGCGAGGCGCGACCTTCGTTCGTGCGCGGGTCGGGCTTCCGGCGAGCCTGTGATATCATGCGCGGCGCATGGTAGACCAGCGGCTCATCGACGATCTTGCGGTCGGCACTGTCGAGGTGCTGCCCGACGGCGCCTTACGGGCCAAGCTCGCCATAGCCGAACGCGAGGGCCGCCCGCTGCGCATCAAGCTCGGCGTCGACCCCACCGCGCCCGACCTCCACCTGGGCCACACCGTCGTGCTCAACAAGCTGCGCCAGTTCCAGGACGCCGGCCACGTGGCCGTGCTCATCATCGGCGACTACACGGCGCGCATCGGCGATCCCTCGGGCCTGTCCAAGACGCGTCCGCGGCTCGACCCGGCGGTCATCGACGCCAACGCCAAGACCTACCAGGAGCAGGCCTTTCTCATTCTCGACCCCGACCCGGCGCGCCTCGAGGTGCGCTTCAACGGGGAGTGGCTGGGGGCGCTGTCCATGGAGCAGCTCTTCGAGCTCACCTCAACGACGACCGTCGCCCGCATCCTCGAGCGCGACGACTTCGAGAAGCGCTTCAACGCCCACCAGCCGATCTCTATGCTCGAGATGCTCTACCCGCTCGCCCAAGGCTACGACTCGGTCGCCGTGCGCTCCGACATCGAGCTCGGCGGCACCGAGCAGAAGTTTAACCTGTTCATGGGCCGCGACCTGCAGCAGTACTTCGGGCAGGTGCCGCAGGCCATCATGACGGTCGACATCCTGCCGGGTACCGACGGCGTCGAGCGCATGAGCAAGTCGCTCGGCAACTACATCGGCGTCACCGAAGACCCGCGCGACGTGTACGGCAAGGTCATGAGCATCCCCGATCCCGTGATCATGACCTACTTCCGCCTGCTGACCGCGCATCACGCCGCCGAGATCGCCGTCCTCGACGAGGGCCTGGCGAGCGGTGCGCTGCCGGCGCGCGACCTGAAAGCGCGCCTCGCCCGCGAGATCATCGCCCGGCTGCGCGGCGAAGCCGCCGCCGCCGAAGCCGAAGAGCACTTCGACCGCGTCTTTCGCCGCCACGAAGCGGCCGGCGACCTGCCCGAGCTCGCCCTGTTGCCCGGCGACCTCGAAGACGGCCGCGTATTTCTGCCGAAGGTCATGGAGCGCTGGTTCGGCCTGTCGCGCTCTGAGTGGCGGCGGCGTATCGAGCAGGGCGGCGTGAGCCTCGATGGCGAGCCTGTCGCCGACTTGGCCCTGCCGCTCGACGCCCTCGCCGGCCGGCGGCTGAAGGCGGGCAAGTCCGCCGCGTTGCAGGGGCTGATCGGGAACCTGTAGCGGGCACGCCGGCCGAACTTCCCCGGCCGCGAGCGTCGCGCGGCGCCGACTAGCGGGCCCGCAGGGCGGCGTCGACTTTGGCGATCAGATCGTCGTTGCTCGGGCAGACGTTCCGTGCGTAGCGGCCCAGGGCAGCGCGTTCGAAGGGGTTCATCGCCGGGTCGGCAAACTCGTGCAGGAACGACTCGTCGAGACCCAGGTCGAGCCGCTCCCAGATGAACGACGACTGCAACGACACGGCGACCAGCGCATCGTACACGGTGCGCCTCGACGTCTCGCGGCCGCCGTCGTCGATCGAGACGGCGACGCCGTCGGCCAGGGCGGCATAGGGGGGAGTCACGCCCTCGCGCAGGAGCCCGCGTTCGAGCGGGTGCGGGTAGATGCGCAGAGTACGCTGCTCCCTGCGCGCGTAGGCCACGAGCGCCGCGAGCTGCGCGGCCGCGGCGCGGGCGTAGGGGTTGTCGGCAAAGTCGCCGCGCCGCACGCGAGCGATGTCACTCGGGTCCACCCGATAGAGGCCCTCGCGGCGCGCCCACTCACCCGACGAGTAGTACCCGATGTCGTAGAGCGGCGCGTGCGGTGCGAGGTCGTGTGTGTCGAGCGCGTACTCCTGGCTTGCGTAGGTCACCGACAGCGGCCTGAAGCTGCCCTGCGCCCGGTAGTAGTCGACCTCGCTCAGGTTCACCTTCGAGGTCAGCACCACCGGCACCTCGACATGCAGGTGGCGGCAGTTGCGCGCCAGCGGGATGTTCTGGAAGACGGCCGTGGGCGTGACCCGCGTGTGGCGCGCGAGGAACGTCAGCAACAGGTACTGGCGCCGGTCGTAGAGGGCGAACAGGTAGATCTGGTCGAGCTCGCCCTCGAGGCGCTTGAAGAGCTGCAGGTCGACGAGGGCGCCGCCCAGCCAGGCGTAGCGCCGCTCGCTCCAGTCGGCCAGGCCGAGCACAGCCCAGCCCACGCCGCGGGCCCACCACAGCCACCAGGCGGCCGACGGCCGGCGCCGCGGCCGGCGCTGGACGCCGCGCCCCACGCAGTCGCTCTCGGCGCCGAAGTGGTGGCGCACGAAAAAGGTGCGCATCTCGCGAGCCCGGGCGTCGCCGTTCCCCGGAAAGCAGATGCCCACCGGCGACGACAGCTCCGGCGCTGGGCGCCGCGCCTGGCGCAGCGTGGTGACCGTGGCCGAGGCCAGGAACCGCAGCCGGTCGCGCCACCACGCGCGGGGCCCGGCGGCCGGTAGGGCGCGCACGCCGAGCGCCGCGGCCATCAGCTCGAGCCGCTCGTCGCCGCCGTTGACGGCGCGGTTGACGATGCTCTGCAGGTCGATGCCGGTCACGGCCGGCGGCCGGCGGCGCCGCGCCGTGCGAGCAGGACTTCGGCGAGCTCGAGGTCGAGACCGGAGTCGACGTCGACCGAGTCGGTCTGGGCCATGACAAACGCGTAGGTCGCCGCGCCGAGAAAGCCCCCGGCGTCGCGCCAGTAGTCGACGGCGGCCAGGTAGACGGCGCCGTTCAAGCGGTAGAAACGCGCGAGCTGCTGGCGGTTGACCTGGGCGGCCCCGGTCTCGCAGAACGCGGCCATGTTGCCGTCGGGCGGCAGCTCGCCCATCCACTGCGGGCTGTGCTCGGCTTCGCACACCGAGACGACCGCCTGGCCGCCGCTCTGCGTCAGGCGGGCGAAGGCGGCCTCGATGTGGGCGGCGGTGCGCAGCGGCGAGGTCGGCTGCAGCAGGAGCAGCCAGTCGTAGGTCTCGCCGTCCTGGGCGAGTGCGGCGAGGGCGTGCTCGACGACCTCGGCCATGTGCGACCCGTCGGCCGCCAGGGCGGCGGGTCGCCGGAAGGGCACGCGGGCCCCGGCGGCGGAGGCGACCCTGGCGATCTCGTCGTCGTCGGTGGTCACGACGACGTCGTCGACCGGAGCGGCGTCACGGGCGGCGGCGATCGTCCAGGCGATCAGCGGCTGCCCGCCGAGCGGCGCCACGTTCTTGTGCGGCAGCCCTTTGGAGCCCCCACGGGCGGGGATCAGGGCGAGCACGCGGCGGCCGGCGAACACGGTCAGTCCCCCGGTGTCGCGGCGCCGGGGGAGGCTGGTCGGTCGTCGGGAGTCGCCGCGGGGCCGGGCGCGGGTCGGTCGTCGGTCGTGGCGACGCCGGGCGCGGGTCGGTCGCGGAAGCGCTTCATGAGCGTGCCCGGCAGCGGCAGGTGTTCGCGCAACACGGCGGCGATGCGCTGCGCCGCGTGGCCGTCGCCGTAGGGGTTGGGGCAGGAGTGGGCGAGGCTCTGCCCGTCGGGCGCGAGCGCCCGGCGCAGCGTCGCTGCGATATCGGCGGCCCGCGGCTCGCAGTGCAGCACGCAGGCGGCGCGTTCGCGGCCGCTCTGCCGCTCACCGACGTCGACGGTCGGCGTGCCCAGCGACGGCGCCTCGATCACGCCGCTCGACGAATTGCCCAGGCAGACGTCGGCCCAGCCGAGCAGCGACAGGTAGCGACGCGAACCGAGCGAGGCAAAGGCGCGCGCCCTGTCGGGGTGAGCGTCGCAGTAGTGCGTGATCGCCGCGGCCACGGCACGGTTGCCGGCGTCGGCGTTGGGCAGCGTGAACACCGCGTGCAGCTCGGGCAGGCCGTCGAGCGCGGCGAGCAGTTCGCCCACCTGCGCCGCGCCGCTCGACTGCTCAAGAGTGACCGGGTGGAACGTGGTCAGTGCGGTCGTCGGGCCGAACAGCGGCCCGAGCTCGCCTTCGAGCTCGGACTTGCTCAGGCGCGCCTGGCGCAGGGCGTTGTCGACGCCGAGGGCCCCCACGGCGAACACGCGGGCGGGGTCTTCGCCGAGCTGCGCTATGCGCGCGGCGGCCCCCGGAGTGGCCGGAAAGTGCAGCCAGGCCATCTTGGTGACGGCGTGGCGCATGGCGTCGTCGGTGGCTCCCTCGGAAAGCTCGCCGCCGTGCAGGTGGGCCAGAGGGACCCGCGCGAGCAGGGCCGCGCAGGCCGCGGCGAGTGTCTCGTAGCGGTCGCCCAGCACAACGAGCAGATCGGGTCGTGCGGCGTCGAGGGCGGCGGCGACACCCGCGAGGGCGGCGGCCATCGCTCGCGAGACGCCGAGCTCGGAGTCGTCGTCGAGCGGCAGCGGGACGCGGGCCGCGATACGGCTGCCGTCGCGCTCGATCTCGGCGACCGTCATGCCGAAGCGCTGCGCCAGGTGGGTGCCGGTGACGATGAGCGACACGTCGAACCCGGGGTCGCGCTCGAGCACGTCGAGCAGGGGACGGAAGAGGCCGTACTCGGCGCGGCTGCCCGTCAGCACGGCGACCTTGCGCGCCGGTCTCACGAGAGCGCCTCGTCGATCGGCTCGTCGGCGCGGTAGGCGCGCGAGGCTGTCAGGCCCACGACGTCATCCCAGCGCAAGGGCGTCATGCCGGTGCCCGGTCGTTTGACGGCGAGGTTGTCGGCGTCGAGCGTCTCGCCGGCGGCGATCGTCCGGGCGGCCACGATGCTCTTGCGCGCGGCGGCGATGTTCTCGAGCTCTCCCGCCGTCGGGGCCTTCACGCCGTCGCCGAGGGCGGCCTCGACGAGGCGCACCGCGCGCACCATCTCACCGAACGTACCCGGCTCGAGCGAGGCGCGGTGGTCGGGCCCCGGCAGCGCGCGATCGAGCGTAAGGTGCTTCTCGATGACGACCGCGCCCAGGGCGGCGGCGGCCACCGCCACGGTGATGCCCTCGGTGTGGTCTGAGTAGCCCACGGCCACGCCGAAGGCGTCGCGCAGGGTGAGCATGGCCCGCAGATTGACGTCGGCCGGCGGCGTGGGGTACTCGGTCGAGCAGTGCAGCACGGTGATGCGCTCGCGCGGGCATCCGGCGGCGCGCAGCACGTCGAGCGCCGCGCCGACCTCGGCGAGGGTCGCCATGCCGGTCGAGACGATCAGCGGCAGCCCCAGCGCGGCCACGCGGCGCAGGTAGGGCACGTCGAGAAGCTCGCCGCTGGGCACCTTCAGGCGCTTCAGGTCGAGCGTCGCGAGCAGCTCTATGCTCGCGGCGTCGAAGGGCGAAGAGAGAAACTCGATGCCGCGTTGCCGGCAGTGCGCCGCGATGCGACGATGGTCGTCGGCTGACAGCTCGAGGGCGCGCAGCATCTCGAGCTGGCCGCCGGTGCCGCCCGTGGTCTCCTGCTGATAGCCGGCGCGGGGCGCGTCGGGCGCCGCCAGCAGCTCGGCGCGAAAGCTCTGGAACTTGACGGCGTCGGCGCCTTGCGCCGCGGCGGCGTCGACCAGCTCGAGCGCCAGCGCGAGCGAGCCGTTGTGGTTGACTCCGGCCTCGGCGATGACCAGCACGTGGGCGGGCGCGGCCGCGGTCATCGTGGTCTGGTCCGGGCGGGAACGCCGACCGCGACCGCGCCCTCGGGCACGTCGGCGACCACGGCCGCGCCGGCGCCGACGATGCTTCCTGCGCCGATGTGCAGGCCCTGCACGACGCAGGCGCCGGTGCCCACGTGGACGTCGTCGCCGGCCACGACGTCGCCCGACAGCGCGGCCCCCGGCGCGACGTGTACGAAGTCGCCAAGCGCGCAATCGTGATCGACCACGGCGTTGCTGTTGACGATGACGCAGACGCCCAAGCGGGCGCCCGGTCCCACCACGGCGCCGGCCGCGACGAAACAGCCGGGGGAGAGGCTCGCGGTGGCGGCCACGCTGGCCTGCGGGTGGACGATCGCCGGCAGGGTGAACCCGACGCTCAAGGCCTTGGCGTAGAGCCGGCGGCGCAGGGCGGGATCGCCGACCGAGCCGGCGGCGATGACGGCGGCATCGACGCCCGCGGCACGCAGCGCCGCCGCCGCGTCGTCGCCGCGCACGGGAACGCCGTCGACCGCGCCGCTGCGCGCCGGGTCGAGCACGGCCACGGGGTCGTATCGGCCCGCGAGCCGCAGGGCGTCGATGACCACGCGCCCGTGGCCGCCGCCTCCGTAGACGGCGATCGGGCTACTCACGGGGAGTAGCCCCCAGCCGATCGAGCGCGTTGCGCAGCGGGTCGAGGCCGCCCATGTCGATCCAGGCGCCATCGGAGACCGGGTAGACGCCCACTCGGCGGCCGCTCGCAAGGCAGTGGCCGACGAGGTCGGTCATGTCGTAGGGGGTATCGCGAGGGATCTCGCGCAGCACCTGGGGTTCGACCACGTACAGACCCGTCGAGACCAGGTGGTCGAACGACGGCTTCTCGACGATCCCGGTGAGCAGGCCGCCGTCGCCGACCTCGCAAACGCCGTAAGGCACGGTGAAGTGCTTCATCGAGGCCACCAGGGTGATCTCGGCGGCGCTCTCGCGGTGCGCGCGCAGCAGGCTTTCGTAGTCGGTGTCGATGAGCACGTCGCAGTTGGTCAGGAAGAACGTCTCGGCGACGCGCCCGTCGAGCAGCGACAGCCCGCCGGCGGTGCCGAGCGGCTGCGGCTCGACGACACAGTCGACCCGGTAGGGCACCTCGAGGTCGGCGAAGTAGGCGCGCACGAGGTTGGCCTTGTGGTTGAGCACCAGCAAGAACTCGGCGCAGCCCCACTCGGCGAAACGGTCCATGATCAGCTGCGAGATCGGCGTCTCGCCGATGGGGATGAGCGCCTTGGGCAGGACGTTGGTGTAGGGCGCGAGGCGCGTGCCCCTGCCCCCGGCCATCACGACCACGGGCAGGCCGAGCGCGCTGCGCCTGATGCCGGGCCCGCCCTCGATCAGGTCGTGCCACCAGATGGCGTCGACCACGCGGCGGGCGCGGTCGACGATCGGCAGGCACTCGAAGTGGCCCTCGGTCATGAGCTGCTCGGCGGTCTCGCGGCCAAAGCCGTCGTCGAGCACGTGGGGGTGGTCGTTCATGGCGTCGCGCAGCGGCGCGTCGAGCGGACGGCCGGCGATGATCCAGCGCCGCGTGTCGCCGTCGGTCGCTACGCCCAGCAGCAGGTCGTCGGCACCGGCGACGATCACCATGCGGCTGCCGCTCGCGTCCATGCGGCGCAGCGCGTCGCCGACCGCGTCGGTGGGACTCATGATGATCTCGCGCACACGGTCGTCCATCAGGCTGTCTCTCTCGCGGCCCTGATCGCCGCGGCGACGCGGGCGACGTCGGCCGCCCCGAGGTTGCTGGAGCACGGCAGGTTGAGCACGCGCTGCCAGAACCAGCGCGCCCGTTCTATGCGCCAGGCCGTGCAGCCGCGCAGCGGCGCCTGCTCGTGGAGCAGGCCCCACACCGGACGCGTCTCGATGCCGCGTTCGCCGAGGAACGTCATGAGGCTCTCGCGGTCGCGACCGAAGGCGCTCTCGTCGACCAGGATGGAGTGGAACCAGAAGTTGGGCTGCGTGCCGTCCTGCACGCCGACGAGCTCGATCCCCGGCAAGTCGGCGAGCAGCTCGGCGTAGAGGGCGTGGCCGGCGCGTTTGGCGGCGATGAAGCCCTCGAGCTGTTCGAGCTGCGCCAGGCCGATGGCGGCGGCCACGTTGGTGAGGCGATAGTTCCAGGCGGTCTCGTCGTGCACGAAGCGCCGCGTGTCGGTCTTGGCCTGGGTCGAGAGGTGGCGCACGCAGGCGGCGGCGGCGTCGTCGTTGGTGACGTAGGCGCCGCCGCCGCCGCACGTCGCGATCTTGTTGCCGTTGAACGACAGCACGCCGGACTGGCCCACGGTGGCGGCCGCGCGGCCGGCGCAGGGCCCGGCGGTCCATGTGCTGCCCAGCGCCTCGGTCGCGTCTTCGATCAGGGCAAGGCCGAAGCGGGCGGCCAGCGGCGCGAGCTCGGCGAGCCGGGCCGGCCGGCCGTACACGTGGACCGGCAGTACCGCCCTGACGGGCGCCCCGCTGGCGCGTTCGCGCCAGCCGTCGGAACCTTCGACGCAGGCTTCGGTGAGGTACGACAGCACGCCGTCGACGTCGATGTTCATGTAGTCGTCGCAATCGACGAAGACCGGCTCGGCGCCGGCATGGCGCACGGCGTTGGCCGTGGCGATGAACGTGAGCGTGGGCACGATGACGCGGTCGCCCGCCTGCACGCCGGCGGCGAGCAGCGCGAGGTGCAGCCCGGCGGTGCCGTTGACCACGGCTACGACGTGGTCGGCGCCGAGCAACTCGCAGAGACGCTCTTCGAAGCGCTCGACGTAGGCGCCGGCCGACGAGACCCAGCCGGTGTCGAGGCAGTCCTTGACGTACTCCCACTCGTGGCCGGCGATGACCGGCACCGAGAGCGGCAGGAAGGCTTCGACCTTGGGGGCCTCAGACATTGTAGATGTCGACCTTGTAGCGCTGCAGGTTGGCCGGCTCGGAAAACCAGGCGATCGTGCGCTCGAGGCCTTCGTCGAGCGTTACGGCCGGGGTCCACCCGGTGAGGCTGGTCATGAGCGTGCAGTCGGCCAGCAGACGCTCGACCTCGGAAGCGGCGGGCCGCAGCCGTGCGTCGTCGGCCACCAGGCGGGCCCGCGGTTCGACGCGTGCGATGAGCGCCCGCGCGAGGTCTCCTATGGAGATCTCGCGCCCGCTGCCCATGTTGACGTTGCGACCGACCGCCGCGTCGCAGCGCGCCAGGGCGATGAAGCCGGCGCAGGTATCGGCGACGAACGTGAGGTCGCGCGTGGGGTGCTGCGCCCCAAGGCTGATCTCGCGCTTGCCGGCGACGAGCTGGCCGATGATCGTGGGGATCACGGCTCGCGCGGACTGCCGGGGACCGTAGGTATTGAACGGCCGCGCCACCGTTACCGGCAGGTCGAAGCTGCGATAAAAGGACTCGGCCAGGGCGTCGGCGGCGATCTTGGTCGCCGAGTAGGGCGACTGGCCCTGTCGCGGGTGCGCTTCGTCGATGGGCACGTAGCGGGCCGTGCCGAACACCTCGGAGGTCGACGTGATCACGACCCGCTCGGTGCCCTGGTCGCGGGCTGCCTGCAGCACGTTGAGGGTGCCGCGCACGTTGGTGTCGACGTAACTGTCAGGGGAGTTGTACGAGTAGGGGATGGCGATCAGGGCGGCGAGGTGGAAGACCACGTCGACATCGCGCAGCGCCGTGCGCATGCCGGCCGGATCGCGCACGTCGCCGCTGATGACCTCGATCGCGTCGAGCGCGGGCTGGGGCAGCGCGTCGAGCCAGCCCCACGATCCGAACGAGTTGTACAGGGCCAGGGCGCGCACGTTCGCGCCCGCGTCGATGAGCGCCTCGGTCAGGTGGCTGCCGATGAAGCCATCGGCTCCGGTCACGAGCGCGCGCTTGCCGGCAAGATCCATGTTGCTCCCTGTTCGTGTCGCCTGGTAGCGGCCGCTAGAGCCGGGCTCTCGCCTCAGGCGTCCGTGACGATACTATACGAAGGGCCGGAAGGCCTGTCCAAGGTGCGTGAGCGCGCCGTGTGCAGGCTCGCTTGGCGGGTCGCGGTCCGCGCTCTCCGGCGAGCGTGCCGCGGCGCCGATCCAGGCTCGAGCGCAAGAAGTTGAAAAAGTAGGTTGACACTCTACTTTGAGCGGGTATACTTCGTCTCCGCCCTCGAGGTCCTCTGGCGAGAGTCGCCAAGACAAAAGGGCAGGTCGTTGACACTGACTCAAAAGCGTCGTATCATAGCGAGCCGCTTTAGAGTCGGAAGCGGCGTCGACAACGTTCTCACCTCCTCCACGTGGGATCGTCTAGCCCCCAAGGGGCTGGATGGTCGCTCCGACGGGAGCGAGAGCCAGTCGGTACCACTACAAACGACTGAGAACATGTGCCCACGTGGCACGCGGTCTTTGAAAACTGAACAGCGTGGAAGCCGGTTCGACTCGAGTCTCGGGTCCGAGCCGGTGGACGTCAGCGCGCCTGTAGCACCAGCAGGGTGCACAGGCCAATACGAATTAGACCCCGTCATGCGGTCCGAGCATTGCTGCTCTACCGGCCCTTCGGGACCGGCAACCGGCCGCACGACAACAAGGCATATCCTGCCTTGTCTTTGAGAGCACAAGCTCTCTCCCAACGTTTGTTCCGCGGCCTTCGGGTCGCGTGCTCAAAGTTGTCTCGGAGAGTTTGATCCTGGCTCAGGACGAACGCTGGCGGCGTGCTTA
>CAZFJE010000053.1:0-17958 GCA_964519555.1 uncultured Thermoleophilia bacterium
TGCACGTCGACGGCGCCTCGGGGGCGATGGTCGCGCCCTTCATCGACCCCGACCTGCAGTGGGACTTCGCGCTGCCGCGCGTGGCCTCGATCAGCACGTCCGGGCACAAGTACGGGCTCGTCTACCCCGGGGTGGGTTGGGTCGTGTGGCGCGACGCGCAGGCGCTGCCCGAAGAGCTCATCTTCTGGGTGAACTACCTGGGCGACGACATGCCGACCTTCGCCCTGAACTTCTCGCGGCCGGGTTCGCAGATCGTGACCCAGTACTACAACTTCCTGCGCCTGGGCTTCGACGGCTACGCCCGCGTACAGGGCTACTCGCGCGACGTCGCCCTGTACCTGTCGGGCAAGATCGCCGGCCTCGGACCGTTCGAGCTGCTCACTCGCGGCGACGAGCTGCCCGTCTTTGCCTTCACGCTGGCGCCCGGCGTCAAGAACTTCAGCGTCTTCGATGTGGCCGACTGCCTGCGCGAGCGCGGCTGGCTCGTGCCCGCCTACACGTTTCCCGCCAAGCGTGAGGACCTGGCGGCGCTGCGCATCGTGGTCCGCCGAGGCTTCACGCACGACGTAGCCGACCTGCTGCTGGCCGACTTCGCGCGCCAGCTGCCGCGTCTTGCCAGGCAGACGGTACCGGCCAACGAGGGCACGGCCGCTTCGTTCCATCACTAGGCGCGCAACGAAGTCGCGCCAGCCTGAGCGGCGACGACGAAGGCGATCGACGGCCTAGCGCGCAACGAAGTCGCGCGTGCCTGAGCGGCAACGCCGTCCCTACCTCAGGCAGTACTCGTCGAGCTGACGGCGCGTGACTGAGTCCAAGTCGTCGGGCGGTTCGTGGGCGGCGAGACGGCGCTCCACCTCGGCGCGCGCCGCGGCGCGCACATCGCCGTCGCCCTGGGCGCGCCAGCGCTCGGCGCTCTCGCGCACCAGGAACGTGGGGCGGTCGAGGTCGCGGCCGTGGCGGCGCGTGTGAGACTGGCCCAGGTAGTCGCCGCCCGGACCGACTGCCGCGATCACGTCGGTGGCCAGCGCCTCGTCGTCGGCGGCCGCCGTGGCGGCCGCCACGCGCAGGGCGCAGATCAGTTCGTCGTCGAGCACGAACTTCTCGAGCGACAGCACGTTGAACGAGCTCAGGATGCCGGCCGCCTGAAAGAGAAAGTCGCCGCCGGCGCTGGCCGAAGCCGACAGTCCCATGGTCGATTCGAGAGCGGCTTGCGCGTCGGGCACGTGCGAGTCGGTGACGGCCGCGCCGGCGCGCACCGGCAGCCCGGCGTGGTGGGCGAGGCGCACCGTCGCGTTCGCCATCAGAGCGAACTCGGGCGTGCCGAAGTGGGCCGCACCGGTGCGCATGCTCGACATCGTCGAGACGCCGCCGTAGATGAACGGCGAACCCTCGCGGGCGGCTTGCCCCAGCACGAGCCCGGCGAGCACCTCGGCGTGCTGCACGGTCAGCGTGCCGGCCGGCGTCGCCGGGCCGGTCGCGCCGCCCATCACGCAGGCGGTCACGCAGGCGGGCTGACCCAGACCGGCCCAGCGCTGCAAGATGCGCGCCGTCTCGACCGACAGCAGCAGGGGCGAATTGGTGTTCAGCACAATCAGCGCGCGCGGGCGGTCGGCCCACCGCGCGCCGTAGAGGATCTCGTTGATGGTGACCGCCTCGTCGACATCGTGCTCCAGCGAGGCAGTCCACTCCATCGATTTGTCGCTCAGCGTGAGGCGCGCGTGGTCGGAACGCCTGGTGCGCTCGTCTTCGGGCAGGTCGAGCGGCTCGATGCAGTCGCTGTTGAACTCGAGGCCGCGTGACAGGTGCCCGAGCTTGACGGTCGCTTGCGCGTCGGCCAGAGTGCCGGGCCGCACGACGCTGCCGTCGAGGATGTAGGCCGGACCCGAGCCGCTGCCGAACACCGGCCGCCCCTCGCCGAACCGCAGGTCGCGCGCCGGGTTGCGCCCGCTCAGCGTGAAGGCCGAGGGGGCGCTGGCCAGGGCGCGCTCGACGGCGTCTCGCGCGATGAACACGCGCTGCCCGTCGGCGCGCGCTCCCACCGTCTTGAACAGGGCGATCGCGTCGTCGTCCATGACGACCACGCCGGTCTGAGCCAGCACCTGCAGGGCGGCCTCGTGGATGGCGACTATGTCGGCGGGCGCGAACATCAGCGGCCGCGCGGGGCGAGGGCCGGCGACGAAATGGCTCGCGCGCGCGGGGGCGGCCTGAGCGTCGATCTGTCTCCCACCTTGCCGTCTCCTTGGTCGTGCCGCCGGACTCCTCGGCGCGCGTCGCATGCGCCGCTGCCCGTAGCATAGGCAATCGCGCGGCGTCGCGCTCCCGCGCCGCCCGGCGCGGTTTGGGCGAGCGGCGAAACCGTGCAGAACTCAAGCGACACCCTGGCCACGACGAAATGAGGACCCCAGATGCTGGACCAGCGCATGCAGGATGCCCTGAACAAGCAGATCAACGCCGAGATCTACTCCGCCTACCTGTACCTGTCGATGTCGTCGCAGTTCGCCGAGCTGGGCATGACGGGCGGCCAGAATTGGATGCACGTCCAGTTCCAGGAGGAGCTCTTCCACGTGCAGAAGTTCTTCGACTACGTCGTCGAGCGCGGCGGTCGCGTGCTGCTGACGACCATCGACCAGCCCGATCAGGAGTGGCCCACGGCGCTCGCCATCTTCGAGCAGGCGCTGGCCCACGAGCAGAAGGTCACCGCCCTCATCAACGGCCTCGCCGACCTCGCCATGGAGCTGCGCGACCACGCCACCCTGCAGGAGCTGCAGTGGTTCATCGGCGAGCAGGTCGAAGAAGAGGCCACCGCTGACGACATGGTCAAGAAGCTGCGCCTGATCGAAGGCGCCCCGGGCGCCCTCTACGAGATCGACAAAGAGCTCGCCACGCGTGTCTACACGGCGCCGGCGATCGCCGCTATCTAGCCCATCGTGGCTCACCCGGCGGCAGCGACGCTGCGGCTGCACTTCACGCGCCACGGCGAGACCGTGGCCAGCAGCGAGGGACGCTTCTGTGGAGTGACCGAGTGCGCGCTCACCGCCGACGGTCGGCTCATGGGCGAGCTGCTCGCCGAGCGCTGTGCCGCCGGCGGGCGGTGGCGCGCGGTCGTATCGAGTCCGCTGGCCCGTTGTCTCGAGACGGCGCGGCCGGCGGCCGCACGGCTCGGCTTGGCGATCGATGTCGAGCCGGGCCTGCGCGAGATCGACCACGGCGTCTGGGAAGACCGCCCCGCGGCCGAGATCGCCGCCCGCGACGCGACGGCGTTCGCCGCCTGGCGCGAGCACCCGGGCCTGCGCGGCGCGCCGGGCGGCGAGACCGGCTACGCCGTCGCCGCCCGGGCCGTGCCGGTCGTCGAGGCGCTGCGCGACGCCTACGGCGACGGCGACGTCCTCGTCGTCAGCCACAAGGCGACGATCCGCATCATCGTCTGCGTGCTGCTCGGCATCGACGTCGATCGCTACCGCGACCGGGTGGCCTGCCCGGTCGGCTCGGTGACGACCTTCGCCTTCGCGCGCGCCGGCGAGCCGCTGCTGCTGGCCCTGGGCGACGTCTCACACCTGCCGGCACGCCTGCGCTCCGCCGGCGACGGCACGTAGCGCGGGCTTTCGGCGCCCGGGCCCGCCGCAGCCTCTGAAGCCCGCCGCCGGGCCGTCAGCCTTCGTCGAGAGTGGCGGTCACGGTGACGTCGACGTTGCCGGCCAGAGCCTGTGACACCGGGCAGCCGTCTCGGGCGGCGTCCGCGGCCGCGGCGAACCCGGACTGGTCGAGGCCCGGCACGACGCCCTTCACCTCGAGGCGTGAGCTCTCGACGCGAAAGCCGGAGGCGCTCTGGGCGAAGGTGACGGTGGCCGTCACGTCAAGGCGCTCGGGCGGCGTGCCGGCGTCGGTCAGGCCCCCCGAAAAGGCCATCGCAAAGCACGACGCGTGGGCGCCGGCGATGAGCTCCTCGGGGCTCGTCTGGCCGTCGGAGCGAGCGGTGCGCGAGGCCCACGTGACCGCCATCTCGGGCGCGGCGCCGCTCGTCAGCCGCAGGCGGCCGTTGCCCGCGGCGAGCGTGCCGCTCCACGTGACCTGGGCGCGGCGTTCGGCAGAGCTCATGGGGTTCCTCCTCGAAGGGGTGGTCGACGTACGTCGATGCCCCTACCTACCCCAAAAGGCGGGTCACGTATGCGGCTCGCCTCTCATGACCGCGAGCCGGCCGCCGCCAGGAGCTCGTCGCCGGCGACGTGCCTCTGCCCCGGTGGGTGCGAAACACGATAGAGTAGCGCCATCATGCGTCTCGATCCCTTTCAGCTCGAACGCTACTTCGGCCAGTATGAGTTCTCGGTGCCCTTTCCGCTGGCCGCTTCCGACTGCGACGGTTTGCCCCTGAGAGAGGTACTCGAGCTCGCCGACGCGCCCACGCGCGAGCTTTGGGACACCCTGGGGCTGGGCTACACCGAGACGCAGGGCCACCCGCTGCTGCGCCAGACCATCGCCGGCACGTACGAGGCCTGCGAGCCCGACCAGGTGCTGGTGGCCGCTCCCGAGGAGCTCATCTTCATCGCCACGAACTGTCTCGTGCGCAACGGCGACCACGTCGTCTGCACCTTCCCCGGCTACCAGTCGCTGTATTCGGTGGCCGAGGCGTTGCACGCCGAAGTCAGCCATTGGGAGCCCGACGAAGCCCAGGGCTGGTACTTCGACCCCGACCGCCTGGCCGCGCTCATCCGGCCCAGCACGCGCCTCATCGTGCTCAACTTCCCGCACAACCCGACCGGCGCGCTGCCCAGCGCCGCCGACTACGAACGCATCCTCGCGATCGCCGAGCACTACGGCATCGCCGTCTTCTCCGACGAGATGTACCGGCTGCTCGAGCTCAACGAGGCCGATCGCCTGCCGTCGGCGGTCGAACGCTACGACAAGGCTGTCACGCTGTCGGGCGTCTCCAAGACCCTGGGGCTGGCCGGCCTGCGCATAGGCTGGCTCGTGGTGCGCGATCCGGTCCTCATGCGCCGCCTGATCGCCCTGAAGGACTACACCACGATCTGTAGCAGCGCTCCGAGCGAGATCCTGGCGATCGCCGGTCTGGGTGCGCGCGCCGAGATCGTCGACCGGCACCGGCGGCGCATGACGCGCAACCTCGGCCTGCTCACCGGGTTCATGGCCAAATACGAGCCGCTGTTCTCGTGGACGCCGCCCCGGGGCGGCACGGTCTGCTTTCCGCGCTTCAAGCCTGACTCGATCGGCACCACCGAGTTCTGCCGCCTGGTGCGCGAAGAGGCCGATGTCATGCTCGCGCCCTCGGCGGTCTTCGACTACGGCGAGCGCCACCTGCGTATCGGTGTGGGGCGCGAGAACTTCCCCGAAGGGCTCGTGCGCCTGAGCACGTTCCTCACCAGCAGGCGCACACAGTAGCAGCGGCCCCTGGGCACCCGCTGCGGGCGCTCGGCCGCCGGCCACGGCTTAACTTGCCGCCATCCGGCCCCGGCCCGCACGTGGCGGCCATTTGGCCCCGCCCGCACGTGGCCTACATTTGGCCCTGCTCGCCCCTCAGCGGCCGTCGCGCAGGATCTTCTCGTAGAAGTCGTGGACGAGCGACGGGCGCATGCCGGCACGCTCGTACAGGCCGACGGCTCCGCTTTGGTTGTCGGCGTCGACGCCGAGCACCGCGTTGGCGCAGCCTCGCTCGCGGAGCGCCGTGAAGGCGGTGAGCAGCAACAGGGAGCCCACCCCGCGCCGGCGCCACGGTCGGCGCACGGCGAGCTGATCGACGTAGCCGCCGTAGGGTTCGACGTAGCCGATCACATAGCCGACCATCTGGTCGTCGTCCCAGGCGGCGAACCACAAGTCGGTGTCGACCTCGTCGGCGAGCTTCGACGGCAGCCACTCCTCGAAGGGCTGGTCGCTGAAGCGGAAGTGCTCGGCGAAGGCGTCTTCGCTCGTGGCCCACAGGGCGCGTTCGTCGCGGCCGCGCGTGAAGCGCCGCACCTCGAGCCCGGCCGGTGGGGCGTAGGCCAGGCCGTCGGCGGGCAGGTCGTCGAGTGCCAGGCGCATGCGCAGGAACGAGCGCACGCGGGCAAAGCCGGCGCTCTGATAGAGCTCGGCGCGGCGGTCGCGGCGGTCGCACCACACCCCGAGCGACACGCGCGCGTCGGCGGCCGCGCCCGCCGCGATGTCTGCCGCGTAGCCTTCGATCCACGCGAGCAGCGGCGCTTCGAGGCCGCGCCACTGGTGGTCGGGGTGCACGACGAACTCGCCGTCGATCGAGGTGTGGGCGGCCGCGACGTCGAGCACCCACGCCCAGGCGGCCAGGCCGCCGTCGGCGGCGGCCACGAGCCAGGCGTCGCGCCCCAGCTCGAAGCGGGCGTGGGCCCAGTCGGCGCGCAGCTCGTCGCGGCTCGCCAGGCTCTCACCCGAGACGGCCAGGTCGGCGGCGGCCACGAGGTCGACGATGTCGTCGACGTCGCCGCTGCGCGGCCGCCGCAGCGTGAAGCCGGCCGGCAGGCCGCGCGGCGACGAGGTCATTCCTCGACCGCGCGCGGACGCCGCCGCAACGCGAAGTAGAGGACCACCACGACCACCACGACCACGGTTGCGGCGATCCCTGCGATCAGGCCGCCCTTGGCGCCGCCGCTCTTGGTGCCGGTCGCGTTGAGCGCGAGGTTCCGGTAGGTGTCGATGTTGTTGTAGTTGTAGATGGCCGAGCCCACACCCGCGGGCGCCTTGGTCCAGCCCGTCCACTTGTTCGTGTTCCAGGCCTCGAGCTGGTAGGGGTAGGCCATGATCGCGTAGGGCGAGGCGGTGTAGAAGATCTGCTCGGCCTGCTGCACGAGCGGGATGCGTTGCGCCTGGTCGATCGTGGTCGCGGCCTCGTTGGAGAGCTTGGTGTAGGCCGGGTCGGTCCACAGGCAGTCGTTCCAGCCGTAGCCGGTCGACTGGGGCGGCGTGTAGACGCTCACCATGAAGCCGGGATCGACGTCTTGGGTCCAGGACCACATGAACATGTCCCAGTCGGGCGTGTAGGTCTTGCCCGTGAACTCGTACTGTGCGCTGGTCAGTACGCCTGGGTCGACGATCGACAGATCGACCCTGACGCCGACGTCTTTGAACCACTGCACGGCGAGCTTGCCGGCCACTTCGTTGGCCGGTGAGTCGGTGGTCGCCATGAGGCGCAGCGTCAGAGGCTTGCCCTGTTTGGTGGTGCGGTAGCCATCGGCGCCCTTCTTGTAGCCCGCGGCGTCGAGCATTTGGTTGGCCCTGGCCGGGTCGTAGGTGTAGGCGGTGCCGGCCGGCGGCTGCCAGTGGTAGGGCGAGTAGGGCACGATCAGCGACGAGCCGGGCAGAGCGTAGCCGTTGAAGGCGGTCGAGACGATCTTGTTGCGGTCGATCGCGTAGTTCAGGGCCTGGCGGAAGACCTGGTCGCGCAGCACCGGGTTACCCTTCGAGTTCGGGCTGGCGTAGCAGTTGAAGGCAAGCTCGGAGAACTGCCACGAGGCCGCCTTGTTGGTCTGGATGCCCTTCACCGACGACAGCTCCTTGAACTCGGCGAACGGCACGTCGACGGCGGCGTCGATGTTGCCCAGCTTCAGGTCGCTCGCCATGGTGTCGGCGTTGGTGTAGGTGAGGATGTAGAGGTCGGAGATGTGCGGCGCGCCGCCCCAGTAGTTCGGGTTGGCCTTCAGGTGGACGTACTTGCCGGTCTGCCAGCCGACGACCTGGAAGGGGCCGGTGCCCACGATCGGCGGTTTGTTCTGGAAGGTCGAGCTGGCCGCCTTGCCCGAGATCTTCGACCAGATGTGCTGGGGCAGGATGGGCACCACCATGCGCAGCATATTGGCCTTGGGCGCACTGGTGTAGATCTCGACCGTGTCGGGGCCGGTGGCCTTGGCGCCGGTGATGCCGTCAGTGTAGACGGCCAGGTTCGAGAGGTCGTTCTTGACGATGTAGTTGAAGGTAAAGGCGACGTCGGCGGCCGTGAAGGGCACGCCGTCCTGCCACTTGACGCCCTGGCGGGTGGTGAAGGTCCAGGTCTTGCCGTCGGGCGACACGCTCCACTTGGTGGCGAGCTCGGGTCGGGGCGCCAGCGTCTTTGAGTCGAAGCCCACCAGGAAGTCGTAGTTCAGGTGCCAGATCTGGTAGTCGAGTCCCTGGATGCCGATGAACGGGTTCAGGTTGTCGGGGTTCTGCAGCTGGCCTATGCGTACCACGAGCGAGCCGCTCGACGGCGCCGCGCTGGCCGCCGAGCTCGAGACGGCGAGGGCGGTGCCGGTGGCGACCGCGACGATCGCGACGATGGCGGCCGCCAGACAGACCAGGCGCACAAGGCGGGAGAGGGTCGGCGACATGGTTGGCTCCTTTGCTTAAACTCAGTGTCAAGGGGCGCAGCCGCGGCGTAGGCAGCGGCGGCCTGCGCCGCCCGCGGGCGCGCGGCTCAGGCGGTGTGGCGGAAGTTCATGACGTCGCCGTCGGCGACCACGTAGGTGCGGCCTTCGATGCGCAGCACGCCCTTGTCGCGGGCGTGGGCGAACGATCCGAGGGCGAGCAGGTCGACGATGGGCACGACCTCGGCACGCACGAACTTCTTCTGGATGTCGCCGTGGATGCGGCCGGCGGCCTGCCAGGCGGTCCAGCCGCGGGGCAGCTGCCAGGCGCGGCTCTCGCTCGACTTGAAGTCGCCGGTGAAGAAGGTGATGTAGCCCAGCGCGCGGTAGCAGCCGGCGATGAGCTCGTCGACGCCGCCCGGCGGCACGTCGAGCTCGGCGCGAAACTCGGCCGCCTCGTCGGCCTCGAGCTCGGCGAGCTCGACCTCGAGCCGGGCGGCGAGCACGACGACCTCGTCGCCGCGCTCGGCGGCCCAGGCGACCAGGCGGTCGCCGGCGTCGAGGTGCGACTCGTCGGTGTTCAAGACGAACAGCACGGGCCGCTCGGTGACCAGGGCGAGGTCACGCATGAGGGGCTCGTCGTCGTCGCCGCGCGCGATCTGACAGGCGCGGCGGCCTTCGACCAGCTCGGCGGCGAAGCGATCGAGGATGACGAGCTCTTTGCGCGCCTGGGCGTCGCCGGCGCGCGCCGCCTTGTTGGTCTTGTCGCGGCGTCGCTCGACCAGTTCGAGGTCGCTCAGGATGAGCTCGGTCTCGACGGCCTCGACGTCGGCGACGGGGTCGATCGCGGCGCGCGGAAAGGCGACCTCGGGGTTCTCGAAGGCGCGCACCACGTGGGCCACGGCGTCGACCTCGCGGATGTCGGACAGGAAGCGGCTGCCCAGGCCCTGGCCGTGCTCGCCGTCGCCGCCGCCGACGCCGGGAATGTCGACGACCTCGATGGTGGCGTGCACCTCGCGCGGCGTCTGCAGGACCTCGTTCAACTTGTCGAGGCGCTCGTCGGGCACGGCCACCACGCCGCGGTTGGCCTCGGCCGAGCTGAAGGCGTAGGCGGTGGCCAGCGCGCCCGCGTGGGTGAGGGCGTTGAACGCCGTGGTCTTGCCGGCGTTGGGGAGTCCGACGATACCGAGTTTCATGAGCGCATCCGTTTCATGAGCGAACTATATCCGCACGAGGGCGATGTAAGGCAGGCCGATGACCAGACCCAGGCAGATGCCGGCCAGCACGTCGGCCAGAAAGTGGACCCGCAGGTAGACGCGGCTGGCAGCCAGGACCACGGCGAGGGCCGCGAAGGCCGGCCAGAGGCTGGGGTAGAGCACGCTCATCGAAAGGGCGCCGACCGTGCTCATGCTGGCGTGCGACGACGGAAACGACGGCGACAGCGGCAGCGGGATGTCGGCCTTGGCCGCCGCCGGGTCGCGCTGGGTCGGGCGCCGGCGCCGGAAGATGAGCTTGATGAGGAACGTGATCCACTCGGTGGCGAGCACGGCGCCGGCGCCGTAGGCGAAGCGCCGGCCCGAGAAGCCCGCCGTGCCGGCGGCCGCGCCGACGGCGGCGAGCGCGACCCAGGCGATCCCGTAGTTGCCGGTGAGTGAGACCGCGCCCAGCGGCCACGTGAGGTACCGCGGGTGCGGCCAGCGTGTGCCGATGACCGCCGAGAGAGCCACGTCGCGCGCCTCGAGGCGCGCGAGCAGCCCGGCGCGCGGTGGGCGCCGCGGGGCGTGGGGGTGTGCGTCGCGGCCGGCGGGTCGCCCCGGAGCGGCGGGGGGGCCTGCGTCAGGTGTCTTGCTGGTCGGCATCGATAACCGCCTCCAGTATACTATCGGCCTTACTCGTCCCCGGCTCCGAGGCAAGGTCGCCATGTCCGATCAAGCACCCCGTACGAGCGTCATCGTCACCGCTCTCGGCGCCGACAAGCACGGCCTGCTTGCGGCCGTCGCCACCACCATCGCCGCCGCCAACGCCAACGTCGACGACGTCAGCCAGACCGTCACCGGCGGCATGTTCACCATGATCATGTTCGTCTCGTTCGCCAGCGGCGAGACGACCATGGCCGCGCTGCGGGAAGCGCTGGTCGAGACCGGTCTCAAGATCGGGCTGCAGATCACCGTGCAGCACGAAGACATCTTCCGCTACATGCACCGCATCTAGCGGCGCGCGTCATGGTCTTCATCACAAACGAAGAGATCCTCGAGACCGTCCGCATGATCCAGGACGAGAACCTCGATGTGCGGGCCGTCACCATGGGCATCTCGCTGAACGACTGCGCTTCACGCGACGTGGGCCGTGTCTGCCAGCGCGTGCACGACAAGATCGTCGCGCGGGCCGGACGCCTGGTCTCGGCGGCCCTCGAGATCCAGGAGAAATACGGCGTCCCGATCGTCAACCGCCGGGTGTCGATCACGCCCATCGCCGGAGTCCTGGCGGCTGGTGGGCCCGAGGCCTTCGTCGCGGTCGCTCATGCGCTCGACGCGGCGGCCGCCGAGATCGGCATCGACTTCGTGGGCGGCTTCTCGGCGCTCGTGCAGAAGGGCTTCACCGCGCGCGACACGGCGCTGATCCAGGCCATCCCGCAAGCCATCGCCGAAACGCAGCGCGTGTGCTCGTCTGTCAACGTGGCCTCCACGCGGGCCGGCATCAACATGGACGCCGTGACCCGCATGGCCGACGTGCTGGTCGACGTCTCGCAGCGCACGGCCGACCGCGACTCCATCGGCTGTGCCAAGATCGTCATCTTCTGCAACGTCCCCGAGGACAGCCCCTTCATGGCCGGCGCGCTGCACGGCAGCGGCGAGCCCGAGGTGAGCATCAACGTGGGCATCTCGGGACCGGGCGTCATTCGCAACGTGGTCGCCCGCCACCCCGAGCTGCCCTTCACCGACCTGGCCGACCTGATCAAGCGCACGACCTTCAAGATCACCCGCGTCGGCGAGCTCGTAGCGCGCGAGGCGGCCCAGATGCTCGACGCGCAGATGGGCATCATCGACCTCTCGCTCGCGCCCTCGCCGGCGATCGGCGACTCGGTGGCCGAGATCCTCGAGGCCATGGGCCTGGCCCGCACGGGTGCTCCCGGCACCACGGCCGCGCTCGCCATGCTGAACGACGCCGTCAAGAAGGGCGGCCTCATGGCGACCTCGTCGACCGGCGGCCTCTCGGGCGCCTTCATCCCGGTGAGCGAAGACGCCGGCATGGTGCGCGCCGCCGCCGAAGGCGTGCTCAGCATCGAGAAGCTCGAAGCGATGACCGCGGTCTGCTCGCTCGGACTCGACATGATCGTCGTGCCCGGCGACACCACGCGCGACGCGCTGGCCGGCACCATCGCCGACGTCATGGCGATCGGCATGATCAACTCAAAGACGACCGGCGCCCGCCTGATCCCCGCGGCCGGCAAGGCCGCCGGCGACTGGGTCGAGCTCGGCGGCCTCTTCGGGGCCGCTCCAGTCATGCCCCTGAGCCTGGCCGGCAACAGCGCCTTCATCGCCCGCGGCGGGCGCATTCCCGCGCCGCTGCAGAGCCTGAACAACTAGCGCGCGACAAAGCGGCGGGCGGGGCGCCAAAGGCGCCCCGCCCGCCGCTTTGTCGTTCGTATCTCTGGTGACCTTGAGTGCGGTCCGCGGTGGTCAGAGCTGGAGTTCGCCGAGCAGCGTCTTCACCTCGGCGAGGGTGTCGTCGAGCCCGAGCGCCGTGCAGGCCTTCTCGGCCTCGGTGAGCTGCAGGATGGCGTCGAGGGTCTGTCCCTGGCTGCGGTAGGCCCTGGCCAGGGCGATCTCGTCGTCGACCAGCGAGACGAGCAGGGCGCGCACATCGGGGTCGGCCAGATCGACCTGGCCGTCGCCGCTCGTCACGATGACGTCGGACAACGGGGCCGCCTCGGTAGCCGCCGCCGCGGGTGCGGCCTCGGCGGGCGGCGCCGCGGCGACGGGGTCGTCGGGCGCGGATGCCTCGGCGGCGGGTGGGGCGGGCGCTTGAGCCTCGGCGGCAGGCGCCTCGACCGCGGGCTGTTCAGGCGCGGCCATGTCGGCGGCGGCCGCCTCGGCCGCGGGCTCCTGGGCGCCCGGCGCTTCGGCCGGCGCGCCGGCGGCCGGCGGGAAGAGGTCGGCGTGCGAGCCGAACGGGTCGACCGGGAAGGGGCCGGCCGGCGGCGCGGCCGCCTCTGGTTCGGTCCGTTTGCCCAGGCCGTCGAAGTCGAGCGACAGGGGTTCGTCGAGGAACGAGCCGGCGCTGGCCGGCGGTACGGCGGCGGGCGGCGGCCCCGACGTGGGCGCGGCCGTCCGCGAGGGCGGCGGGGTCGCGACGGCGAGGCCGGTCCAGCCCGGCGGTGGTCCCGCCCTGGGGTCGGTCGGCTTGTCGGGCGTCGACGACATCAGCCGTTCGTCTTCGCCGCGATGGCGGATCAGCACGACGATGAGCAGCGCGGCGACGACGAGCGCCGCCACCCCGACTCCGAGCCATTGCATCTGGATCGCTGCGATCATGGCGTTCCCCTTACGTCACGTGGTCTCGAATACCAAGTTCTCCTCTTGTCGACCGTTCCCTGCGGTCGCTTGAAGGGGGCGGTAGAATCGCTGCATGATCGACCCCGCCGTGCTGAGCGCGATGATGACCGACTTGGGCCAGCCGGCGTATCGGGCCACCCAGGTCTACCAGGCTCTCACGCGGGGCCTGGTCACCGACTTCGCCGCGATCGGCGTGCTGCCGGCGACGCTGCGCGGCGTCCTTGCCGAACGCCTTGAGGCCCTCTCGTTGACGCCGGTCGAGACGCGCACGGCGGCCACCGGCGAGGCGCGCAAGACAGTGTTCGCCACCGCCGACGGCCGTGCCGTCGAAGCGGTCCTCATGGTCTACCCGCGTCGCGCGACGGTGTGCGTGTCGAGCCAGGTGGGCTGCTCGGTGCGCTGCGCGTTCTGCGCGTCGGGCGCGCGCGGCCTGGTGCGCGACCTCACGGCCGAGGAGATGGTCGACCAGGTCCTGCACTTCGCCCGCGAGCTGCGCGACGTCGGGCGCGCCGTCACCAACGTGGTCTTCATGGGCATGGGAGAGCCGTTCCACAACTACGACGAGACGTTGCGCGCCTGCCGCCTGCTGAACGACCCCGACGGCTTCGGGCTCGGGGCCCGCGGTGTGTCGATCTCGACGGCGGGGGTCGTGCCGGCGCTGCGGCGCTTCACCGACGAGGAGTCGCAGATCAACCTGGCCGTGAGCCTGCACGCCGCCACCGATGAGCTGCGCGACCGGCTCGTGCCGCTCAACCGTCGCTACCCGCTCGACGTGCTGCTCCCGGCTTGCGCCGACTACGTCGCGCGCCGCCGCCGCAAGCTCTTCTTCGAGTACGTCGTGCTGGCCGGCATCAACGACGGCGACGACCAGGTGAAGGCCCTCACCGAGCGCCTGCGCAAGCCGCTCTATCACCTGAACCTGATCGCCTACAACGAGACCGGCGGCGAGTTCGCGCGCCCCAGGGCGCGCGAGCTCGCCGCCCTTTGCGAGCGGCTCACCGCCGCCGGCCTGTCGTGCACCGTCAGACGCTCGCCTGGGGGAGAGATCGAAGCGGCTTGCGGCCAGCTCGCCGGCGCGCAGGCGTCGGCCGGGGGCTGACGAGCGGCGTCGGCCCACCGGCGTCGGCCCACCGGAGGCGGCCCACCGGAGACGCCGCGTCCGGCCGCCGGCCGCCCTTCACGCGCGAGCGCTCAGAGCGAGGTGGTGGGCAGCCCTTCGCGCAGGCGGGCGGCCGCGTCGCGCGGGTCGACAGGGTCGACGCTGATGCCGGTGCCGAGCTCAAAGCCGGCGGCCGTCGTCAGGCGCGGCGCGATCTCGATGTGCCAGTGGAACGGCGGCTCGCCGTCACCCCGCGGAGCGCCGCAGGGTACGGTGTGCAGCCAGGCGTTCAGGGGCGCGTCGGCCGTGGCCGCGGCGACCGCGCCCAGGGCGCGCTTGAACGCCGCGGCCACGGCGCCCGGGTCGGCGTCCAGAACGTCGGTCTGGTGGGCGCGCGGCGCGAGGCGCAGCTCGTAGGGCCAGCGCGAGGCGTCGGGCGTCCAGGCCACGAGCGGCTCGTCGAACACCACGTGCGAGCCTTCGCCGATGATCGCGACCAGCATGTCGCACAGCAGGCAGCGGCCGTACTTCACCTGGTAGCGGGCGAACTGCGTGAGCTCGTCGACCAGCACCGGCGGCACGATCGGCGTGGCGAAGATCTGGGAGTGGGGGTGGGCCAGCGACGCGCCGGCGGCGCGGCCGTGGTTCAAGATCACGGTGACTGCGGCCGCGCCGCCGGCGCACAGCGCGGCGATGCGGCGCTGGTACATCGCCACCACGGCGGTCACCTCGGCGAGCGGCTGGGCGTGCAGCGGACGGTCGTGGCGCGGCGAGTGCACGACGACCTCGTGACCGCCCTCGAAGACCGGGAACTTGTTGGGTACGACACGCACGGTCCAGCCGGGCGTGTCGGGCGCGCCGCCGGCCGGACGCAGGGCGTCGAGCTCGGGCGGCGTCAGGTGTTCGTGGCCCTCGCAGAACGGACAGTCGGCCGCGGTCGCGTCGGCGGGCGTCGCGCCAGCCGACGGAACGTCTGAGGCGGCCGGCGCGACGGGGACCGGCGCCTGCGAGGCCGCCGCGGGTGAGACCGCCGCATCTGGGGTCGTCACGTCGGCGGCCGCGGTGTCGTGGTGCGCCGCGTCGTGGGGGCGCGCCCCGCGACGCGGCGCGATCACCGTCCAGGCGCCGCTCACGGGGTCGCGCCGCAGGCCGCCCGAGGAGTCGCTCACCGCCGCGCGAGCCGGGCGCCGGCCGCGGCGTGGGTACGCGGCGTGGTCACGGCCTGAACACGAAGGTGTCGCCGCCGGCCTGTTTGGCCTGGTAGAGCGCCTCGTCGGCGCGCGCCAGCACGAGCGCGCCGCTGTCGTCGTCGGGACGCACCAGGGTGGCGCCGATCGAGACCGTCATGGCGAGCGACTCTTCACTGGGCGTGACGAAGCGCGAGCCGCGTACCGCATGCAGGGCGCGCTCGCCGAGACGCCGCAGGTCGTCGTCGTCGCCCACGGCGCTGATCACCACGAACTCGTCGCCGCCGTGGCGCGCCAGCATGTCGATCTTGCGGGTGCCGTCGGACAGGATGGTCGCCACGAACTTCAGGGCCTCGTCGCCGGTGGCATGGCCGAAGGCGTCGTTGACCGGCTTGAAGTCGTCGACGTCGATCTGGGTCACGCCGAAGCGCTGCCCGATGCGCTGGTACAGGTTGATCTGCTGCTCGAGCATGATGTCGATGTAGCGGCGGTTGAAGAGACCCGTCAGCGGGTCGGTGACCGCCGAGTCGGAGAGCTTCTGGATGAGGCGCGTGACCTCGCGGCCGGCCACCGCTTCGAGCTCGCCGAAGACCTCGACGCCGTAGTAGCTGTCGTCGAGCGAGAAACGCCGCGTCTTGACGTAGACCGCCAGCCGCTCGCCGTCTTCGCGCTTGAGCAGCACCTCGTTCACCGAGCGCGCGTGGCCGTCGGCGATGCAGCCTTCGAGCGGACAGGCATCGGTGCAGAGCTTGCGTCCGTAGACGTCGGTGTGGACCAGGATGTCGTCGTAGCAGTGGCTGCCGACCACGTCGGACGCCGGGTAGCCGGTGATGCGCGCGGCGCCCTCGCTCCAGTAGACGATCTCGCGCTGGTCGTTGGTGACGTAGAGGCCTTCTGGGATGGCGTCGATCAGGTCGGTGAGGAACCGGTCGAAGGTACGCCGTCCGGCCGACGCGGCCCGGCGCTCGAAGTCGGGCGGTCCGCGGCGCAGGGGGTCGGTGCTCATGGATCGATGCCGAGGTGGCCGTCGGACCCCAGGGCCGTCTCGAGCTTGGGCTTTTCGGAGCCTTCGCGCGACTTGTAGAGAAGCTGCGAGTCCTGCACGCGCTCGTAGTCGTCGTCGATGATGGCTCCCATGCGTCGCCACAGGCAGAGGTCCTTCTTCAAATACTTCTCCTTGATGCGCGGGCTGCACTCGGCGGCGACGGGGCAGCCGTAGCACACCTCGTTGTCGACCACCGTCTTGCTCGTCTTCATGACCTCGCCCTCGTCGATGCGCCGGTAGGCGTCGAGCAGCAGCGCCTGCACGCTGCCCACGATGCGTATGGTGAACTCGGGCATGGCGTCGGATTCGTCGAACTCGAACACGCCGTTCTGCCAGTGCGCCAGGGCGAAGATCTGGTCGAGGGTCTGCTTGGCCATGATGTCGCGCACCTGCTCGGCGGTGATGTAGCCCTTGTCGAGCAGGCGCTGGCCGAGCGGCTTGGCCTTCTTCTGTTCCTTGCTGAGCAGCGTGTCGGCCATGAGCACCTCGGAGAGCTGTTGCTCGGTGAGCAGGCCGGCGCGCACCAGGCGGGTGCCGAGCTTCTCGTCGGTCACGGGCAGCGAGATGGCCTGCACGCGACCGTCGATCAGGTAGATGAACCCGAACTCGTCGAAGTCGCGCACCTCGATGATGCCCGTTGCTTGACCCTGCGCCAGGAACTGCAGGACACTCGCCAGGTCGAACCTTCGTATGGAACCAGACAGCAGCATGGGTACTCTTTTCGCTCCCCTTTCCTGCTGGTTTTCGGCAGAGTATGGCAGAAATGTTAGGATGGTCTGACGTTGCCGGCGGGCCGCGAGGGCTCGGGTGCGCGTTGACCCTGCCTCGCGGGGCTGGCTATACTAACCCCTTTGAATGTCAGTGAACGAGCGAGGACGCTGTGAAGAGGACCTATCAACCCAACACCCGCAAGCGCAGCAAGACCCACGGATTTCGCAAGCGGATGAGCACAAAGGCGGGTCGGTCGGTGATCAAGCGGCGGCGTCAAAAGGGACGCAAGCGGCTGAGCGCCTGACCGAACGGCGCATGGCGGCCAAGCGCGCGCGGCTCTCCCGGTCCAGCGATTTCCAGCGTGTTTACCGCCAGGGTCGCTCGACCGCATCGCGATTTCTGGTGCTGCACTACTTCGCCCAACCGGCCGGCACGGTCGACCAGGCGCCGCGTCTCGGCCTGTCCGTGTCCAAGAAACTCGGCGGGGCGGTCGTGCGTAATCGCGTCAAGCGCCTTTTGCGCGAGGCGTTTCGCGCGAGCGCCGAACGGCTGCCCGGAGACTACGACTACGTGCTGATCGCCCGCCCGCAACTCACCGAACTGCTCGACGCTCCCGACAAGGGCGCCGTGCCCGCGGCCGTACGCGATGTCTTCGTGCGCGCCGGCTTGCTCGAGAAAGGTCAAACCGAGGCATGATCCGCAAGATCTTCATCGCCCCGATCAGGTTCTACCAGTACGCCATCTCGCCCCTGTTCGGGCCGCGCTGCAAGTACTACCCGAGCTGCTCCGAGTACACGGTGCAGGCCATCAGCGAGCACGGTCCCCTGAAGGGCATCGGGCTCGGCGCCTGGCGCATCTTGCGCTGCAACCCCTTCAGCCACGGCGGCGTCGACCACGTGCCGCCGCGGCATGCCTGACGCCGTGAGCACGCTCCTGCCTCATCTCGCCGTCCTCATCGCGACCAACCCGGTCTTCCACGCGCTCGGCCAGATCTTCGGCCCGCTGGTCGACCTGCTGCGCGGCATCCTGCGCGCCATCCACGGCGTCATCGGCAGCTGGG
>CAZFJE010000054.1:0-17878 GCA_964519555.1 uncultured Thermoleophilia bacterium
GTAGTAGCGGTGGTCGATCATCAGGTAGGCGCCCCCCAGCTTGTTGACGACCTGTTTGAAGCCGTCGAAGTTCAGCACGATGAAGTCGTTGATGGGGATGCCCAGCAGCTGCTTTGTGACTTCGAGCGAGAGCTTCGCGCCGCCGAACGAGTAGGCGGCGTTGATCTTGTTGGGGCCGTAGCCGGGGATCGTGACCAACAGGTCGCGCGGCACGGAGAGCATCGAGATGCTGCCCGTCTGGGGATCAAGGCGGACCACCATCAGGGTGTCGGAGCGCGCTCCCTGCCTCACCGGCGCCCCGTCGCTGCCGACGATCATGATGTTCACCGGATGGCCGGAGGGTGCGCTTGCCAGCTGCGACCTGGCGGCCTGTACCTCTTGGGGATCGTTCTTGGCGATCTGACCGGCGGCATGCTGCACCACGCTCGCCGCGGCACCGGCGGCAAGCGAAGCACAGACCACCAGGACGAGCACGAACCACTTGAAGATGCGCAGCCAAAGGGGGCGTCGCATCGGACGGGTCGGGTCGGCGACGTAGCGGGTGTAGCTAGGCACGACGCGGTCCATCGGTCAGTGGAGACCTTCGCACGCCCTCATGGTTTGCCAGCTTCTGGGCTTGGACAGAGGCCCGTCGCCTCACGTGGACACCACCTCGTGTCGCTTCCCGCGGCTCGTACAATTCTACAACAGGCCTGCGATGGTATGGGGGCGGGCTTCTTTACGGTCGCTTTCGCCTTCAGCCGGGAAGACTGAGCACGCTCGTGGGCGTCGCTTCAGTGAACCCGCGCGACCGAGGCCCGTCACGTGTATCATCGCTGCCGACATGACAGTTGACTCCTCAGCGCCCTCGGTTCGACGAGCATGGTGGGCGCTCGCGGGTGGCTGGGCTGGCCGCCTCGCGCGTTCCTCCGTTATCCAAGCCGCGGCCGCCGCGGTGGTGTCGGCGATGGCTGTCGCGTGCCTGGTCGGTCCGGCCGTGTTGCTGCACCTGGGGCGTGGCGCTGTCGGCCTGAACCCAGCCAAAGACTTCCAGATCATGACGTGGTCGCTGAAGTGGTGGCCCTGGGCACTGCGGCATGGCGTCAACCCACTGCAGACACGGCTGCTGTGGCCGCCCGCCGGCTTCTCTACACTCTGGATGACGAGCGTCCCGGCTGCCGCTGCGCTAGCGGCCCCGTTGACCCTGACGAGCGGGCCGCTGGTCGCTTACAACGTTCTGATGATCCTGGCCATCCCCCTGGCTGCGGCCGGAGCCTTCCTCCTCTGCCGGGAACTCTGCGGTCGTTTCCTGCCGGCGCTCGTCGGCGGCCTGCTGTTCGGTCTTTCCCCCTACCTGCTGGGGCACCTGCTCTCCCAGCATCTGAATCTGGTCTTGGTGTTTCCGCTGCCGCTCATCGGCCTGTTTTGCGTCCGCTATGTGCGCCACAAGACCCGCCCATGGCGTCTGGTCTGCATGCTTGCTCTGCTGCTGGCTCTGCAGCTCGGCTTCTCACTCGAGCTGTTCAGCGACTTGACACTGCTGCTGGGCCTGGGGTGCGTCATCGCGCTCGTCGGCGGCGTCGGCCGGCGCCGCATGGTCCTGCGTCTGGCGGGGCTGCTCGCACTCTCGTACGCAGTGCTCCTGCCCCTCCTTGTCCCCATCGCCATTCTGGGCCTGGGCGGCTCTCACGGCGCAGTCTCCACTCCACCGTCCAGCGTCGCGATCGACTTGGTCAACGTCGTCGTGGCGACGCCCACCCTCCTGGCCGGAGCCGGACACGCCGCCGGGGTGGTCTCACGGCACTTCGTCGGCAACATCGGCGAACAGGATGGCTACCTCGGCCTGCCGCTCATCGCGGCGGCCCTCGCCGCGCTCGTCTGGCAGTGGCGCCGCGGGGCTTGGCTTGTCGGTGGACTGCTTGCCTGTGCTCTTGTGTTGTCGTTGGGGCCGGTCCTGACACTTGCCGGGCGCCCGCTCGTGGGGCTGCCCTTCGCGCTGGCTCATCTACCGGTCCTCTCGGATCTGCTGCCGGCGCGCCTGTCGATCTTCACTGCTCTGGCAGCGAGCGTCCTCGTGGCCCTGCTGCTGGCGCGCTTCAGGCAGTCCTGGCTGCGTCTGTCCATCGGTGCGCTCCTTGTCGCATCGATGCTGCCGAACTTCTGGGCTGGTCGGCTGCCTGGCGCGTTCGGCTACGCGACACCACAGGTGTCCAATGGGTTCGTCAGCGATTCTCAGTGGCGTGGTCTCATCGCTCCTGGTGCAACGGTCCTCGTCTTGCCCGCCGAGGACGGTACCGCTGCCGAATGGTGGCAGGCCGAAAGTGGCATGCGGTTCGCTCTGGCCGTACCCGAGACACCTTTTCCTCCGCCGGCCCTGGCGGCCGAGCCGGTCATGGTCGGCCTTCTTCGCGACCAACTGCAAAGCCACGATGGTGTGCAACTGGCGGCAGCCCGTTTGCGCACGTATCTGCAGGTCGATCATGTGGCCGACGTGGTGGTGACAGCTGGAGCCGTCAGGCGGTGGCGAGCCACTGTCGCTCTTGCCACGGCGACCGACCCCCGGGTATTGGGCACCGACAGGCTCTACCGCGTCTCCCCCAAGCTGCGTCCCCTTCGAGCGATCGGCGAGCGCCGCGTCGAGCGCGAGCAAGGTCAGGTACTCACGGCGTGGCTTGCCTTCAATGGTAAGCGTGCGTGCGTGCGCGTCGTCTTTCGCCGACAATCGAGCCGCCGTTCCAAGCCGACGACCCTCTCCCCCATGTCGGCCGATGCAGACTCGCCTGTCATCGCGCTGGGCCCTCGGCGACGGGCGACCGTGGTCTTCACGCAGTATCGAGCGCAGACAGTCCTGCTTCGCGTCGCAACCAGCGTAGGGGATCGCTGGCGCATCGACACGCTCGACAGCAGCCACCAGGCCATTCGTAACGTCCACGCGGTCCTGCTGGCCGGCGGCACCACGTTGGTGACCTGGACCGACCGGGCGAACCCCGTCTTGCTGCGCGCCGCCGCCCTGACCCCCGCCGGCAAGCGCCAAGTCGTTACTCTGGACGACGCGCCCGAGCTTCGGAGTGTCGCCCTCGAAGACATGGGCGGCCGCGGGATAGTGGCTTTCGGCGACGCTGTGGCAAGTGAGAGCCGCCTGCGGGTCGCGATCTTCGCGGGCGGACGATGGGACCAGACTACGACGGTGGGATCGGGATTGTGGGCTCTGGAGGGCGTCACGCTCTCCGCAGGCCGCGGACTACCGCTCGTACGCTGGCAGGTCCAGCCGCTCGATGCCCGGCTCTTGCATTTTGCGGCTCGCCTTCGGGGCGGCGGCTCAACGAGCTGGCGCAGCGTACCGTCGACACTGGACTCCGGTTCTGGCGAGGCCGGATAGCGGTCTTCCGGCCGCCCCGCGACAAAATGTGTCCGCTCACGTCACGGTTTGTACTTCTGCAGTGTCTCTGATGGTGGCTGCCGCGTGACCTCGCGGTTCAGCAGGCCGCCGCCAGCGCCGCGGCCCGCGAGTCGAACACCCGGAACATGCGATCCACGCCCACCAGAGCGAAGATGTTGGTCATGGCTTGGTCTGAGCAGACGATGGCCAGTGAGCTTGTCCCGGCACGTCTGGCGGCACTCACCAGAACGCCCAGGCCCGCGCAGTCCAGAGTCGTCGCTCTCGTCAGATCGACGATGAGATCGCGTGGCTCCTCGGCGATCACTCTAAAGAGGAGCTCCCTGAAATGGGGATCGGCATGGACGTCGATCTCGCCTTCCACGGCCAGCACGGCCAGGTTCTCACTCGGTCTGAAGATCTCGGCGCGAAATGGGAGATGGCCGTTCACAGTGGGGACCTCCTTGCCGTTCGTGACAGCACTCAGTACCGAAGACAGAAGTGCCGTCACTTGGTCGGTGGCGTGGCCTTGCCGTGCGACTGCTGTTTCGTCGGGGCGGGCCGGTCGGCCGCCGGAGATGGCGCAAACGATGCACCTGTGGCGACACACTATCACGGCTGGCAAGAGCCACTCTGGGCCGGCGGCACACGTGTCCGCGAGGGGCCGCGCCGAAGAGCGCATCGGTCAAACCGGCAGATGCCCAGGTCGCCCCTGGGTTATCACTGTCACAAGTGGGTATTTGCCAAGCCGTGAGTACTCAACGCGACAGGGCAAAGACGAGCGGACCTCCCGAGACACTCGGCGATGAGGTCGTCGACCTGGTTGCGCGTGGCCGCGAGCAGGAATATTTGAGCGTGACCGAGGTCGCGGCCGTCGTAAGCGAGGCCGCCCTTGGCGCAGATGAGGCCGATGATCTGCTCGCGATGCTCACCGACCTCGGCATCGAGGTCGTCGAAGACCCGGCTGCCGCACCCCTCACCGGAGAGGTCACCGGTGACGGCGACGAGGTGGTCGCCCCCCTTGATTTGACGGTGCGCGACCGCTCGAGCGATCCCCTGCGCAGTTACTTGACGCAGATCGGCCACACACCTCTGCTCACGGCAATCCAGGAGGTCGCCCTGGCCAAGCGCATCGAGCGCCACGATCTGGCCGCCAAGCGCGCCCTGATCGAGGCCAACCTGCGCCTCGTGGTGAGCATCGCCAAACGTTATGAGGGCTGCGGGCTGCCGCTGCTCGACTTGGTCCAGGAGGGCAACCTCGGTCTCATGATCGCCGTCGAGAAGTTCGACTACCGACGTGGCTTTAAGTTCTCGACGCCCGCCTACTGGTGGATCCGCCAAGCGATCACTCGCGCCCTTTCCAACAACAGTCGCACGATCCGCCTGCCGGTCCACGTCATCGAAGCCCAGAGCAAGCTGTCTGCCACGCGGCGGCGCCTGGAGCAGACAAGCGGCCGCGAGCCGACGCCCGACGAGATCGCCGCCGCGATGGGAATCGATGGTGAGACGGTGCGTGAGATCGTCCGTTCGAGCCGTGTGCCGGCGAGCCTCGAAGCGCAGACCGGCGAAGAAGAGGGTGCGCTTCTCGGTGAGCTCATCGAAGACCAGGCGGCGATCGAACCGTTCGCCGCGGCCTACGATGCGGAGCGCCGCGCTGCAGTCGAGCAGCTGCTCGGCGCTCTGACGCAGCGTGAGCGCAGGATCATCGAGCTGCGGTTCGGGCTCAAGGACGGAGAGCCGCGGACGCTCGCGGAGATCGGCCAGGAGTTCGGCCTCTCGCGCGAACGTGTCCGGCAGATCGAGGTCAAGACGCTCGCCAGGCTGCGCAGCTTCCGCGACTCGCAGAAGCTCTGTGCGGTGATCGATTAGTGGCGTGCCCGCGCGGCGTGCGCCCGCGCGGCTGGGCCACGTCGAGTCTGCGGTTCAGACGGGCCGCTTTGCCATCGTCGCGGCTGGACTTGAAGACTCGCTGAGCGGCGCAGACACGCGAGCCACGATCACATCGGTGCGCGAGCGCAACGCCCGCGACAGCACGTGGTCGAGCTGATTGTGGAGGACCCAGTGCCAGGGGTGGTCGGGGACCACGAAGGGGATCAGCACCACGATCTGATCGCTGCGTTCGGTCCGCAGTTCGTCGATGAACTCGACTAGAGGCTGCACGACCGACGAGTAGGGGGTGTGCAGGACGCGCAGGGGCACGCCGGTATGCCAGCGTCGCCACTCACCTTCGAGCTCCGTGATTCCGACCCCTTGTCCAAGGGCGCCGCTGGTCTCCGAACGACTTGCTTGCCCTTCGCCTTCTTCGTCATCGAAGGCGACGGTGACGGCGATGACCTCTTGTCCGAGCGACTCGGCTTCGCCGATCGCCTCGGCCGTGAGGCGCGAGACGCTGGCCACGGGCACGATGACGAGCGTCTTCCTGCCTTGCGGAGCGGCAGGCACCTCACCCAGGGCGAGCTGCGCCCTCTCCCGCCGGTAGTAGGCACCGATGCGGGTGAACAGGACGATAAAGAGCGGTATCGCAATGACCACGACCCAGGCCCCCTCGGTGAACTTCGCCACCAGAAAGACGATCGTGGAGATACCGGTGGCGATAGCGCCGACGGTGTTCATCGCCGCCCGCCGGCGCCAGCGCGCGCCGCGAGCGCGCCGCCAGTGCACCACGAGTCCGCTCTGGGAGATCGTAAATCCGATGAAGACGCCGATGGCAAACAATGGGATCAGGGAGTTGACGTTACCGCCTACGGCGATCAGCAGGACTCCTGACATGACGGCCAGGGCCCAGATGCCGTTGCCAAAGACGAGCCGGTCGCCGCGCAGCGCGAAGAGGTGCGGCAGGTAACTGTCGCGCGCCAGCAGGCCGGCGAGCACCGGCAGGCCTCCGAACGACGTGTTGGCCGCCAGCGCCAGCACGACCGTGATGACCACCGACAGCAGGTAGTAAGCCCAGCCGCGCCCCACAGAGGCAGCGATCACCTGGCTGAGGGCGGTCTGTCCGACGCGCGGCTCGATACCGAAACGCCGAACCAGTACGGCCACACCGAGCAGCATCGCACCGAGGATCACGCCGAGCAGCAGCTCGGTGCGCTTGGCGCGCGCGGCCCGCGGCTGCCTGAAGAGCGGCACGCCGTTGGCGATGGCCTCCACCCCGGTCAGGGCGCTGCAGCCCGCGGCGAAGGCGCGCAACACGAGCAGCACCCCGACCGTCTCGAGGCCGCTGGTGGCCACAATCGAGCCGCCGGGCTGGGGCGCGTGCGCCGCCAAGGGGTGCAGAAGGCCCACAGCAAGCACAGCCAGCAGTCCGACGATGAACAGCATGGTCGGCAGCAGGAACGCCCGCGCGCCCTCGGCCACGCCGCGCAGATTGAGGAGCGTGATCACGGCAAGGATCCCCAGACAGAGAGGCACGGTGAGGGGCCTGAGACCGGGAAATGCCGAGGACAGGGCGGCGACGCCGGCGGCGATCGACACCGCGACGGTCAGCGTGTAGTCGACGATCAGCGCCGCTCCGGCGAGCAGACTGACGCCGCGCGGGAAGTTGTCTTTGGCGACTGCGTAGGCACCGCCGCCGCCCGGGTAGGCATCGATCACCTGACGGTACGACAGCACCAGGATCGCCAGCAGCAGCACGATGGCGACCGTGACGGGAAGCATGACCCGCAAGGCGGCAAGCCCACCCGCGGCCAAGACGATGAGGATCGCCTCGGGCCCGTAGGCGACCGATGTCAGCGCGTCCAGAGAGAGGGAGGAGAGGCCCTCGATCGGCGTGATCTGCTCTTTGGCCGCCTCACTGAAGCGGAGCGGTCGGCCGATGAGAACGTGCCACACCGAATGCGGAAGGCGGCGCGCTGCGAGCGGCAGAGACGCTTGCTCACGGCGATCCGGTCCGCCAGGCGGCGAGGGCGCAGCCGGCTGTCCGGCTGACTGGTTCTCCAATGGAATCGACTACCTCGAGGTGGCGGGGGTCGTCTTGCTGACCCGTGCAGCATTCCCCGCGGCCCCGCGGCGCGCACGTTGGGCCGCCCACCCTCCACGGCTGCGCAGGGCAACGACGTTCGAGGGTTCTCGCGGGACACGCTGTGACGAGGTCGGAGCCAAGCGCACGGCAACACCGCCTAGATAGCCCGCCCGGGTCAAGCCTCCAACCGGCTCGGACGATCCTACCGCGCCGTCGCCCGGCCTCCTAACAAACTTCGAGCAGAATGAGCTGAACGGCGCTGCGATTACTTGTTCACATGAGAAATTAGCATGGTAAACTATTGCTCATGAACGATGTGCCCGACCCCCAGTCCGCTGCGGCGGTCAGCGACGCCCGGCTCGACGGCCCCGAGCTTGCCGCGCGCCTGCGGCTGGTGCTCAACCGATTGGCTCGTCGCTTGCGCGCTCAGGCGCCCCAGGACTTGAGCCCATCGCGTACCTCTGCCCTTGTCACCATCGAGCTGCAGGGCCCGATCACCCTGGGCCAGCTGGCTCGCTGCGAGCACATCACGCCGCCGAGTATCACCCGGATGGCAGCCTCTCTTGAACAGCTCGGTCTGGTGCGTCGCGAGGCAGACCCGGTCGATCGTCGTATCGCCCGCGTCGCGCTCACGGCCGAGGGCAGGCGCACGGTGCAGCGCACCCGGACCCGTAAGACGGCCTATCTGGCCAAGAAGCTAGGCAAGCTCACTGAGTCGGAGCTTGCCGTCATGCGCGAGGCACTGCCGGTCCTCGAGCGGCTGCTCGAGGACGATCGTTGAGCGACGTTCCTGCGACAGTCGCGCCGCGCGGTCCCGCCTTCTTGCGGCGCATGTTCCGCTCCCTGCGTACCCGCAACTACCGCCTCTGGTTCTTCGGTCAGACGATCTCGCAGTGCGGCACCTGGATGCAGTCGGTGGCCCAGTACTGGCTGGTCTTGGAGCTCACCCATAGCGCCTTCGATCTGGGCATCACGGCGGCGCTGCAGTTTGCACCGGTGCTCTTCTTTGGCACCATCGGCGGCCTGGTCGCCGACCGCTTCGACAAGCGCAAGGTGCTGCTCGTCACTCAGACGGCCTTCACGGTCCAGGCGGCCGTGCTCTGGTTGCTCGTCGCCGATGGCTCTGTGCGCCTCTGGATGGTATGGGCTCTGGCTTTGACTTACGGCTTCATCAATGTCGCCGACAACCCCTCGCGCCAGAGCTTCGTCGCCGAGATGGCCGGGCCCGACGACCTGACCAACGCAGTCGGTCTCAACAGTGTCATCGTCAACGTGTCACGCATCATCGGCCCCGCCGTCGCCGGCGTCATGATCGCCACCGTCGGGCTGTCGTGGGCGTTCCTAGCAAACGCGATCTCCTTTGCGGCAGTGATCGGGGCTCTGTATGCGATGCGGGCCTCTGAGCTGCACCGCCGACCGCCGCTGGGCCGCGCCAAGGGCCAGATCCGGGCCGGGCTGCACTACGCCTGGCAGGCCTGGGAGCTGCGCGTACCGCTGATCATGATGGCCGTGATCGGCACGCTGGCCTACAACTTCAGCGTGGTGCTCCCGCTCTTTGCCCACGACGTGTTTCACCGCGGCGCGGGTACTTACAGCGCCTTGACGGTCGCCATGGGCATCGGCGCGCTGGCCGGCGGGCTGACCATCGCCTCGCGCCAGCGACCGAGCCACCGTCTGCTGGTGGTCGTCAGTCTCGCCTTCGGTGTGTTCATCCTGGCGGTGGCTGTGGCGCCGAGCTTGCCCCTCTGCCTTGCCCTGCTCGTAGCGATGGGCGCCGCCAGCATCATGTTCATCGCCACCGCCAACTCGCTGCTGCAGCTGAACTCGAGCGGCATCATGCGGGGCCGCGTGATGGCCCTGTGGGCGGTCGTGTTCTTGGGCTCGACTCCCATCGGCGCACCGCTCATCGGCTTTCTCGCCGGTCGCTACGGCGCCCGCTTCGCACTGGGTGTGGGCGGTGCCGCGACCGTGGTGGTCGCCGTCTGGGCGGCCTTTGAGCTGCGTCGCATCCGCGCCTCTCTCAGGATCGCGGCCAGCAAGGCCGCGGCGTTCGATTCTGGTGAGGTCGACGATCCGGCGATCGGCGGCGCGATCCTCGAAGGAGTCCGCAAGCGGCAGCTGGAGCCGGCAGGCAAGGGCCAGTCGGGTTGAGTCGCTCGCGGCGCCTCTGGTCCACTACGCATGGCGTATATGCTGGACCGCGATGCGTCGGTATGTACTTGTCCTCATCGGGTTCACCCTGGCCGGCTGGGCCTTCGGCGTCCTCGACTCGCGGCTTCCCATGCCGGGCTCGTCGACAGTCTTCTGGGCCGGGAACCTGGGGAGCCCCTGGCTGGTACTGCCCTTCTTCACCGGTTGGGCTCAGCGCTCGCGGCGCTGGGCATGCGTGGGCGGCGGGCTGGTCTGCACGGCGAGCATGGTGGGCTTCTTCGGCCCGGGCGGAGCCTGGGGCCCCGCGTCACTTGGCTTCGTCGTCTCCTGGTTGCTGGTCGGGGCGCTGGCTGGTGCTGTCTACGGCCTGTTCGGCCATGCATGGGGCCATTCGCGGGGACTGCTCGACGGTCTTGCCCTGGCACTCCCTTTCGTTCTGGAGCCCTGGGCCTGGTCGTGGGGTCTCGGCTATGCGCAGGGCGCTGTGCCCTACTGGTACATCGAGACAGCGGTCGGCGTCGCGCTGCTCATCTGGGTCGTGGTCGCCAGCCGGCGAAGGGCGGCGCAGCTGCGGCGAGTAGCGCGCTAAGCTTCGACCCCGCTCACTGCCGCCACGACGCGACAGCACTGCCAAGCAGCGCCGGGCGCAGAAGGTTGCCTGGGGAGCTAGCCGCGCGTAACCTCCGGTGATGCATTCCCGGAGTGAGCAGCGACGACAGGCCAAGAAGACTCGCCGTCGACAGGTCAGGCGCCGGCGTATCGTGGCCGTCTCGGTGGTCGTGCCCATCGTGGTCGGTGCCATTTGGGTCGCCTACGCTTGGCCGTCGACCGCACCGGCCCTCGTGCCGGTCCCCAACGCCGTGTCGCAGTTCGATCAGGCCAAGGCGATCGACCAGCGTGTCGTCGTGGCCCGACTCGACACTATCGACTTGCTCCTGCCGGTCGACCTCGATGCGACGACGGCGGTCGCCTTTCATCCGGTCGATCAGACGAACAGTGTCGCCCTCACGCCTGTCGGTCGACAAGGCGACCCCTCGGGGATCAGCGGGACCCTGGCCGACATCTTCGCCAGCGGCGGCATGCGCTACTACACGATGAGCGGCGATGGCCACGACACCTCAGCACCGACCGCCGGCCTCGACGTGGGCGCCGTACCCGGTGCGTCTGTCTGCGCCCCGGCCGACGGGCAGATAGTCGGTGTCACCGACTACGAGCTGTTGGGTCGGTACGCCGACACCGAGATCGACATCCAGCTCGCCGACGATCCGAGCGTTGTCCTGACGATGACACACATCGCGGACCCGCAGGTGACGATCGGCGATGTCGTGACCGCCGACCAGACGGTGCTGGGCACGGTGCGGGGCTTCCCGCCCGAGCTTCACCAGGAGCTGCGGCAGTTCACAAACGACAACGGTGACCATGTGCAGATCGTCGCAGTGCAGGTCCCCACGCCGATCTCGGGGTCATGAACCCGGGCCGCGCCTGCTGTGAACCAGACGGCGGCGGCACAGTGAAGAGGATCCGTCGTGTTCTGGAGCCAAGCGCGCAAGGGAAAATCAGGCGGGCCGCCGGCCGAACGGGCATGGTCGGTGAGCTGGCGCTTTGCCACCTACCTCGGCGGTCTTGAACTGCTGCCCGAACGCTCACTCGGCACGTTGTGGTTCACTGAAGAAGCCATCGGCCTCGGCAAGAGGGGGCCCGCCGACGTTCGGGTTCCACTGTCCGAAGTGGCCGGCGTCGCGATGACCGATCGACGGGGACTGACCAGGGGCAGATCGGCTCTAGCCCAAGCCGGCCTGGAGGGCGCCAAGTCGAGCACGGTCATCGTCTCCACGAAGTCGGGCTCGCGTGTCGTGTTCTGCGTCAGAGTCAGCGCCGCCAGCTCGAAGGCCGCCGCCACTCCGTTCCTCCAGAAAGTCGGCATCCCTCTTTGCGACGACCCTGTGGGTGGCGCATCAGTGTAGCGAGGCGTTGCGCGCGGCAGGCCGGCTCAGTCCGAGGCTGTCCCGTGAGTGCAGAACTCCCTTGCGGAGCTGCCGGCGGCATCGACCCCGCGTCCACGGTCTCCGGCCTCAGGCCACGCGACGCTCGACGTCGTGCTGCGCGCTGATGACACACAGCGGACACGCTGCCAGTACGCTCCCGCCGCTGGTGATCTCGCGGGTGCCCTCGCCGGTGAGCATCGTGCGCCCGCAAACGTCGCAGGCCACGGGCGGGCGATGGTTCCCCTGACGGGGGACACCAGCGAGGGGCCTTTCGGAATCTGTTCCAGGGGTCGCACGGTCGATCGCGTCCGCGCCGGGTGGCGCGGCCGCGACGCTCTGGCAAATCGCGCGCGAAAGGCGACTCAGGTGCCTGTGGTCCATGGTGCTCCTCACTGTGCTCCCGCCCGCCCTGCTTGCTTGTGGACGGCCGGGAGCAGATCGATGCAGATCGAAGGACAGTTGCGGGAGAGCTGCGTTTCGCACCGAGATCTTCGAGAGACCTGGTCCATGCGGAGCAATCCTCACGTGGCGGTCCAGCGCCGGTCGCGCCTCGGGCCGCCCCCGTACGCGCTGCCTTATCTAGGCGGCGCGGCGCAGGGTCAGCGGTCGGGCACCGCCACGCGCGACCCAGGCACGAAAGTCGAGCAGTTCCGGATACATCTTGCGCACGTGGGAGATGTGGACGTCGTAGCCCTCGCGCTCGAACCAGTCGTACATGAGGTAGAAGTCCTCGTTTTGGTCGCGCACCGTGTCCCAGGGAACGTGCACGCAGCTCACCGGCTCGCCGATCCCGGCGGCCAGGATGTCGGCAGCCTCGGGCATGGTGAGCTCGTCACCGGCGATGTCGAAGGCCTCGCCGATGTACTCGGCCGGAGTGGCAAAGACGATGCCGACGATCGCCGCTATGTCGTCGACGGCGATCATTTGCAGCGGGGTGGTACTGGGTAGAGGCGTCATGATGGCCAGGCCGCTGTCGGCCTCCTGGGTGCCCCAGGTCGCCAAGTTCTCCATGAAGTAGACCGGCCGTACGATCGTGAGCGGTAGATCGAGGCCCTTGAGATGTTTCTCTATGGCCGCCTTTGACTCGAAGTGCGGGATGCCGGTCTTCCTGTCGGCCGAACCGACCGACGAGTAGACGTAGTGCTGCACGCCGGCTGCGGCTGCCATGTCGCCGAGTGTCTTGCCTTGGGCGATCTCGTTCTGCATACCCTTTTCGAAGGGCGTCGCCATGGCGAACACTCCGTAGGCACCATCCAGAGGCGCCCGCAGACTGGACTCGTCGGCGAGATCGCCTTGGACGAGCTCGACGCCGAGTTCGCGGAACGGTCGCGCCTTGTCGCTTGCGGGATCGCGCGTCAGACCTCTCACCCGCCAGCCGTCGGCGTGCAGCCGACGCGCGACCGATCCGCCTTGCTGGCCGGTGATGCCTGTGACCAAGATGGTCTTGTCGCTGTTACCGCTCATGCCGCCTCCTGGGCGGCCGGTTCCAGCGCCAGTCGCGCCATGTCATAGGGATGATGGTAGTATCTCTGCCCGAGCACGCTGCTGCGGAAACCAGAAGCGACCTCACCCACCACGCCACCGCACCACCCGGCAGATGCCTCGACCGTGTCGGCGGATACGCAGGGACGCACCCTTGAGTACGGAGCGGCACGGGGAGACCGTGGCTCATTCGTTCAGCGGCGTTGAGGGCCTCACCCGCGGCCTTGCGCCTCGAATCTCACCTTGTCGTAGGGCAGTGACGAGGTCGGGTGACCGGCTTTCGTCTCGGCGGGGTAGCCGATGGCGACCATCGCCTCTACGGCCGTGGCGCTGTCCAGCCCGATGACCTCGGCGATGTGCTGCTCGGCGCTACGCTGCTCGTCGTGCTCGCGGAGACGTACCTGCACCCAGCAGCTACCCAGGCCGAGGTCGTGGGCCTCCAGGTGCAACACGAGCGTGGCAATCGACGCGTACTCGACCCAGACGTCCGAGATCTGCGGGTGTGCGCAGATGACGACTACGAGCGCCGCATCCTTCAGGAAGGCGGAGCCCTTCGCCTTCGCCAGCGAGAGTCGCGTGATCGTCTCCCTGTCCCGGACGACGACGAGCTCCCAGGGAGGATTGCCCTGCTGGGCCGGCGCGCGAAGCGTGGCCTCGATCCGCAGGTCGAGCTTCTCCTGTTCGACGGGCTGGTCGCTGAATGCGCGGATGCTTCTTCGGGAGCGCAGGAGATCGATAAGCATGGGCGTGCCTCGCAGTCTGTAGTGCAGGGTAGGTGTCCCCCGCCTTGAACGACACGCCCATTATTTCAGGACTGGAGCTTTCGGGCTGCCGTAGAAGGGGCGACTCGGTCAGTCACCGTGCGTCGGCCCGCCGACGCCGGCTGCCTTCAGGTTGAAGAGCGCGTTGTAGATGAGCCGGGCCGCCGGCGCCGCGGCGTCGGCGCCCTCGCCGCCCTGCTCGATCAGGACGACCACCACGTACTTGGGGTCGTTTGCCGGCGCAAAGCTCGCATACCAGGAGTAGTCGCCCTTGCCGGCGACCTGCGCGGTGCCGGTCTTGCCGGCCACCGCCACGGAGTAGCTGCCGAAGGTGCCGTACGAAGTGCCGGCCGGGGTCGAAGCGGCCTCACGCAAGGCGTTGCGCACGAAGGCGAGGTAGCCGGGCGCGATGCCCAGGGCGCGCGGCGCGGCGTAGGGGATGGTCCGCAGCAGCGTGCCCTGCGGTGAGTCGATGCTCATGCCGAGGTGTGGCGTCACCAGGTAGCCGCCGTTGGCGATGGCCGCGTAGTTCACGGCGACCTGCAGCGGCGTGGCCAGCAGATCGCCCTGGCCGATCGACAGGTTGATCGAGTTGCCCGGCTTCCAGATGCTGTCGATCCGCCAGCCGGTGGGATCGGTCTTCTTCGTGTAGGTCCTGCGTAGCCAGGCCGGCGTCGGCACGACGCCGGCCGCCTCGCCCGGCAGGTCGATGCCCGCCAGGTGTCCGTATCCGAGCTTCTGCGCCCAGTCCTCGAGACCGGTGCCGGCGCGCAGGTAGAAGTCGTAGCCGACCTGGTAGAAGTAGGTGTCGGCCGACTGCACCAGCGCCTGGGTCAGGTCGATCGTGCCGTGGCCGTTGGGGTTCCAGTCGTGCCACAGCGCGCCGTGGTTCGAGTAGGTCGGGCCGGCGTAGAGGGTCGTCGACGGACTGAGCACGCCGCTCTGCAGGCCGGCGATCGTGTCGACCACCTTGAAGGTCGAGCCGGTCGGATACTCGCCCGCGATGGCGCGATCGAGCAGAGGGTCGTCGGCCTGCGGACTCAGCAGTTGCTTCATATGGCTGACGCTGATGCCGCCCGAGAACCAGCTCGGGTCGTAGGAGGGGTAGTTGGCCATGGCCAGCACGGCGCCACTGTGGGCGTCGAGGACGACGGCGGCGCCGGCGCGCGCTTGTCCGTAGCCGGCGCTGTGCGCCAGGGCGATGCCGGAACGGACCGCGTTCTCGGCCGCCTTCTGCACGCGCGCATCGAGTGTGAGAACAAGGTTGTCGCCGGGCTCGGGCAGGCTGCCGCCGGCGACCTGCGCCACCGGCTTGCCGAGCGCGTTGACCTCGACCATCGAGGCCCCGTCTTTACCCTGGAGCCAGCGGTCGTAGGTGGCCTCGACGCCGCTCTGACCGACCTCATCGTCGGGCAGGTAACCCTTGAACCTGGCCTGCTTGAGCTGCTGGGGATCGATCTGGCCGAGGTAGCCCAGGATCGGCGCGGCCAGATCGCCCAGCGGGTAGGCGCGCAGGTAGCTCTGCTGCACCTCGACGCCGGGGAAGGACTGGTCGCGCTGGAGCAGATAGGTGACGAGCGTCTTGGGCGCGTCACGCTTGATGATGACGAGGTCGTAGGGCAGCCACGATTGCTTGGCCACCAGGGCCAGGATCGACTTGGTAGGCACGTGGACCAGCGGCGAGAGCCGGCGGGCCAGCTCGCTGAGCCCGCCCCGGGGCACGTCCATGGGCCGGATGCCGATGGCAAGCCCGGGACGGTTGTCGACGAGCATCGTGCCGTTGCGATCTTCGATCACCCCGCGGGGCGCCTTGATCTCGACGCTGCGCAGGCTGTTGTTCTGGGCCTGCGCCAGATACTGGCCGCTGTCGAGGACCTGCAGGAACCACAGACGAAAGACCAGCACGCCGAGCAGCACGACGACGAGGCCGCCGAGGATCGCCACGCGCGCCGCTACCGACGGTGGGCGCAGCGGCATGCGGCCACCGACCACGTTCCCAGACCGTCCGGGATGGTCACGCTTCAGCCTAGTCTTCAACACGTCGTTGCATCTCCGCCGCTGGGCACAAACCTGCGGCACACCTGCGACGCGGGCTGACCTGACTTGAGTGTGAGTCTACTCCTTGTGAAAGCGCGCTTCCCGCATTGTGGTGGCTGGATTCAGAGGGGGTCGTATCGCCCGACAAGGCCGCGGCCCGCCGTCTCGCAAGCAGGTGAGACGGCCGGCCATGATCGGTCCCCGCGTCAAACGGCCTGACCGCGGAGCGAGGAGGAAGGCGCCCCGAGGTCATGCACACAGTGCCAAACCTCCCTGAGAATCGCCTGTGAGACAGATGAGGATGCGGTAAGAATGCCGTTCTGCCAAAGCGTTCGTGACGGCCGCGTCGCCATGGCGGAGTCCCACAAGGCGTCCCAGCCAAGCCGTCTACCGGCCGGTCGATGTGCAGCCCGACGCGCCGTAGACTTGCATAAGGCGCGCGACAGAGTCGCGCGCGCCTGTTTCGCTACGGTCTCAGGCAGTCCATGGCGAGATCGCACGAAGGCTCGGAAACGCCAGGGGAGACCAGGTGAACGTTCTCATACTCAACTGTGGCAGCTCGTCTCAAGGGTTCAAGGTCTACCGATGGACGCCGGGGCGCGAACCGACGGTGGTCATCGCCGGCAAGGCGCGCGGCGTAGCCATCGAGACGCAGCAGGCGCCCATCCTGCAGTGGACGTGGGCCGGCACGACGGAGACGCGGCACTGCGATCTCTCGACCCACGCGCGAACTGCCGAGGCGATCCTCGCCGTCCTGCAGGACAAGGGCGTCGCCGTCGACGTCGTGGGTCACCGCTTCGTGCATGGCGGTAGCGAGTTCACCTGCACCGCGCTGATCGACGCAGCCACGTGGCCTCGCCTGCACAAGACGATCCCCCTGGCGCCCATTCACAATCCCAACACGCTCAGCGTCATCGAGGTGTGTCGACAACGGCTCGCGGAGATCCCGCAGTACGCCGTGTTCGACACCGCCTTTCATGCCGCAATGCCCGAAGCGACGCGCGCCTGCCCTCTTCCCCAGGAGCTCGCCGAGGAGTTCGGCTTTCGCAACTACGGCTTCCATGGCCTCTCGTACCAGTACGCCAGCCGGCGCACGGCCGACCTGCTGCAAAGACCTCTCGACGACCTCCGCCTCATCATCTGCCATCTGGGCACGGGCGGATCGAGTGTGGCGGCCGTGCGCGCGGGTCGGTCGATCGACACCTCGATGGGCTACTCACCCCTGTCGGGGCTGGTGATGTCCACGCGCTGCGGCGATCTCGACGCCCAAGTCGTGCTGGCGCTGGTGCGCAGCGGACTTGGTGCCGAGCAGATCGAGGACCTGCTGAACCACAGGTCGGGCCTGCTCGGCCTTTCCGGTCTCTCCTCGAACCTGGTCGAGGTGATCGCTGAGGCCGAAAAGGGCGACCACGCCTGCAAGATAGCCTACGACCTGTACGCGGGCCGGTTGAAGCACTATCTGGGCGCCTACTTCTGGCTGCTTGGCGGAGCCGATGCCATCGTGTTCACCGACGATGTCGGTGTGGACACCTGGCAGCTGCGCGAGGCGGTGTGCGGAGGCGTGGAAACGTTGGGAGTAAGCCTTGATCCGGTCGCCAACAGAGCAGCCGTCGGGGGCATGACCGCGTTCGTCCAGACGGCTGCGTCACGTACCGCCATCCTGGTCGTACCGACAGACGAGGAGCGCGTGATCCTCGACGAGGTCATGGCGCAGTTGGAGAGCTGAGCGGGGGATCGTCGCCACCACCACGGGGGCTTCAGCCCTGTCCCCTGACGTGAGCTCGCGGCGGGCGAACGGGAAGGGCGTCGTGGGCCAGACCGTGCCGGTCTGTCCCTTCGCGCTCTCACTGGCCCGTGAAGTACCCTCGCGAGTCGAGCTTGTAGGTGTGCGCGAAGTCGCTCGCCGAAAGGCTGCTCACGAGGTGCGCCGACGTGTTGGCGCCGTCCACCTGGGGCACGCCCGGCTGGGCGACGTAAAGCGACGTCCAGCGGCCCCCATGAATGTGACCGGCACCGTCGATCTTCACGGTCAGCAGACCCGAGAGGCTCAGATTGCCGCCCAGGCCGAAGTTGTGCCAGCCGGCGAAGTTGCCCAGCGAGTAGGCGATGAGGCGGTCCCTGTAGCGCTCGATGCCGCGGATCACGTGCG
>CAZFJE010000055.1:0-17688 GCA_964519555.1 uncultured Thermoleophilia bacterium
GAGAGCTTGGCGTCGACGTAGACCGTGCCCGTGCCGGGCACGAGGAAGAAGCGCGTCTCGAAGTACTGCAGGTCGTCGACCGACAGCGGGTTCAGCCGCTGGCCGTCGATCGTCAGCACCCACTTCGACAGAAAGCGCGTGTCGAACGAGAACAGGCCGGTGGGGTCGGTGAGCGACGCTTCGATGTCGCCCGCTTCGTCGCTGACCACGAAGGTGTTGCCGTCGAGTATCTTGACCTCGTTCATCGCCGTCCTTTCGCATAACCGGCCGTCGGCAACTCGTCGTGCGCGCCCGGTGAGCCGCGAAAGAGCCGCTGGAAGGCGAGCAGCAGGATGAACTTGCCGCGCACGGTGACGGTGCCGCGCAGCAGGGCCGCCATGGCGTTGGTCTCTCCCGCGAGCACGGCGTCGAAGGTCGTGCGGTCGGTGCTCAGCACGACGTCGGCGTCGTGATCGTTGTGCGAGACCGCGACGTCGCCCCGCTTGAGGTCGACGTGCCAGTGTTCGGTGCGCTCGCCGCCGCTCAGGTCGAACCGCAGGCTGCCCGAGAAGCTCGCCAGCAGCGGCTCGTGGCCCTTGGCGGCGAGGCCCTCGAAGAACGCCCTCGTCGGATCGGCCATGACACACCTTCCCTCGTTTGGTGGGCGCCGGCGCAGGCGCCGCACGAAGCGCGCGGTCGCGCGGGCCCGATCGGTCCAGCGCGTTGTGTACCCGGGAAGGGCGCGGCGCCACGGTCGTTCGCCGTTGCCGGCCGAGGCGGCGGTCAGTGGAGCGGCTGGGCGCCGGGCGGCCCCGGCGCTTCAGTCGAGTCGGCTACGTCGGCGAGCGCGTGCTGCTGCTCCCTCGTCGCCGGATAGAGCTCGCGGTAGATGCGGTAGGGCTCGTCGTAGGCTGCCGCGGCGCCGGGATCGGGCGCCACGACGGTGTGCGCGCCGCTCCAGTCAGTGGCCAGGTCGGCACGCCCGGCGGCGATCGCCGCGAGCAGGGCAGCCCCCACGGTGGCGACCGCGGGCGCTTCGAGGACGTCCTGCTCGAGGCCGGTGACGTCGCTGACGATCTGCGGCCAGAGCACGCCCTTGAGCTCGGCGTCTGATGCCACGAGCCGCCGCGGCCGGCTGCCGGCCTCGCGCATGACGTCGAGATTGTGCCGCACGGCGAAGGCGATGCCCTCGAGCGCCGCGCGGAACACGTGGGCGCTCGTGTGCGCCAGGGTCAAGCCGGCGATCACGCCGCGGGCACGCGGGTCGAACAGCGGCGTACGCTCCCCCGCGAAGTAGGGCAGCACGACGAGGCCGCCGGCGCCCGGCGGCACGCGCCGCGCCGCGGCGGTCAGGGCGGCGAAGTCGGGCGCGCCGGTGAGATCGCGCACCCAGCCCGCCAGGGCGCCGGCCGTCGCCGTGCCGGCCGTCAGGTTGCGCGCGCCCGCCACGAAGCCGGCCGGACTCCAGAGCCGGGGGTCGGGCCGGGCGCTGGTCGTGACCTCGGCCAGGAACATCGTCGTGCCGTAGGCCAGCAGCAGGCGACCGGGGCGCCGCACCCCGGCGCCGAAGGCCTCGGCGAGCGAATCGATGGTGCCGGCTGCGACCGGGATGCCGGCGGGAAGCCCCGTCTGCGCGGCGGCCGCGGCGCTGACGACGCCGGCCGCCTCCTGCGGCCAGCGCAGCGGCGGCAGCGGTGGCAACGGCGACCCCGCGACGCTCTGGGCGACCCACTCGTCGATCCAGGCGTTCACGTGCACGTCGTACAAGGGCACCCACTGGCTGGCCGAATGGTGGTCGAGCACGTACTCGCCGGTCAGGCGATGCACCAGGAACGAGCTCGCCCCGAACAGCCGCCGTGTGGCGCGCAGCACGTCGGGCTCGCGGCGGGCCACCCAGGCGAGCTTGGGGCCCACGGCCTGCGTGGTCAGCGGCGAGCCGCAGCGGGCGAGGATCGCGGCGGCGCCGAAGTGCTTCTCGAGCGCCGCGATCTCGGCGACGGCGCGCGTGTCGATGCCGTAGAGGATGGCCGGTCGCAACGGCCGGCCGCCGGCGTCGGCCAGCACGAGACAGGGGCCCAGGGCGGCCGCGGCGGCAGCCACGACGTGGCCACCGTCGCGCGGCGGCAGCAGGCGCCGGCAGAGCGTGACGACGTCGGCCCACCAGACCGCGTCGGGGTCCTGCTCTGCCCAGCCGGGCCGCGGCCGCGAGATCGTGTGGGCGACCTCTTCGAGGGCCACGACGCGTCCGTCGAGTGCGACCAGGGCCGCCTTGCTCGTAGTCGAGCCGATGTCGATGCCCAGGACAAGCTCGGCGCCCATGGCTCTCGCGTCAGCCGGTCGCGCCCGTGGCGGGCGGCGAGTCCTTGGTGCCGTAGCGGCGCCGGTAGAGCACGTAGGCGACACCGCCGGCCGGGATCGGCATCCAGAACGAGACCAGGCGATACGCCAGCGTGGCCAGGGTCGCGTCGGCGGCGCCGACGCCGGCCAGGCCGAGGGTCGCCACCAGGCCGACTTCGACGAACCCGAGGCCGCCGGGGGTGATCGGCACCATACCGAGCAGGGCGGCCACGACGTAGGCGATCAGCACGAGCGAGGCGCGCGGCCGCGCGCCCGTGGCGGCCAGGGCTGCAAGCAGGGCGCTGTAGTCGAGCAGCCAGTTGCCGGCCGCGTAGGGCAGGGCTTCCCACCAGCGCCGGCCGAGCATCGACTTGATGAGGTCGCGCTCGCTGACCAGCCGGTCAGGTATGCCGCTGGCCGGCCTGCGGTGGCGCAGCAGGCGGTTGCGCGCGCGCTCGACCAGGGTGCCGACCGCCCGCAGCGGCTTGTCGAAGAACAGCGCGACGGCGCCCGCCGCCAGGATGAGGGCGAAGACGCTCATGCCGTAGATCAGGGCGTGCAGCAGCGTGGTGGCCAGGGTCACGCCGCCGAACAGGATAGCCGGCAGCGACAGGACGGGCAGCGAGAACAGCACGGACGTCGACAGCAGCGTGGTCGCCGTCAGCCCCGAGATGACGCGTTCGGGCGGCGCGCCGCTCGCGGTGAACATCCCGTAGCTCGCCGTGCCGCCCGATGCGGCGCCGCCTGGGATCACGCGGCTCACGGCGTTGCTCGTGAGCTGCGCCGTGGCGATCAGGAACCAGCTCTTCTCGTTCAAGGTGAGGCGCATGAGACCCCAGGCGCACGAGAAGCTGGCCACCTCGAGCACGCCCATGAGCACGAACCACAGCCACAGGATACCGCGCAGCTGGGGCAGGTGCGAGAACAAATCGATGAGCTGCGGCCAGACGAAGTACAGTCCGATGCCCGCCACGGCGAAGACGATGATCTGCCGCAGCGGCAGGCGTTTGAGGAACGCGACGATCCCCGAGGCGGCGTCTCGCGCGCCTTCGTCGGGTGCGCCGTCGCGCGACGCAGCTCCGCCCGGGGCGTCGCGGCTCGTCGGCGGCCCGGCGGCGGCCGGCGGCGGCGCGCCGTGACTCGCCGGCGGCCCGCCGGCAGGCCGACGCGGGGCGTCGTGACCCGCCGGAGGGTCGCCGGCGGATCCGCGCGACCGGGAGCCGGGGGTGCCTGGGGTACGCGGCAGCCCGCCGCCGGCCGCTCGCGTGCGCCGCCGCTGGGGTTCGCCGGGTGCCGTGTCGTTGCCGGACATCTCGCCACCCATGCTATCGCTTCCCCACATCCACACGGAAACACCAGTCCTCTCCGCGCCGCCGCGCGACGCGGTAAGCTTGGTCCACGGCGACCACGGGGGCACCATGCCGACGACGACCCAGACGTTTCCCAAGATCGAGCTGCACGTCCACCTCGAGGGCACGGTACGGCCGGCGACGCTGCTCGCCATCGCGCGGCGCAACGGTTACCGGCTGCCGGCCGACAGCGTCGAAGGCCTGGCCGAGCTGTACACGTTTCGCGACTTCCCCCACTTTCTGTCGGTCTGGATGGCGACGACCCCGGCCCTGCAGACCGCCGACGACTTTCGCCGCGTCGTCGTCGACTACGCCACCGAAGCCGCCGGCCACGGCGCCGTCTACCTCGAGGCCATCTTCTCGCCGGCCGAACCGGCCGCCCGCGGCATCGCCTGGCAGGAGGTCTTCGAGGGCTACTGCGACGGCGCCCGCGAGGCGCGCGAGAAGCTGGGCGTCGAGATACGGCTGACGCCCGACATCACGCGCGCCTTCAGTCCGGCGATCGCCGAAGAGACGGTCGCCTGGTGCGGACGCTACCGCGAGCGCGGCGTGGTCGCCGTAGGGCTCGGCGGCCCCGAGAACGCCCCCGAGCCCTTCGCCCCCGCCTTCACCCTCGCCCGTTCGCTGGGCCTCGGCGCCGTGCCGCACGCCGGCGAGGCCGCCGGCCCCGCCTCGGTACGCGGCGCGCTCGACGCCCTGGGCGCCGATCGCATCCGCCACGGCATCCGCTCAGTCGAAGACCCGGCCCTCGTCGCCGAGCTCGCCGCACGAGGCACGGTGCTCGACGTGACGCCGGTCTCCAACCTGCGCACGCGGGTGGTCGGCGCGCTCGACGATCACCCCCTGCGTGCCCTGCGGGCGGCCGGCGTGCGCTGCTCGATCTCGACCGACGACCCGGCTCTGTTCGGTACCGACCTGCCCCTCGACTACGCCATGGCGGCCCACCTGGGCGCCGAGCCCCGCTGGGCCTACGACAACGGCGTGGCCGGCGCCCTGTGCGACGAGGCCACGCGGGCGCGGCTGGCGCGCATCGGCGACGAGTTCGACTGGACGACCGTCGAGCCGCCGGCGGCGGCGCTTATCGACACGCTGCGCTGACGGGCGGCGGTGCGCCGGCGGCCCGGGCGCGTTCCCTGAAGCTTTCGAGGCTGCTTCCCGCTCGCGCGCATTCATGTCGACCCTAGGCAGAGAGGCTCGCAGCGGCCGGCCGGTGGCCGGCGCAAGGCCACGGAGGCACACATCCAGGCGCCCGCAGCCTCCCCAACACTGGACGAACACCCCTGCGAGCCTGTTGGCTACACTTACCCTTTCACTGACTCGCTCGCAGGAGCGTGCCTGAACGGGTGTCCGCAGGGGCTAACCGGGGTAGCCAGAGCCGTGTCTGGCACAGGGGGTCGAGGGTGGGGTCGAGTGTCGAGGCCATCAGTGGAGCCGGGTGGCCGTTTCTCGTGTACGGCGTACTCGTCGTCATCATCGCGGCGAGCATCGTCGGCATTGCGGCCGTCCTCGGCCAGCGGCATCGCGACCTGACGACCGGCGAGCGCTACGAATCCGGTCTCCCCCAGGCCGGCCCGCTGCCCAAGCGCTTCTCCATCGAGTTCTACGAGATCGCCGTCTTCTTCGTGGTGTTCGACCTCGAGGCGGTGTTCATCTTCGCCTGGGCGGTAGCCCTGCGCGACGTGGGTTGGCGCGGCTACGCCGAAGCTCTGGTCTTCATCGTGCTGCTGCTCGCCGGCCTGGTCTACCTGTGGCGCCTGGGAGCGCTCGACTGGGGCACGAGCGCGCGACTGCGCGGCAAGCGCCGCCGGGCGCGGTGATGGCGCGCCTTCCCCGCTTCGCGCGCCTCGCCGCGCTGCCCGTCGTGGCCGCGGTCGCCTTGGCGATCGTGCTGCCCGGCGTGGTCAAGGCGGCAACCTCGAGCGCCACCCCGACGAGCGCGACCAGCCCTGCCGGCGGCCTCGCGGCCTCGCCCGGTGCGGCCGCGACGCCGACCCCCAGCTCAGGCGCCGCCATCTACGCTGCGAACTGCTCGGGCTGCCACGGCGACCACGGCCAGGGGCTGATCGGTCCCAGCCAGCAGGCCGACGCGTTCCCCGCCCTCGTCGCCGGCATGGTCGAGCGCGGCGGCATCTCCATGCCGGCCTTCCGCCAGTTCTCCCCGGCACAAGTCGCCGCGGTCTCGACCTTCGTGGCCACGCAGATCGCCGACCCCGTCGCGCGCACCGCGACCATCGCCGAAGGCGGCCGCCTCTTCCGCCTCTACTGCTCCGGCTGCCACAGCTCGACCGGGCGCGGCGGCGCCCTGGGCCAGGGCCGCAACGCGCCGTCGCTGGCCGACTACCCCGCCGCCGAGGCGCTCGCCGCCATGATCCTGGGCCGCGGCAACATGCCGAACTTCGCCGGCACGACCTTCAACGTGCGCCAGCAGGCCTCCGTGGCACTCTACGTCCAGCTGCTCCAGGCGCCGCCCTCGCCGGGCGGCTGGGGACTGGGCTACATCGGACCGGTCACCGAAGGCCTCGCCTGCTTTGCCGCGCTCGGACTGCTCGTCCTGCTCACGGTGTGGCTCGCCTGGGGCAAGGGGCAGGTCAGACCGGCGGCGGCCGCCCCGGCCGACGCCTCGCCGGCGGCGGTCGTCGCGCCCGGCTGGCCGGCCGCGATCGGCCTGCTCGTCGCCATCGCCGGCGCCGCCGGCTTCGTGGCCTTCTTCATCGCCGGCAACAACGCGCAGAAGCTCGGCGGCACCATGGCGCTCTCCTTCCTGGGCCTCGGCTTCGCCCTCGCCTACTGGGGCCGCGACCTGACCAGCGACGAAGTCGAGGTGGGCCACTACCCGTTGCCGCCCGAGGCGGCGGCAGAGTCGGTCACGACGCTCGGGCCGACGGCGGCGGCGCCTTCCGCCGGAACCGTCGCGGCCACGACCGGCCTGGCACCCGCGCCGGCCGACGTCGTGTCGGCCGAACTGGGCGACGAGCTGGCCCGCAGCACGACCGTGCTCACCCGACGGCGCTTCCTGACGGCGCTGCTGGTCGGCGCCGCCACCGTGGTCGGGCTCAGCCAGCTCGCCTTGGCGGCCTCACTCGGGCCCAAGTCGCGCGGCCTGTTCTCGACGGCCTGGCGGCCCGGCGTGCGCCTGGTCACGACCGACGGCGTGCCCATCTCGCACACCGCGCTGCAGGGCGGCGGCGTGATCGTGGCCTTCCCCGAAGGCCACCTCGAAGCCGCCGACTCGCAGGTCGCCCTGCTGCGCCTGAGCGACGTCGCTCCCCAGCCCGGCCGCGCGTCGTGGAGCCCCGAGAGCTTCTTCGCCTACTCGCGGGTGTGCACCCACGCGGGCTGCGCCGTCGCCCAGTACGAAGACGAGTCACAGGTGCTGGTCTGCCCCTGCCACCAGTCGACCTTCGACCTGCGCCACGGCGCCCGCCCCATCAGTGGCCCCGCCGCGCGCGCGCTGCCGCAGCTGCCGCTCGCCGTCGACGCCGACGGCTACCTGATCGCCCAGGGCGACTTCAACGCGCCCATCGGACCCGGATTCTGGAACCTCTATGCCTGACCGCAAGCTCCAGCGCTCGCTCACTCACGGCTTTCGGCTGCCGCGCGACCGCTACCGCCGGGTGGCGGGCTGGCTCGACAACACCACGGGCGGCGGTGGCCTCATCCGCCGCGAACTGCGCCACATCTTCCCCGACGACTGGTCGTTCTTCTTCGGCGAGATCGCCCTGTACTGCTTCGTCGTCCTGATCGCCACCGGCGTCTACATGTGCCTGTTCTTCAAGGCCTCGGCCGCCCGCACCGTCTACCTGGGCAGCTACCGCCCGCTGCACGGGGTCGGCATGTCCGAGGCTTACGCCTCAGTGCTGCGACTGAGCTTCGACGTGCGCGCCGGCCTCGTGATCCGCCAGGTGCATCACTGGGCCGCCCTGATCTTCGCCGCGGCGCTCGCCCTGCACCTCTTCCGCATGTTCTTCACCGGCGCCTACCGCCGACCGCGACGCCTGAACTGGGTGATCGGGCTCAGCCTGCTGACCCTGGTCTTCATCAACGGCGTGTTCGGCTACTCGCTGCCCGACGACCTGCTGTCGGGCACCGGCCTGCGGATCGCCTACTCGATCACGCAGTCGATGCCGCTCATCGGCCCCAACCTCGCCTCGCTGCTGTTCGGCGGCAACTTTCCCGCGGCGGGGCTGATCCCGCGCATCTACGCGATCCACATCCTGCTGGTGCCGGGGGCCATCGCCGGCCTGCTCGGCGCGCACATGGGACTGCTGTGGATCCAACGTCACACGCAGTACCGCGGCGTCGGCCGCAGCGACCGCGTCATCGTCGGCACGCCGATGGTGCCCGCCTACGCGCTGCGCACCACGGGCTTCCTGCTCGTGCTCACCGGCATGCTCACGGCGCTGGGCGGCTTCTTCCAGATCAATCCGGTCTGGCTTTACGGCCCCTACCAGCCCTGGGACTCGACGAGCTTCGCGCAGCCCGACTGGTACACCGGCTGGCTCGAGGGCGCGGTGCGCATGACCCCGGCCTGGGACATCCACATCGGCGGCTTCCTGCTACCCGGCCTGTTCTGGCCGGCCGCGGTGCTGCCCGGCGTGATCGCCGGCTTCCTCTTCCTGTGGCCGTGGCTCGACGCCGTCGTGCTGCGCGACAACGACCTCCACAACGTGCTGCAGACGCCGCGCGACCGTCCCGGGCGCACGGCGATCGGCGTCGGTCTCCTGACCTTCCTGATCATGCTTCTGCTGGCGGGCGGCGACGACGTGTTCGCCGCCACCTTCCACTGGAACCTGCCGACACTGCTCCACGTCATGCAGGGGCTGACGATCGGCCTGCCGTTCGTCGTCGGCCTGCTCGCCTACGCCATCTTCCGCCACCGCCATCTGGCGGCCGCCGGCGAGGTCGCGCTATGAGCTGGGTCGCCGCACCGGGCCTGGGTCGCCGGCCGGTCGCTCAGGGCGCCGCGCGCGGCGCCCTGATGCTGCATGTCGCCAAGCCCCGGATCGTGGCCCTGTTCGCCCTGACCGTGCTCGTGGCGACCCTGCTCGCCGGCCCCGTCGGGGTGGCCCTCACGGCCGCCATCGTGGCGTCGTCGGCCCTCACGGTCGCCGGCGCCGCCGCGCTCAACAACTACCTCGAACGCGACCTCGACGCCCGCATGGCGCGCACGCGCCGCCGGCCCACCGCCAACGGCGCGCTCGCGCCGCGCGCCGCGCTTGCGGCCGGCCTGCTCGCCACCGGCGGCGGAGTGGCCGCTGTCTGGGCCTGCGGCGGCCCCGCTGCGGCCGCCTTCGCGGCCGGCGGCGCCTTCTACTACGTCGTCGTCTACACGCTGCTCATCAAACCCCACACCGTGTTCAGCTCGCTGCCCGGCGCCCTCGCCGGCGTGTTCCCCGCCCTGATCGGCTGGACGGCGGCCGGCGGCGGCCTGTCGGGGCGCATCGTCTTCGTGTGCGCGCTGATCGCGGTCTGGTCACCGCCCCACTTCTGGGCGCTGTCGTATGTCCTCGCCGACGAGTATGAGGCCTCGGGTATCCCCACGCCGCCGGTCGCCCTGGGCGAGCGCGCGGCGACCCGTCTGATCTTCGTCTCCTGCGGCGCCCTGGTCGCGCTCTCGCTGGCGCCGAGCGTCGCCGGGCTCTACCCGTCCGCCTTCCTGGTGACGGCGGTCCCCGCGGGAGTCGCCTTACTGGCCGTCGCCGGCGCGCTCGCACTGCGCCGCAGCCGGGCGACCGCCCTGCTGCTCCACAAGGTCTCGGGACCATACCTGGCCGCGCTGCTGCTCGCCATGGTGATCGAAAGGGTGGCGCGGCCGTGACCGGTGAGAGGAAGGAGCGCTCATGACTGATGACCAGCAGACCAGCCGGCACACAGGGCGCACCATCGTCCTGCGCGCCCTGTTCCTGGTCGCTTTCGCCGGCGGCCTGGCGGGCTGCTCCACACAGTCGCCGAGCATGTTCCAGACGCGCAGCGCCGGCGCCCACGACATCGCCGTGCTCACCTACACGATGTTCGCCATCCTGAGCCTGGTGCTGATCACGGTCTGGTCACTCCTTGCCTACATAATCATTCGGTTTCGCGAGCGGCCCGAGTCCGAGGCCAGTCACACGAGAGGGAACATGACCATCGAGGTGCTCTGGACGGCGATCCCGGCAATCATCGTCGCCGTCCTGTTCGCCCTCACCATGCAGACCACAGGCAAGCTCGTCGGGGGACCGGACTCCGTCAGCCTCACAGTCACCGGCCACCAGTGGTGGTGGCAGGTCAAGTACGCCGGCGCAGACTTCGAGACGGCCAACGAGATCCACCTGCCGGCCGGCACTGCGATCACGGCGGACCTGCTGTCGGCCGACGTCATTCACCAGTTCTCGTGTCCCCAGGTCACCGGCAAGGTGCAGATGATCCCCGGCACGGTGAACCACGTGAGCTTCTTGCCGATCACCGCCGGCACGTACCTCGGTGTGTGTGCGCAGTTCTGCGGCGTCCAGCACGCCCACATGCACTTTCTGCTGATCGTGCAGCCGCCAGCGCAGTTTGCGACGTGGTTCAAGAATCAGATGAAGCCCGCGGTCAGCCCGACGGGGGCTCCGGCGATCGCCGGCGCCACCGCCGTGGCCGGCCTGCCGTGCTCGAGCTGCCACACCATCCGCGGGACCAGCCTGCAAGGCACGCATGGTCCCGACCTGACCCACCTGGCAAGCCGCACCTCGATCGCCGCCGTGACCCTGTCGAACACCTCCGCGAACCTGCGGCGCTGGATCGCCGACCCGAACGCCGTCAAGCCGGGCGTGCTCATGCCGACCGTGCCGGTCACACCGCAGACGCTCGATGAGATCGTCGCCTACCTGGAAGAGCTGAAATGACCGACGTCACCCTGCCCCGCGACTTTGCGTACGCCCGCAGCGAGCCGCACGGCCTGGCCGCCTGGCTCATGGGCACCGACCACAAGCACGTCGGCCTGCAGTACATGGCGACCTCTCTCGTGTTCTTCTGCATCGGGGCGGCGATCGCCATCACGATGCGCACCCAGACAATCGTGCCCGGCATGAAATTGCTCTCCCCAGAGGACTACAACCGAGCCTTCTCGATCCACGGCACGACCATGATCTTCCTGTTTGCCATGCCCGTCCTGATCGGCTTTGCCAACTACATCGTGCCACTTCAAATCGGTGCCCGTGACATGGCATTCCCGCGTCTGAACGCGCTGAGCTATTGGCTGTTCCTGTTCGGCGGCCTCCTCTTGTACTCCGGTTTTCTCTACGGCGGCGTGCTCGACACCGGCTGGTTCAGCTACGCCCCGCTCACCGAACGAGCCTTCTCCCCCCACGACGGGGTCAGCGTCTGGATCGTGGCGCTCACCATGCTCGGTATCTCCTCAGTGGCCGGCGCCATCAACTTCATCATGACGATGATAAGGCTGCGTGCTCCCGGCATGAGCTGGCTGCGCATGCCGCTCTTCTGTCAGGCCACATTCGTCAACTCGTTCCTCATCCTGTTCGCCTTTCCCAGCCTCACGGCGGCGCTCGCCCTGCTCTATCTCGACCGCTTCTACCACACCGGCTGGTACAATCCCGCCCGCGGCGGTGACCCGATCATCTGGGAACACCTGTTCTGGTTCTTCGGCCACCCCGAGGTCTACATCCTCATCCTGCCTGCCTTCGGCATGATGAGCGAGATCGTGCCGACCTTCTCGCGCAAGCCGCTGTTCGGCCGCACGGCCATGATCATCAGCATCCTGGTGATCGGATTTCTGAGCTTTCTCGTGTGGGCCCACCACATGTTCACGGCCGGCTTACCGACCTACTTCAACACCTTCATGGCGGCGACCAGCATGCTGATCGCCATCCCGACCGGCGTAAAGATCTTCAACTGGCTGGCGACCATGTGGGGCGGCGCCCTGCGCTTCAAGACACCGATGCTGTTTGCCTGCGGCATGATCGCTTTCTTTACGATCGGCGGCATCAGCGGCGTGCTGCAGGCCTCGGTCCCCTTCGACTGGCAGGTCAACCAGACGATGTTCATCGTCGCCCACCTGCACAACGTGCTGTTCGGCGGCACTGCCTTTATCGCCTTTGCCGCCGTCTACTACTGGTTCCCGAAGATGACCGGCCGCATGCTGTCCGACCGTCTGGGCAAGTGGCACTTCTGGGTTATTTCGGTGGGCTTCCTGATGACCTTCATGCCGATGTACGGTCTTGGTCTGCTGGGCATGCCCCGCCACCAGTACACCTACGCGGGCGATCTCGGCTGGAGCACGCTCGAGCTGATCTCCGGGATCGGCGCGTACATCATCGGCGCGGGGATCGTCATCTTTATCGTCAACATCGTCCGCTCGCTGCTGGCCGGCGAGCCGGCCGGCGACGACCCCTGGGACGGCTGGACTCTCGAGTGGGCGACGGGCTCACCGCCGCCGCACGGCAATTTCGCCACGTTGCCGTTCGTGCAGAGCGATCTGCCACTCTGGGACGCCAAACACCCCGGCCAGCCGCTTGCGCATATCGCCAGCGACACGCAACCCGTCAACGAGACGCCCGCCGAGGTGGCGGCCCTCCATGCCGAACCTGCGAACGCCGATCACTGGACCAAGCTGCCGCTCTTGACCGCGATCGCCGTCCTGGTCGTGGGGATCGGCCTGCTTACCAGTTTGCTGGTATCAGCTCTCGGCATCGCGCTTCTGTTGATCCTTGCCGGCCTCTGGATGTCGGCGCGCTGGACCGTACCCGAACCGCCGGTCATGCCTCGGCAGCGATTCACCGCGCTCGGCTCCGGCATCTTGCTGCTAATCGGCTCGGAAACGGTCCTGTTCGGCGCGCTCATCGGCGCCGACCTGCACCTGCGCGTCCACAGTGGCCTGACCCTGGGCATCCATGGCCGGCTGCCGACCACGCTACCCATCGTCAACACCGTCATCCTCATGACCAGCGGAATCGCCGCCCACTACGCTCTGACGAGCTACCGCAAGGGCCGGTTGGCCTGGTTCCGCGCCTACATTACGGCGACCGTCATCCTTGGTATCGCATTTCTGAGCGGCCAGATCTGGGAGTACGCTCATGCCGGCTTCGGACTCTCGAGCGGGCTCACCGGAGAATCGTTTTTCACCCTGACCGGGCTCCACGGCGCTCACGTCATCGTCGGCATCCTGCTGCTCGTCTACCTGATGGTCCGCGCCGCCCACGACGGCCCGCGTCGCCCGACCGAAACGGCCGGCACCGCCGGCGCGATTGCCCGCGGCACCGGCACCGCCGGCATGGTCGAAGCGGCCGTCTACTACTGGCACTTCGTCGACGCGGTCTGGGTGGTCATCTTCGTCGTGGTCTACCTGCTGTGAAGCGCCCCGACGACAACCACGCGCGGCGCGGCGGCCCTTCGCGGACCGCGCTCGCCCTGAGCGGCCTGAGCCAGACCCCCACCGACCTGATCGCCGACCGTCCGCCCACGGCCTTCGGCAGCCTGCAGTCGCTGGTCGCCTGGGGCCGCAAGAACTCCCTGTGGCCGTTCAACTTCGGCCTGTCGTGCTGCTTCGTCGAGCTCGCCACGACCGTGACCCCGCGGTACGACATCGCCCGTTTCGGCGCCGAGATCCTGCGCATCTCGCCGCGCGAGGCCGACGTCATGGTCGTCGCCGGCACCGTCTTTCTGAAGATGGCGCCGATCGTGCAGCGCCTTTACGAACAGATGATGGAGCCACGCTGGGTGATCTCGATGGGTTCGTGCGCCAACTCGGGCGGCATGTACGACGTCTACAGCGTGGTGCAGGGCGTCGATTCGTTCCTGCCGGTCGACGTGTACGTGCCGGGCTGCCCGCCCTCGCCGACCACCTTCATGGAGGGCCTCCTGCTGCTGCAGGCCGCGGTGGCCACCGAGGAGCGCCCGCTGTCGTGGGTCGTGGGACCGCAGGGCGTGCAGCGTGTCCCCCGGGTATCGATGCGCGACCTCAAGCGCCCCAGCCGCGCCCTTGCCACGGAACTGCCACCCCAAGGCGAGGTGTAGGACCGTGAGCGTGACGCACGAAGCGGTCGGCGTGGTCGGTGAGCTCGAGGCCCGGTTCCCGGACCTCGAGCTCACCGTGCAGCCGACCGCCGACGAGATCCCCACCGTCTGGGTGCCGCGCGACCGCGCGCGCGAGATCGTGGCCCACTTGAAGAGCGAGGCCGCGACGACCTACCCCATGCTCTACGACCTGACCGCCATCGACGAGCGCGTGCGCGTCCACCGCGAGGGCCAGCCGGCCAGCGACTTCACGCTCGTCTACCATCTGCTCTCGCTCGAGCACAACCGCGACGTGCGGCTCAAGGTCGCCCTGCAGGGCGAGACGCCCACGCTGCCCACGATCACCGGCGTGTTCCCGGCGGCCGCCTGGTACGAGCGCGAGGTCTGGGACATGTTCGGCGTGGGCTTCGACGGCCTGCCCGACCGGCCGCGGATCCTCATGCCTCCCTGGTGGGAAGGCCACCCGCTGCGCAAGGAATCGGCTGCGCGCGCGACCGAGATCGGCCGCCTCGTCATGCCGCCCGAGCGCGCCGCCGAGTGGCAGGACATGCTCGCCTTCCGGCCCGAGGAGTGGGGCCTCGAGGAGCTCGCCAAAGACCCCGAGATCATGTTCCTGAACGTGGGCCCGCACCACGGCGGCACGCACGGTGTCGTGCACATCGTCGTCGGTCTGCACGACGAAGAGATCGTCTCGTGCCTCGTCGACATCGGCTACCACCACCGCGGCGCCGAGAAGATCGGCGAGCGCCAGACCTGGCACACCTTCATCCCCTATACCGACCGCGTCGACTATACAGGCGGCGTCGTCAACAACCTCGCCTACCTCATGTCGGCCGAGCGCCTCGCTGGGCTCGAGGTGCCCGAACGCGCCCAGGTCATCCGCGTCATGCTCACTGAGCTCTACCGCGTGAACAGCCACCTCCTGTTCTACGGCACCTTCGCGCAGGACATCGGCGCCCTGTCGCCGGTCTTCTACATGTTCAGCGACCGCGAACGCATCCACGACATCACCGGCGCCATCACGGGCGGCCGCATGCACCCGGGCTGGTTTCGCCTGGGCGGCGTGGCCGAAGACCTGCCCCTGGGGTGGGAGGAGCTCGTCGACGACTTTCTCGAGTATCTGCCGCCCCGGCTCGACGAGTACGACGCTCTCGTGCTCGGCAGCCGCATCACCAAAGCGCGCACCAAGGGCGTCGGGCCGCTGAGCGTGGCCGAGGCGATCGAGTGGGGCGTCACGGGGCCCAACCTGCGCGCGGCCGGCCTTTCGTGGGACGTACGCAAGAAACGGCCGTACTCCGGCTACGAGCGCTTCGAGTTCGACGTGCCGACGGCCGACAGCGGCGACAGCTACGATCGCGTGTGGGTTCGCAGTCAGGAGATCCGTCAGAGCCTGCGCATCATCAGGCAGTGCCGTCAGCAGATGCCGGGCGGCCCCTACAAGTCGCATCAGCCGCTCGCCACGCCGCCGGTCAAGGAGCCCGGCACGATGCACCACATCGAGACGCTCATCGACCACTTCCTCGGAGTGAGCTGGGGGCCCGTGGTGCCACCGGGCGAAGCCTGCCTGGGGATCGAGGCGACCAAGGGCAACAACGGCTATTACCTGGTAAGCGACGGCGCCGAGTGCGCCTATCGCAACCGCATCCGTACGCCGTCGTTCCCGCTCCTTCAGGCGCTGCCGCTCATGACCGAGCACTTCGAGATCCCCGATCTCATCACGGTCCTCGGCAGTATCGACTTCGTGATGGCCGACGTGGACAGGTGACACCGGCATGCTGACCGACGACGAACGCACAGAGATCGAGGCGACCCTGCACCACTACCCGCACCGCCGCTCGGCGGCGGCGGGGGCGATGCGCGTCGTGCAGCGCCACCGCGGCTGGCTGTCCGACCAGGCCCTGGCCGACATCGGCGAGGTCCTGGGCGTCTCGGTCGAAGAGCTCGACTCGCGCGCGACGTTCGCCAACATGCTCTTCCGTCAGCCCGTCGGGCGTCACGTCATCCTCATCTGCGACAGCGACTGCTGCTACGTGATGGCTTACGAGCAGATGCGCGAGCACATCTCGGCGCGTCTCGGGATCGGGCTCGGCGAGACCACGGCCGACGGACGTTTCACGTTCCTGCCCATCGTCTGTCTCGCGCAGTGCGATCACGCCCCGGCCATGCAGATCGACGACGAGTTCCACGGCGACCTCACGCCCGAGCGCATCGACCAGATCCTGGAGCGCTATGACTGACCCGTCCGCGACCGACTTCACGCCCGACGAGCGCCCCATGACGGCCGCCTTTCGCGCCGACAGGCGCGCCCTCGACCTGACCGAGTATGAGGCCGCCGGCGGCTACGAAGCGTTGCGTAAGGCGCTGCGCGAGCTCGCGCCGACCGACGTCACGAAGGTGGTCAGCGACGCCGGGCTGCGCGGCCGCGGCGGTGCCGGGTATGCGACCGGACGCAAGTGGAGCTTCGTGCCCATGGGCGACGACGCGCCGTCCGTGAAGTACGTGGTCTGCAACGGCGACGAGATGGAGCCCGGCAGCTTCAAGGACCGGTACCTGATCGAAGGCAGCCCCCATCTGCTGATCGAGGGCATGGCCCTCGCCTGCTACGCGATCGGGGCCAAGACGGGCTATATCTTCCTGCGCGACCAGTACGACAAGCCGCACGCCCTGCTCACGCGGGCGCTTGCCGAGGCCCGGGCCAAAGGCTACCTGGGCGAGCGCATTTTGGGCAGCGACTTCAATCTCGAGATCAATCTGCACGTCAGCATCGGCCGCTACATGTGCGGCGAGGCGTCGGGCATGCTGAACGCCCTGCAAAGCGACCGCCCCAACCCGCGCTGGCGCCCGCCCCACATGGCCAGCGCCGGCCTGTGGAGTCGCCCGACGGTCATCAACAATGTCGAGTCGCTGTGCTGTCTGCCCGGCATCGTCCGTCTGGGCGCCGAGCGTTGGCACGCTCTGGGCCGCACCGACGAGGGCGGCACCCGCATCTGCGGCGTCTCGGGACGCGCCCGGCGCACTGGGGCTTGGGAGCTGCCGGTCGGCACGCCCATGCGCGAGATGATCGAGCAGTATGCCGGCGGCATGCGCGACGGCTACACGCTGCGCGCCGTGCTGCCCGGCGGCGCTTCGACGCCCCTCCTGTCGGCCGCCGAGATCGACGTCCTCATGGACTTCGACCACATGAAGCAGGCCGGCACCGGCCTGGGCACCGGCACGGCGCTGCTGATCGACGACTCCGTCTGCCCCGTCGGCCTGTGCCTGAACCTCCTGCGCTTCTTCGCGCAGGAGTCCTGCGGCTGGTGCACGCCGTGCTGGGCCGGGCTGCCCTGGACCGTCGGTGTCCTGAGCGACATCGAGGAAGGGCGCGGGCGCCCCGAGCACATCGACCTGCTCGTCGAGCAGATGTGGTTCATGGGCGAGCAGATGTGTTTCTGCGACCTCGCGCCGAGCGCTACCAAGGCGCTCGGCACGGCTCTCAAGCTGTTCCGCGACGAGTTCGAGCGTCACATCGACGAGCATCACTGCAGCTACCGCACGGCCGACTCGACGGCGAGGCGCTGACCGTGGCCACCGTCGCCATCACCATCGAAGGCACACGCTACGAGGTCGACGACACGCGCAATCTCCTCGACATCTGCCTCTCGCTCGGCTACGACGTGCCCTACTTCTGCTGGCACCCCGCCATGGGATCGATCGGCGCCTGCAGGCAGTGCGCCGTGAAACTGTTCTGGGACGACGACGACGACAAGGGCGAGGTCGTGATGTCCTGCTTGACGCGACCCCGCGCCGGCAACCGGGTGGCGATCTCCGACGACGAGGTCGTGCGCTTCCGCGCCCGCGTCATCGAGCTGCTCATGACGAGCCACCCCCACGACTGCCCGGTCTGCGACGAGGGCGGCGAATGCCACCTGCAGGACATGACCGTGATGACCGGCCACGCCTACCGCCGCTACACCTACGCCAAGCGCACGTTCGAAAACCACGATCTGGGCCCGTTCGTGACCCACGAGATGAACCGCTGCATCCAGTGCTA